>CAYLTU010000337.1:0-5443 GCA_964386465.1 uncultured Rhodospirillaceae bacterium
TGGCGATTACGCTCGTCTTCGGCCTGATGATCACGACGTTTCTGGTATTGCTGGTCGTCCCCGCGCTGATCCGGGTGCAGCACGATTTCGGCATAATGTCGCGCCACCTGCGGGGCGTCCACCGCGTGCCGGCGGCGGCGGAGTAGGGGGCGTCTGAGGCCGCGTTGACGCACGTCAGACAATTATCTTCGGGCGAAGTGTTCTGAGGCGTTTTGATCTTAGAACAGGAAACGGCGCCACGGTTGCATTGGCAACATCAGTTCGGCTGACTTCGAAGGACGGTCAGCCGGTTCATTCAAAGCTGTCCATTGAAACCGGGCAAGACCAGATGACCCATACCGGACGTCCAGCCTCTCATTCCGGCCATGCGGATTCGGCATAGGCGTTGAGTTGCCGGATGATCGGTTTCGCGGTTTAATTTAGGACGAGTCGGGTATCTCTATGGGGTGTTCGAATATGTGGCCGGTGTGCGCCATACTCCTGCGTTTCGTACTGAAATCGCGGATAGTTTTTACAGAAGGACGATGCTTTGAGCCGTATTGTTAGCATTGAAACCGGTCGGTTCGACTACGCGTTTGCCGGTGAGTTTAAGTTCTTTCGGCCAGACAGCGATGGCACGGTGCGACGACCTTCGGTCTTATTGCGGTTGACCGATGAAGATGGCCGACAGGGCTGGGGTCAAGCGGTTCCCATTCCTTCTTGGACCTACGAGACGGTCGAAACCATCGAAACGACTCTCTCCCTTTATTTGGCGCCAATCCTTCTCGGCGCCGATCCAACGGATATCGATGATGTTCATTCGCGGATGAATCAAGCGATCAGGCCGGGCTTTTCAGTCGGGCAGCCACTATGCAAGGCGGCTGTTGATTTGGCTTGCTATGACCTGGTTGGCAAACAGAAGGGCCAAGCGGTGTGTCAGCTTCTCGGCGGTGCGACGCGAAGGGCGTTGACTCTAAGCTGGACCATCGCTTCACCGGATATGCAGATGATCGAGAGGCAGTTGGAAGAGGGGCGCGAGCGAGGTTACCGGCATTTCAATATCAAGGTCGGTTCACCGCAAAGCCCCGCCTATGATTTGGAGTTGGCGCGGAAAGTCCGTGCTTTTGCGCCCGATTGCTTTTTGTGGGCTGATGCGAACGTCGGCTATTCGGTGGAGACGGCCTTGGACGTGTTGCCCCGGCTGGCCGACGTCGGGGTGGATGTCATGGAGTCGCCGTTGCCGCCGAACCAAATTCGAGGGTATCAGAGATTGAAAAGACAAGGGGCGCTGCCTGTACTGATGGATGAAGGCATTATCTCTCCAGTCGAACTAAACGAATTTATTGCGCTGAAGATGCTCGATGGTGTCGCCCTGAAACCGGCACGAAACGCTGGTATCCGGCCGACTTGGGAAATCGTCAACTTACTCAGGGCGGAGGGTTTGCTCGTGCTGGGTTCCGGTCTGGCCGATCCGGATTTGTCGCTGGCGGCCTCGGCTCATGTATTCGCATGGGCAGACATTGACTATCCGTGCGCCCTAAATGGGCCACAGTTCCTGGCCGACAGCCTCGCAGGAAGCGCCCTGCGTCCCGACCGGGATCAATTGACCATTCCGACGATGCCGGGTTTAGGTCTGTCCTTGGACGAACGTGCCGAGGCGGCTTTGACAAAGTGCGGCTAGACACCGCCATCGCCGACGGCGCCCGCGGCCACCTGCGCGCGTTCATCCTGACTTCGGCGACGACCATGGCGATCTGACGCCGCTGATGTTCGAGCGCAGCCTTCAGGCGCAGATTTTGATCCCGATGGCGATTATGCTCGTCTTCGGCCTGATGATCACGACGTTTCTGGTATTGCTGGTCGTCCCCGCGCTGATCCGGGTGCAGCACGATTTCGGCATAATGTCGCGCCACCTGCGGGGCGTCCACCGCGTGCCGGCGGCGGCGGAGTAGGGGGCGTCTGAGGCCGCGTTGACGCACGTCAGACAATTATCTTCGGGCGAAGTGTTTCAAGACGCATCGTTCTTAGAACAGGAAACCGATTGTTTGCCCGCTGAAACAGCGGAAGCTGAAACATTATAGTCTATAGTGTTTCAGGCTCCTGAGAATGTCGCTTGCGGGGGGAAGAGCGGGCGAAGTTTGCAATAGGCCATTCGGTCGCGAATAGCCAGTACCGGACATAACGGTGCCATGTTGAATGCAGATCTCACGAAACATTTTAATGCGGTTAGGGTCTGAACGATTTCGAATGATCCATTCGGCGCGCTGTATCCGACCCACTCAACCCAATACAAGCCTCACATCCTGGATCAGTCCTGCGTACGCCGCTGTCACCCTTGGAATCGAACCACGAGCGGCTGCATCGAGGGCCGCGACCACCGACCTCATTTTTGTGCGCTAATATCCTAAAAATACGAAAAGCGCCCGAGGGCAAAGATTTCAGCAAGCGGTATAATGTCCCTTGATGACTAGATCGAAGCACATATTCCGCAATCTTCGGATATCTCGGGTAGGGTCAATAAAATGACAGAGAGAATTGGGCATGTTTTCTTCGTCTTCGATGAACGGCCGAGCAGTTCCGAATCAACAATCGAACCCTGTGAGACCGAAAAATGAAACTAGAGATCATAAGAAGGTACAGAGGGCCCAATCTCTACGTTTCCGCACCTGCACTTCACCTGAGATTGCATGCAGAATTTTTGGGTACTTGGCGCATCCCACAATCTCCCGAAGATTTCTTCGCCCCGCTGATCGAAATATTTCCCGATCTGAGCAAACGGCTGCGGGGCGCGGTCGTTAACGAGAATGTCGGGCCTTCGCCCGATATGACCGATGGAGACACTCTCGCCGAGGGCGTCGCCCAGACAGCGATCGAGTTACAAAAATTAGTTGGGCAGCGGGTCGACGCGGCGACTACGGTTCCCTCCGGCACACCGGGCGGGTTCGAAATTGTGTGCGAATACCGGGACTACCCGGTTGCGTTCTTTGCCCTGAAGGCGGCGACACCGCTCGTGTTTCATCTACTTTCCCCCGGGAACCCCGAACGGTTCGGCTTGCGGCCCGAATACAATGTGGCGCATGCCATTGAGTTATTCCTGTCGGAGGCGCCCCGACATGGTCTCGACCTTACGACGGCCGCAATTGTCGGGGCGGCCGAGGCCCGAAACATTCCCTGGTTCCGCGTGGAGTACGGCCGGGGCATGGTGCAGCTTGGCTATGGCCGGTTTGGCCACCGGCTGTACCAGAATTTGTGGGACGATGAGAGTCTAATTTCAACCAGTATTATCGCCTCGGATAAGGCGATGACGAACCAGATTCTGTCTTCGCTTGGCTTGCCTGTCACCCGCCAGACTGTGGTGACCAAACTGGAACATGCCAAGCGCGCTGCCGCCGGGCTAGGTTTTCCGGTTGTCGTCAAACCGCGTAGCGGCAGCAAGGGTACTGACGTATATGTCGGTCTTGGCGACGAGGCCGCCGTCGAGCACGCTTTCAATCAAGTTTCCAAGACCGGGCAAGAATCGATTGTCGAACAGTATGTTCCAGGCTACGACCACCGCATGCTGGTCGTCGGCGGCAAGCTGATCGCGGCTGCGCGGCGGATTCCGGGCAGTATCACCGGTGATGGACAGCACACCGTTGAGGAACTCGTCGACAAGACCAACGCCGATCCCCGACGCGGTATCGGCTTCGAGAATGTTTTGGTCAAACTGACGCTCGATGATGCGGCAACCAAGCTGCTGACAGATCGCGGCTACACCAAGGACTCGATCCCCAAGAAGGGCGAACAGGTGTTCCTGCGACACACGGCCAACATCTCGACCGGCGGCACGGCCTTGGACGTATCGGAGCAGGTGCATCCCGACAACCGGCACATGGCGGAGCTCGCCGCCGAGGCCGTAGGGCTCGAAGTTGTTGGCGTCGACTTCATCACCCGTGACATCGCGCAGTCGCACCTCGAAATCGGCGGCGCTATCTGCGAGGTCAACAAATCGCCGGGCTTGCGGCCACATTGGGTCGCCGCGGGCGGTGAACAACGCGATACCGTCGGACCGATCCTAGATCTGAAGTTTCCGTCGGAGGAAACGCATCAAATCCCCATCGCCGCGATAACCGGCACGAACGGTAAAACGACAACGTCTCATATGCTCGCGCATATAATCGAAACTGCGGGGAAGTGCGTCGGATTGGTGTCGACGATCGGCGTTTCGGTGGCCGGTAGGTGGGTAGTCAAAGGCGATCTCGCCGGTACTAGCGGATTCCACATGGCGGCGCACAACCCCCGAACCGAGACGGTGGTCGCCGAAGTTGCCCGGGGTGGATTGATCAAACGAGGACTGGGTTTCAGGACCTGTGACGTCGCTGCCGTCACCAACGTCACCGCTGACCATTTGGGCGACCTCGGTATAGAGTCCATCGCTGATATGGCGCGGGTGAAACGAATTGTCGCCGAAGCAGCAACCGGCACGCTTGTTCTCAACGCCGATGACCCGCTTTGCTTGGCAATGCGGGAAACCGCGGTGGCGGATCACATTTACCTCGTTACGATGGAAAGCGACACTACTGCCGTAGTGACCCACGCGGCTGCCGGTGGTCGCAGCGCGCGGCTCGTCAAAGAAAAAGATGCGGAACTGCTGATGCTTGACGATGATGGCGGCCCGACGATTCTTATGAATGTGGCAGACGTACCAGCAACGTTCGGCGGCGCAGCGCGCCATAATGTTCAAAATGCACTGTTTGCAGCAGCCCTCGCGCGCGGAATGGGAGTGGAGATCGAACACATCCGCGCCGCTCTCGCCGACTTTCAGTGCACCTACGAAAACATTCCCGCTCGAACCAATGTATATGACGGCCATCCGTTTCGGGTAATTCTCGACTACGGACACAATCCGGGGGGATATCGAGAGGCGGGGCGCATGGTGACAACCATGGCCAAAGGCAGAGGTCGGCGGATTTGCGTCATCACCTCACAGACCAACCGCAACGACGCTCTCCTCTGTGAGATCGTCAACGCGATCGCGCCGAATTTCGACCACTTTATCTGCCGAGAAAGTGTGCTGCTGGACCGTAAGCAGGGCGACATTCTGAAGAAACTGCGCGATGCCCTAATTGCCAACGGAATCGCAGAGAATCAAATTTCCGTAATCCCTGAATTGGAAAAGGCGATGCTTGCCGGGTTAGGCATGGCGGCGCCGGGCGACATTCTCTACATCTCTATGTCGTCGATCCGGCCGGATAAGAGGTACTGGCGGCTCATCGAGAACTTCGGCAAAGACTCTTCGGTTTCCGAAGGTATAGCTGCGAATTAAAGTTACGTGTTGGCCTCTAACCGCAAGGCTACGCCGCTGGCGTCGAACACCCGCTCCGACTAACGTACACGCTAACGAGCAAGCCCAGCATCAGCGTTTACCAGGTCCGTTTCGGGTCGTGTGCCACGAGCGTCGCAAGAGTATCTGGGGCGCGTAAGT
>CAYLTU010000338.1:0-5393 GCA_964386465.1 uncultured Rhodospirillaceae bacterium
CCATCCTAACCTTCCCCCGCAAGGGGGGGGAAGGGATAATGTTTGAGTATTCAATAAGTTACACCCTCCCCCTCGATGGAGGAGGGCTAGGGTGGGGGTGTGCCACGTGCCAACTAACCCGTTCACGCCAGAGACGGTTTTAGTCCGAAACGCTCTAACCTAACGCGCCCTCGGCCCGCAGCGCGGCAATCGCCTCCGGCGTCAATTCGAGTACGTCTCGCAGAACGGCGTCCGTATCGGCGCCGAGCGCGGGCGCAGGCCCGGTGGCGCGGCCGAAGCTCGTTTGCCATGGCAGGCCGGGCAGCGCGCCGGCGTCGCTTTCTTCCCAGAACCCGCGCGATTTCAGGTGTGCGCTGTGGACAAGATCGAGCATGGATCGAACCGCCGCCGCCGGGACACCTGCCTTGGTAAGCTGAACCGCACTCTCGTCGGCCGATTGGCTTCCGCTCCACGACACAAGCGCTTCTTCGATTTCGGTCTCGCGGTTCCGACGCCCCGGCAGGTCCAGGTCCACCAGATCCGACAGCCTTGGCACGGCTTCGCACAGCGCGCGCCAGTCTTCATCGGACGCGACCGCGACGCCGATCCAGGAATCTTGCCCGGTCGCCGGATAAATCCCGTGCGGCGTGCAAATGTCCGAATCGTTGCCGCGCGGTTCCAACGCAACGCCCCGCTGCGCCGCGAGGATCGGTTCCGCCAGGGTCCAAAGCATCGCCTCGATCATCGAAAAATCGATCCGCGTCCCTTTGCCGGTGCGGCGCCGGTTCCAGATCGCGGCGGCGGCGGCGAAGGCGAGCTTCAACCCGCACATCGGGTCGAGCCAGGCCATGCCGACACGCGGCGCCTTGTCGTGATGCCGGTTCAGGCCGGCGAACCCGGCATAGCATTGCAGCAAGGTGCCATAGGCCACCGCCTTCGCTTCAGGCCCGGTGCGGCCGAGGCCGGAGGCGGAGATGTAGACAAGACCGGGGTTCTCGCGGCGCAGGTCTTCCGCGCCCAGACCGAACCGCTCCATCACGCCGGTGCCGAAATTCTCGATGACGATATCCGAACGCTTGGCCAGACGCCGGGCAATGTCTGCCGCGTCCGGGTTCTTGAGGTTGAGCACGATCGCCTTCTTTGCCTGACCCAGCACCGTATGCAGTTCGGATGCCCGGCCGGGATCGCCGCGCCCGGGCGCTTCGACCTTGATAACCTCCGCGCCCATCGCCGCCAGGTAACGGGTCGTCGTCGGCCCGGCGATGACCCAGCTGAAATCGAGCACCCGCAGGCCGGACAAGGGCAACGGCCCCGAGAGTTCCTTTGCGCGCACCGCCGGACCGTCCTGCGACAGCCCGTAAGCCGGCCCCGGCGCCTTCAAACGTTCGCCTTGCCAGTCGAAGTCACGGTAAAAGCCGCGCTGCTCGAGCTGTGGAGACTCCAGCTGCTCGCCCAACTCGCGTAGCGGAAAGCTCGGTACATGGGCGGCCTGCGCCGCATCGGCAATCCATTGCTTGTCATGGCCCCGGCTCCATTCGGACATCAGGGCGTGCAGCGCGTCCCAATTCTCGACCCGGTCCGATTTGCGCGCGAAGCGGGTCTCGGCCCCCCAGGCCGGCGATCCCATCACCTCCAGCCAGGATGCCCATTGACGGTCCTCGCGCGGCGAGATCGCCGCGTAGCCATCGGCCGCCGGCAGAATCGTAACGGTCGCGCCGTTGCCGTCGGCGACACGCTTGCGCGACCAGGCGCGGCCGTTGAGGCTCGCGCGGGTCATCTCGGTGATCGCCAGGGTCGCGAGCGCTTCCTGGATGGAGACATCTACGGTAACCCCCTTCTTGCCCGCCAAGAGGCCGTGCATCCCCGCGCAGGCCGCCGCCAGACCGCCGATAAACGCCGACTGTTCGCCGACCGGCCGGACCGGCGGCTCACCGGTATCGTCGACCTGTCCCGTCAGCATGCGGGCGATCCCGCTGGCGCACAACAATGTCAGGTCGGTGGCGGGCAGATCGGCATCGGGCCCCGTTTGGCCGAAGGGACTGATCGCGACGACCACCGCGTCTTCGTTGCATGCGCGCAACGCCGCTATATCGACCCCGCCGGCCCTTAAGTCGGCCGGTCCGCCTTCGCAGACTATCAGATCGGCCCTGGACGCGGCGCTGATCAAGTCGTCTGCGAGATCTTCCTTGCCGCCGTTGAGATAGGCGGCAAGCGGCGTCGACCGGTCGGCGCCGTGGCAGCGAACCTGCGCCCCGATATCGGCAAAGGCCCGCCCGCACACGGCGGCGGCCAGACCCGGACCGATCTGTAGGACCTGCAACCCCGCCAACAACGCCATTCCGACACCTTTGCTCGTACTGCGAAACCTCCTGCATGGTCCGCGTTGGCGTCGTCGCCCCCCTCACCCTGCCCTCTCCCCCCCATCCGGGTGGAGAGGGTGAACAATGTCACGCCGCGTCCTTCAAACCCTCTCCCGCGCAAGTGGGAGAGGGAGGGGCCCGCCGCGCAGCGGTGGGAGGGTGAGGGCGCTGTACCGCCCGTCGCAGAGGGTCTCGTATGTCGGCCAAGTGTAACGCGCGGCACCCGCCGCGTCAGGTCCGTTCGAATTCCGGCAAGGTAAAGATTTCCTGCGCGCCATCGATACCGCGCAGCGCGTGCGGGCCGAGCGACGTCAGCCCGGAAGGAACGCTGGCGGCGAAGGCCGAAGACGTGAGGACCGGCCGGCCCAATTCCTTGCACAGTCCCTCGATGCGCGAGACTTCGTTGACGGCGGTTCCGATGACGGTGAAATCGAGCCGCTTCGTCGTGCCGATATTGCCGTAGGTGATATCGCCGCGATGCAAACCGGTGCCGAACCGTAGCGGTTTTTCCGAGCGCGCCGAGCGTTCATCATTCAGCTCGTCCATCGCCTGACGCGCCGCGCGCACCGCGGACAGGGCGCGCGAGCAGGCCTCCGGGTGCGGCTCGTCGCGGTCGGCGATCGGGAAGATCGCCAGAACCGCGTCGCCAATGAACTTCAGCACCTCGCCGCCATTGTCGATGACCGCGCCGGCCACGCAGTCGAAATACTGGTTGAGCGTCGCCAGATAGGCGACCCGTGACAGTTCGTTCGCCAGGGCGGTCGAACCTCGCAGATCGGAAATCCAGATGACGGAATGCACCTCTTCGCCGTCGCCACGCTTGACCAACCCATCCATGACCCGCTCGCCCGCATCGTTGCCGAGATAGGTCCGCAGAAGGGACAGCGACGAGACCCTTTGCGCGTAGGCTTCGAGCTGGCGGCCAAGGGCCGGCAGGACTTCGTAAAGATGCCCCAGTTCCTCCGTCGCGAAGCCGCCCGGGCGATCCGACGTCAATGTCAGGATATTGATCAAACCGTCGGAAAACCGAACCGGCATCGCGACGTAATCAGTTGCACCCTCGTCTATCAGATCCTGCAGGACCGGAAAGTCGAGTTGCGGGTTCGCACCCTCCAGCCGGCGGCGGATGCCGCCCTCGCCGGCGATGATCGGCGCAAACGGGCTGTCCATGTATTGCGCGGACTGCAGACCGGCGTGGGTTGCCTGATACTCTTCGATGTCCTCGACGCCACGCTGCCAGGTGTAGGAATGCGCGAATAGCTGCGGGTTCAGCGTGCGCACAAGAAGGCGCAAGCGCCAAACCGGGAAATCGGCCCCGACCAGCGCCGCGGCCATCCGGGCCAGAAAATCCGACGCCGAAGTCGCTTTCCAGGCATCGTCGACGAGCCATTTGACGAACGGGTTCTCTTTCGACGGTTCGTCGCAGCGTGGTTGCGCCGCCGCGAGGTCGTCGCCGACGAACCAGGCGTCCATCGTATCCCAATCGAAGGCGACGTATTTGTCGATGCCCGACACCTCGTCGTACGGGTCTTCATAGGCCCAGACCGCGTTCTCCGCGGTCCGGTCGCCGACCTTCAACGACCAGTAAGACGCGTTTCCCTTGAATGGGCAGTGGGTATGCAATTCGTTGCGCAGCAGGAAGTCCGCCCGAACGTCGGCCATCGGGATGTAATAGACGGAAGGCAACCGCGTCTCGTGCATCAACAGGGCACGGCCGCTGTCGGCCACGGTCTCGCCATTGAAGACGGCGCGGACCCGTTCGCCGCTCGGCTCGATGACGACGCGGTAGCCGTCGCGCGCGAGCGGTTCCGATAGCGCTGTTCCCGCGGTGGCAACCATTGAACGATCCGCATAAATCCCTTAGACACGATGATCTAGGGGCTTTACCCCGATCATACAACCGATATCGCGATTGTGAGATTGCGCCGCACCGCTTCGCGGCGGTAGCGTGTCGCGCGAATGCATCCCGCCCGATTCACCCCTTCAGAGGCCAATCCAGAGCGTGACCTACATCTATGACGACGATTTGCGCCGTAAATTGCTCGGCAATATCGAACGGTTCCCCGACCGACGGGTCGAGGACGATGAGCTGATCCACGCCGCCGTGGCCCTGACCGTCGTCGATTCACGGCACGGCGCGGCCTTCCTGCTCACCCGCCGAACCGCCCACCTGAACGCGCATTCCCGGCAGTTCGCCCTGCCCGGCGGCCGGCTGGACCCTGGAGAAACCGCGATCCAGGCCGCGTTGCGCGAACTGCATGAGGAAATGGGCGTCGAACTGGGCGAAGACACGGTGTTGGGCTTGCTCGACGACTACCCGACCCGATCCGGCTATCGCATCACGCCGGTTGTCGTCTGGGCCGGCGGCAGCGTGGACATCGTCCCGGAACCGAACGAGGTCGAGCGCGTCCATATCGTCACCCTGGAGCGGCTGGCCCGGCCGGAGACGCCCGAATTCAGTTCCATCCCGGAAAGCGACCGCCCCTTGATCCGCCTCAACATCGCCCGCTCCAAGGTCCACGCGCCGACCGCGGCGATGATCTACCAGTTCCGCGAAGTCTGTATCTTCGGCCGCGACACGCGGGTCGACCATCTGGAACAGCCGGTCTTCGCCTGGCGCTGATGTGCGTCGGAATCTAAAAGGTTCGTTCGCTTAAGCGAGCCAGCGCTTGCGCCGGCGGTAATGTTTCACGTCGCGGAAGCTCTTGCGGTCCTCGCCGGCCATCCCGAGATAGAACTCCTTGATGTCCGCGTTGTCGCGAAGCTCGTCCGCCGCGCCTTCGAGAACGATGGCGCCGTTTTCGATGACATAACCGTTGTCGGCGATTTCCAGGGCCAGCTTCGCGTTCTGCTCGACCAGTAGAAATGAGACGTTCTGTTCGTCGCGCAGGCGTTGGATGCGGCCGAAAATCTCTTTCGTGATCATCGGGGCGAGGCCGAGCGATGGCTCGTCCAACAGCACGAATCCAGGGTCCGACATCAAGGCGCGGCCGACCGCCAGCATCTGCTGTTCGCCGCCGGACAGATAGCCCGCCTGCACGTCGCGGCGTTCGG
>CAYLTU010000339.1:0-5366 GCA_964386465.1 uncultured Rhodospirillaceae bacterium
GCACAACAATCACTGCCTTTCCTTATAAATTCCGATGGTAGACCCATTCGGAAGTGGTGAAGCTGCAACCGTATAGATGAAACCCTTAGATTTTTCACCGTATCGGCCCGAGGCATTCGGGTTCAAGATTTTGCACCTTGTCGAACTTGTCGACGGTAACGACACCTTGCGGGCTATGTATTCCTTGCAAACACACGAAAATCGCTGACTAGATTGGAATCACGCGCGCTTGATTCCATGGATTGGTTGGCACAACCTTTGTTCGAATGCGCAAATGAAACGGTGGCCGTTTCAAAAGAAAAGAAGTACGACAATGAAAAACAAACCGGACTCAAAGCAGCTAGACAATATTTTCCGGCCTCGTTCCGTTGCTGTCGTCGGTGCCTCGCCGGACGTTGGCACGCCGCGAAACTCGCTCGTGCGGGTGCTGTTGCAGACCGGATATCCCGGCAAAATATTTCTTACGCACCCGAGGCATAAGGAGATCGAAGGCCTGGCGTGTTATCCTGACCTGTTATCGCTGCCGGAGGCACCCGACCTGGCCCTGATCATTACGCCGTCGAACACGGTTTCGGGTATTGTCGAGCAATGCGGTGCCAAGGGCATTCCTGCCGCCATCGTGTTCAGTTCCGGCTTCGAGGAAATGGAAGAGGGCAAAGCCCTGGCGGAGGAGTTGCGGGACACCGCCAACCGGGAGGGCGTGGCCCTTTTGGGGTCGAACTGTGTCGGCGCCTGGTCCGTTCGGGAGAAGGCGATCCTCACTTTCAGTTCCGCTGGTCTGCAGCTCAATGCCACCACACATGCCCCGGTCGCGTTGGTGAGCCAAAGCGGTGCCCTCGGCGGGGCTATTTCGTTTTACCTCCAGTCGCATGATATCGGCTGCGCCTATTTCGCCAGCGTCGGCAACGAAACCCAGATGGATATCCTCGACTATCTCGCCTGGGTGGTCGAACAGGACGATGTCAAGGTTGCCGTTCTCTATATCGAGGGCCTCAATGACGGCGCCCGTCTTATGGCGATCGCCGAGCGGGCGCGGGTCCGCGGCGTACAGATCGTCGCGCTGAAATCCGGCAATTCCGCGCTGGGCCAGTCGGCCACAGCGTCTCACACCGGTAAAATCGCTTCGGCGCACGCCATCTATCGGGACGTGCTCGACCAGGCCGGCATCATTTTCGTCGACTCCGTCGCCGACGTGCTCGCCATCATCGAAACCCTGATCTACCTGCCGCAGCCCCGCGTAACAGGCGACCCGCTCGGAGGCGCCTCGGCGCTTAGCATTTCCGGCGGCGCCTGCGCGCTTCTGGCCGACCATGCCGACCAGCTCAACGTGCCGATGGCAGAATTCAGCACCGAGACGGCCCAGAAGCTGGAAACCCTGTTCCCAGCATTTGGCCGGAGCGCCAATCCAGCGGACATGACGGGGCAAGTCCGTTCGCAACCGACATTGATGGATGACAGCCTGGCGCTGATGTCCGACGACCCTCGGACGGAAGCCTTCATCATGCAATTTTCCAGCAGCGGCCGCCGCGACCTGCAGACCAAGGGACATCTGTTCAAGCAAGCCGCGCGCGACAAGAAACTCCCGGTCATCATGAGCCTCGTCGGCGAGCTGCCGACTGCGGAAGACCGGAAGGACTACCGGGAAAACGGCGTGCTGTTCTGCCAAGATCCGCTGGCGACGATACGAGCGTTAGGCTGGCTGTATCAGCGGGAGCGGTACGCGACACGGCCACCAACCGAAACACGGCCACAATTGACGCACCGCCCGGCACCGAAAGATTGGTCGGCGACGATGGACCTGCTGTCGGACTGCGGGATCGGCGCGCCCGGCTGGCGCATTCTTCAGCCCGGCGACCGGGCCGCTGAAACCTGCGACGGCTTGACCTATCCGCTGGTCGTCAAAGCGCTGCCGTCGGAAGCGGAACACAAGACCGAGCTTGGCCTTGTCGAGCTCGGGGTCGCGAGACCGGCGGCAGTGGACGAACACGCGTCGGCCTTCCGGGAGACTCTAGGTAACCCAGATGCGGGCATTTTGGCGCAAGAAATGGTTGGCGGTGGTATCGAAACGGTTATGTCCTGCTTGCGCAATACTGATTTCGGACCGGTGCTGACCCTTGGATTGGGCGGGGTGGGGATCGAACTGTTCCGCGACGTCGCCTATCTGGCACTGCCGGCAGGACAAAGCGAGGTCCGGCGTGCACTCGAGAAACTGAAACTTTGGATGTTGCTGCAGGGGTACCGGGGTGCACCTGCTGCGGATATCGATGCGCTGGTGTCGGCTGCAGTCAAATTCGGAGATACCTTCTTGGCGATGCCGGAGGTCGCTGAGTTCGAAATCAATCCCCTGATGGTGATGCCTGCGAACGAAGGCGTTGTGGCCGTCGATGCTTTGGTATCACGCTAGGAATGCCGGCAACAGCGAGAACACAGAGGCCGGAAATGAAGGCAGCCGTTCTACACCAACCGTTGGCTCCGCTGACCGTGGAAGATATCGACATCGTTGAGCCGATCGACCGGGAGATACTGGTGAAGCCGGTCTATTGTGGTGCTTATCATCGCTATCTGAACCGTGTCGACTGAGCGGGCCGGACTGAAGAACCCTAAGGGAGCAGCACTATGCAAACGGACGCCATGAAAATGTTCGGCCTGCAGGCGCCGATCTTCGCCTTTTCGCATTGCCAGGACGTGGTCGCCGCGGTCAGCAAGGCCGGCGGTATGGGGACGCTCGGCACGACGCGGGATTCGGTCGAAGATCTCGAAAATATGCTGACTTGGATCGACTACCATATCGACGGCGAGCCCTATGGCGTCGACATCATGTTCGCCTCCAACGCGCCGAAGCAATTCGAGACGATGACCTCGAAGGAGATCATGGATCTCGTGCCGATGGAAAATTGGGATTTCGTCGACGACATCCTGCGCCGGCACGATGTGCCGCCCTACACGAAGGCGGAAAAGGAAGAGGTCGTCGAGACCTATATCAAGGAGCAGTTGCGCACACACGCCCAGGCAGAGGCGCGGCTGGAGGTCGTCTATCGGCACCCCAAGGCCCGGATGATCGTAAGCGCACTCGGCGTACCGCCACAGCACCAGATCGACCGGGCGCATGGGCTCGGCCTGAAGGTGGGTGCGCTGGTCGGTCACCCAAGACATGTGAAGCATCACAAGGCGGCCGGCGTCGACATTCTGATCGCCGCCGGCTACGAGGCGGGCGGCCATACCGGCGACATCGCGACCTTCGTGCTGACGCCGCAAATCGCCGATGAAGCAGCGCCGATCCCGGTGCTGCACGCTGGCGGCGTTATGCGGGGACGACAGATCGCGGCGGCGCTGGCGCTGGGCGCGCAAGGCGTGTGGGCTGGAACGGTCTGGCTCGGCACATCGGAATCTGAAACGACGCCGGTCGAAAAAGAGCTCATGTTTAACGCTTCCTCGGGCGATACCAAACGGACGCGCTGCGGTTCGGGCAAACCGGTGCGGCGCTTCCATGGCGGCTTCGTCCGGGCTTGGGAAGATAAGGACGCTCCGGAGCCGCTGCCGATGCCGTTGCAATCGGTGCTGGTGGAGCAGGCCTTCAAAAAAATGCGAAACCATCAGGTTGAAGGACTGCTGTCGCCACCTTGCGGGCAGGGTATCGGCATGATGGACGAGCAGACCGACGTCCGGAACATCTTTCTCGAGATGCTGACCGAGTTCGGCGAGACGATGGAAAAGATGGGCGATATCCGGGACAGCCTCGCGGCATAAAGCAGGAAAGGAAGGACAAAATGCGCACTGAAGTGATGAAGATGTTGGACCTGGAGGCGCCGATCTTCGCCTTCTCCCATTGCCGCGACGTAGTCGCCGCGGTCAGCCGGGCCGGCGGCATGGGTGTACTGGGGACGACGCATGTGACGCCGGAACAGCTCGATATCGAACTCGCTTGGCTCAATGCGCACACGGAGGACAAGAATTACGGCGTCGACCTGATGTTCGCCTCCGACGCGCGCCAGGAATTCGAGAGGATGAACATCGGCGATGTCGACAAGTACATCCCGGAAGAACACCGCCGCTTCGTCGATGCGCTGATGAAGAAGTACGGCGTTCCGGAACTGCCGCCGGGCGAACGCGAGGCACTCTTCGACGAATACATGAAGGGCATGATCCGCACCCATAAATCGGCCGAGGCACGCCTCGAGGTTCTGTTCAAGCATCCCAAAGCGAAGGTCATGGCGAGCGCGCTCGGCGTGCCGCCGGCGCATGTGACCGATGCCTGTCACGAACGCGATATCAAGGTTATCGGCATGGTCGGTCGTCCGAAGCATGTCCGCCGGCACAAGGAAGCCGGCATGGATATCATCGTCTCGGCCGGTCACGAGGCGGGCGGGCATGTCGGCGAGATCGCCGGTTTGGTGCTGACCCCGCAAGTCGTCGAAGAGGCCGATCCGATCCCGGTGTTGCATGCCGGCGGCATCGCGCGCGGCAAGCAGATCGCGGCGGCGGTGGCCCTGGGAGCGCAAGGCGTGTGGACCGGCACGATCTGGCTGGGTACGTCGGAAGCGGAGACCACGCCCCTGGTGAAAGAGAAAATCTTCGCCGCGACGTCCGCGGATACCTTGCGCTCGAAGTGCGGTACGGGACACCCGGCGCGGCGCTTGCGCTCCGCCTGGGTCGAGGCCTGGGAGGCGGACGGGGCGCCGAAACCGCTGCCGATGCCCCTGCAATCGATCCTCGTCAACGAGGCCTTGGAACGCATGGACCGCTACCAGCCGCAGGAGCTTGTGTCATATCCGGCTGGGCAAGGCGTCGGCATGATGCACGAGCAGACCGATGTGCGCTCCGTGTTCCTTGATCTATTGACCGAGTATGGCGAGACCATGGAAGGTATGTCGAACATGTTCCAACAATTCGACGAGGGTTAGATTCTCGAGGAGGAGACTATGCAACGTAAATCGCGGTTTTTTCGTCCGGCGACACGGCGGTGGTCACCCGTTTGAAGGTATTCCAGATCGCGCCGTAGGTGACGCCGATCCGTTCCACGGCGTAGTTGCTTTCGACCATGCAGCGATCCGCCTGCGTTTCGCGATTTCAGTACGGACAGCGAACCTTGAACATCGAATAAATAGAACGTCGGTGCAACGCGTCTCAGAGGGAGGAAAACCCGCTCCAAATTCATGCACCCGACTTCTCCTTATGGCTAGAAGCGGCTGTCAGGCTCGCAGAATTCGACTTCCGCTATACCCCCAGCAACTGACTTCCGCGCGGCGATGTCGGCTTTCGCACAATTTTGTTCCGCTATTTCTCAGCTTCAGACGTGATCGGCCCGACCGCCGCAGGACCGGTTTTGAACATCCCGCTGGAAATTTAAAGAGGAATTTTTAGGATGC
>CAYLTU010000340.1:0-5358 GCA_964386465.1 uncultured Rhodospirillaceae bacterium
GAGACCGCTGAAATCCAAGCTACACTATGCCGAACTTCGGAATCAGGACACTAGACCGTATTAAGATCAGGACGGAACCGGTTCCGTCCTGATCTAGGCGGCGCGATTGGTTAAGACTGCCGCGGCGGGCGCTTTTAGTTTCCAGCGCCACCAAAGCGGCCGAAGTTGCCGAGCAGCTGGTCGAGGATCGAAAGGTCCTTGCCGGCGGTCGGCGTGGTCCGGTCGACCATGCCGACTTCACGCAGATCGTCCCTGTTGTAGCGGTGGACAGCCTGAACCTGATCGCGTTCGCCGAAATAGACCGCGATCACCTGTTGATCGACGATCTTTTCGTCGAGGAACGCGAATTTTTCGGTCTTTCGGCTGATGTAGTACCAGACCTTGTCGTCGAACGTACCAAGCGTGGACGGCGTGCCGAGAATTTCAGCGACTTCGTTTCGGTTCTGCTCGCCGATTTTGATTTTTGACAGTTGCTCTTCGCGCGGCAGGTTGCCGCGAACGGCAACGCGGGGCGCACAGGCGCCGACCAGAATGGCGATGACCAACGTGATTGTAATACCGGTTGAAGTGGAACGCAGTGACATGTCGTCCGTTGCGATGCTGCCGCCCTCGCAGCGCAAAGTGCACATCGCATTGAGTCGTGTCAATGGCGGCGCGGCGCGATATCATGCCGGCGATTTTGGCCGGAAGCGCGGTTGGCGGGCAAGAGCGGGCATGACGTCGTGTGATACGGGGGCACTGCGGTAATGGCTTGGTCGATTCGGAACCTTTTCCGCAGTTCGTCCTTCGACATCGCTGTTCGCGATGCATATATCGCGACCGTGAAACAGGCTCGGCAACCTGCGTTCTATGACGTTTGGAGGGTTCCCGATTCGGCAATCGGTCGTTTCGACGTCATCGCCTTGCATTGCTTTCTCGTGTTGCACCGGTTGAAAGGCGAAGCTTCCGCGCAAAGGTTTTCGGAAGCCTATTGCGAGACGCTGTTTGACGATATGGATCGCAATCTACGCGAAATGGGAGTCGGTGATCTGAGCGTCGGCAAGAAAGTGCGTAAACTCGCCGAGGGTTTCTTCGGCCGCGCAGCCGCTTATGAAAAAGCGCTGGGCGGCAGTGATGACGATCTTTGCGATGCGCTGCTGCGTAATTTGTATGCCGAGGATGGGCCGGACAGGGATACGCTCGTGCAGCTTGCGGATTATGTGCGGCGAAGCGTCGTGGTATTGGCCGCGCAAGAGGTGACGGCGTTGACGGAAGGGTGTGTCGAATTCACATCATTGATACAGGGAGCGGACCGGTAACGATGGAAAGTGGTTCCGAATTTTCCAGCATTTTGAATGTCGAAACGCTCGGTGACGTGGCAAAACGGATTCATCTCGATGCCGGCGACACCGAGCGGGCGGCGTTGGCCAAGCGTTTCGAACTGGTCTCCGTCGAATTGCTGACCGGCGACCTTATTGCCGAACGGATAAAGGGCGGCGATCTGATTCGGGTCCGCGGACGAATGGCGGCGGAGATAACGCAATCCTGTGTCGTTACCGGCGCATCCGTGGCGGCGGTGATCGAGGAGAACATAGACGAGCGTTTCGGCCCGCCACGCGAAACCTTAGACGAGGTGGAGGTGAGGCTGGACGAGGCGGACCCGCCGGAACCGATCGCCGAAGGCGGGATCGATCTGGGTGAGATTATCTCGCAATGCCTGGGCGTGGCGATCGATCCCTACCCGAGGGGACCAGGGGCCGAAATACCGCAGCAATATCAGTCGGAAGAGGTGAAAATCTCAGAAATCCGAAGAAATCCGTTCGGAGTCCTGACCCGCTTAAAGCGGGATGGCGAATAGGGTTTGCTTGCTGTGCCGACGGTTTCTGTTTATGAAGTGCCCTCGATTTTGGCCTGGATAGGTAAAAGAGAAAAAAATGGCTGTTCCCAAGAGTAAGATCTCGCGATCGCGCCGAAATATGCGCCGGTCGCATGACACGCTGAAGCCGTCGACGTCTGTCGAATGTTCGAATTGTGGCGAACTTAAGCGACCACATCATGTATGTTTGGCGTGTGGCTACTATGATGACGCGCGGAACGAGGTCTTAGAAGCCTCGACGTACTAGTACGCCGAACGAAAATTAGGGGTAGGTGGAACAGGTGACTGCGCCGGTCGTCATCGCGCTAGATGCTATGGGAGGAGATCGTGCTCCCCAGATCGTCGTGCGCGGGGCGGAATTGGCCCGGGAACGTTTTCCACAGGTTGAGTTCCTGATGTTCGGCGACGAGGCCAAAATCGCGCCGCTCCTCGACAAGTATGACAAGTTGGCGGCGGTCACGACGCTGCGGCATTCCGAAGGCGTGATCCTCAATGAGGATAAGCCGTCCACGGCGCTGCGCAGCGGTCGCGATTCAAGCATGCGCCACGCCATAGATGCGGTCAGCGCCGGAGAAGCGAGCGCGGTCATCTCGGCCGGCAATACCGGCGCGCTCATGGCGATCGCAAAATTCGTGCTCAAGACGTTGCCGGGTATCGACAGGCCGGCGATCTGCGGTTTCTTCCCCACGGCGCGCGGTCGAGCGGCCATGCTGGATCTCGGCGCGAATATCCAATGCGATGCCAAGAACCTGGTGCAGTTCGCCGTGATGGGCGAGGTCTTCGCGCGCACGGTATTGGGACTTGAGCGTCCCATCATCGGCCTGCTGAACGTCGGCGTCGAAGACCTTAAGGGGGTTGAGGAGGTCAAGGAGGCTGGGGCGATCCTCCGGACGATCGACCTGCCCATTGAATTCAAGGGTTTTATCGAAGGCACGGATATCGCGGCCGGAACGGTCGATGTGGTCGTGACGGACGGTTTCACCGGCAATGTCGCGTTGAAGACGGCGGAGGGGATCGTGCGTCTCTATGCCGGCTTCCTGCGCGAAGCGTTCCGCAGCGATTTCATGTCGAAGCTCGGCTATCTGTTCGCGAAACGGCAGATCGAGAAGCTGCACGAGCGTATCGATCCCCGGCAGTATAACGGCGCCATGCTGCTCGGATTGAACGGCATCGTGGTCAAGAGCCATGGCGGTGCGGATGCACTCGGGTTCGCCAACGCAATCGGCGTCGGCGTCGAGATGGCGTTGCATGAGTTTATGGAAAAGATGACGCAGGACTTCGCCAGCCTTGGTACAGTCGAGGAAGCGCAACTGCGGGAAGCGACGGGGCCGTAACGAAGGCTCGCAGCAAAATGCTAATGAAAACAGATACGATCCAACGGACGGGCGCGCAGCACCCTGAAAGAAGTACGCTTTTCCATGAGGACGAGGTTGTCCGAAAGTCTCTGGTCTTGGGGTGTGGGGCGTATCTTCCCGAAAATATCGTTACGAACGACGAACTGGCACAGCGAATCGACACCTCCGATGCCTGGATTCGCAAGCGCACGGGCATTCGCCAACGGCATATCGCAGCCGAAGGGGAGCTGACTTCCGATCTGGCCGTCGCAGCTTGCAAGCGGGCGCTTGAGACCGCTTGTGTCGGTACGGAAGAGATCGACCTGATCGTGCTGGCGACTTCGACGCCGGACAATACATTCCCGGCGACGGCGACACGCGTTCAGGCCATGCTGGGGATCAAGCAGGCCATCGCCTTCGATGTGCAGGCCGTCTGCTCCGGCTTCGTGTACGCCTTGTCGGTCGCCGACAATATGCTTCGCCTCGGTCAGGCGAAGACCGCCCTCGTAATCGGCGCGGAAGTCTTCAGTCGTATATTGGATTGGGAGGATCGTGGGACTTGCGTCCTGTTCGGCGACGGGGCCGGCGCGATGGTTCTGCGCGCCGGAATGAGCGAAGCGGGCCCGAGCGGTCGCGGCGTGCTCTCGACCCATCTTTTTGCCGATGGTTCCTATTACGACTCCCTCTACGTCGACGGTGGGCCGGGTACGACCGGGCAATCCGGCTTCCTTCGCATGGCGGGCCAGGAAGTCTATCGCCACGCGGTTCACAACATGGCCGAAGCCGTCGAAATCGCACTTGAGTCGAACGGTCTGAACTTGCCGGATATCGATTTGCTGGTGCCGCATCAGGCCAATATCCGCATCATCGAGAGTATCGGCAGGCGGCTGGCGGTCGATAACGACAAGGTTGTCGTTACGGTTGGCGCACAGGCCAATACGTCGGCGGCAACGATTCCGCTGGCACTCTCGCATGCGATGGAGACCGGGCGGATCAATGAAGGCGACCTGATAGCGCTGACCGCGCTGGGTGGCGGTTTCACATGGGGATCGTCGCTGATCCGCTGGTAACGGGTCCCCGCACATTTTTGTGTTCCAAATTACGAAACGTTACGATCCCTTTGGAATTGACGGCGTTACGCGTGGGCGGTACCGTTGATCAAAAGATGAAAGAATAGGGGGACGGTAGGATGGGGAACACAGTAACGCGGGCGCAATTGACCGAAGCGGTATACCAAGAGGTGGGGTTGTCGCGCAACGAATCGGCTGATTTGGTCGAATCGATACTCGGCGAAGTTTCGAATGCGCTGTCGCGTGGCGAGATGGTCAAGATTTCGTCGTTCGGTAGTTTCGCCGTCCGCCAGAAGGGCCGCCGTATCGGACGGAACCCGAAGACCGGTGAAGAGGTGCCGATTCTGCCGCGCCGCGTCCTCGTATTTCGGCCCAGCCATGTTCTCAAGAACCGTATAAATGTCGGCGCCAGCAGGGCCTCGACCGGAATCTGAAGGTGGCGTTAGGGGACGTGGAGCCGGAGCCGCGCAGGACCGGCGCTAAATCAGCCTCCGCGTTCCGCACGATCAGCGAGGTCGGCCGGGAACTCGATATCCCGCAACATGTCCTTCGGTTCTGGGAATCGAAGTTCAATCAGGTGAAGCCGTTGAAGCGCGGCGGCGGCCGGCGCTATTACCGGCCCGAGGACATCGCATTGTTGCGCCGTATCCGCGATCTTCTCTACACCGAAGGGTACACGATACGCGGCGTCCAGCGTCTGTTCCGGGAAGCGGGCGTGAAGGCGGTCGTCGAACGCACGGCTGAAAACGGCGTTAGCGGTGAGCAGCCCGTACAGGAAACCCGCGATGCGGCAATCAGCTCGCAAACAAGGACGGAACTGGAAGCCGTCTTGAGCGAACTGGTCGCCTTACGGCGCGTGCTGAAGCCGTAGGGCGGATACGATTGTGAATCCGAATTATTTTCTTAGTTGAAGAGTAGATTTACCCAGTCGTTGGATCGCGAAAGGCGATTCCAACGTACCCGATCTACTCTTGTAAACGGATTGCACCGCTAACGGGACGGCGTTAGAGTGCGCGCCGTGTCGGAGCGTAGCGCAGCCTGGTAGCGCACTTCACTGGGGGTGAAGGGGTCGGAGGTTCAAATCCTCTCGCTCCGACCA
>CAYLTU010000341.1:0-5344 GCA_964386465.1 uncultured Rhodospirillaceae bacterium
GCAGCGCCGCCAGCCGCCACAGATCGCCGCCTGGACGGATGATGATCAGCATGCCGATGAAACCGACCACGACCGCGGCCCAGCGCCTTACCCCGACATGCTCGCCCAGCACCGGCGTCGCCAAAGCCGTGAGGAACAAGGGGGCCACGAATGTTATCGCGATAACGTCGGCCAGCGGCAGCAAGCGCACCGCATTCAAGAACAGGAAGGCAGAGCAGACGACGCAGCTCGCGCGCAACAGGTGGATTTTCGGGTTGCCGATCCGGGCGGTATGCCAGCCGCCGGCGCGCCATATGAAGAATCCGATGGCTACGAAGATGAAGGCCGAGCGCAGGAACAGGATCTGTCCCGCCGGATAGCCCGCCGAAAGCCACTTCAGGACGGCATTGTTCAGGCTCATGAAGAAGCTGCCGGCGAGCATGAAGGCGATGCCCTGCATCGGGGCGGAGATCTGATGCATCAGCGGCCGCTCCGCGCCAGTTCCCGCCGCAGGATATAGAGTCCACTGGCGACCAGGATCATGGTGCCGGTTATAACCCAGGCATCCGGCAGGTCGCCCCAGAATAGATAGCCCATAGCGACCGCGTAGAGGATGCTGGAATATTTGAAGGGCGCCACGAGACCGGCTTCCGCGTGTCGGAAGGTCTCGATCATGCAGTAATGGCCGCAGCCGCTGACCAGCCCGCCCATGGCGATCAGCCCGAGATCTCCCGGCGTTGGGACGATCCATCCCATCGGCAGGGTCGCCAGGCCGGCCAGCATGACCGCCGTCGTCGTCGTCACCAGGATCGAATTGGACGTCTCACGCGCCGCAATCCGCCGCGTGATCAGATCGCGCATCGCCGCGGCGAAGGCCGAGCCGAGCGGCAGCAGCACGGCGAGCCGCACCACGTCGCCGGTCGGCCGCGTGATGATCAGCACGCCGATAAATCCGACGATTACCGCCGACCAACGCCGCCAGCCGACATATTCGCCCAGGACCGGGGTCGCCAGCATGGTGATGAACAGCGGTCCGGCGAAGGAAATCGCCGTCGCGTCGGCAAGCGGCAGATAGCGCACCCCGATGACGAACATAAAGCCCGAGGCAACCGTAAACGCGGCGCGGATCGCGTGCCCGCCATAGCTGTCCACCTTCGCCGACTGGAACCCGCCGGCGCGCCAGATGAAGATGGCGATCGGGATAAAGATGAAGGTGCCGCGCATGAATAGCACCTGCCCCGCCGGATAACCCGCCGACATGTATTTCAGGACGGCGTTGTTCAGGCTCATGAAGAAGGTACCCGCGAGCATGAACGCGATGCCGCGCAGGGCGGTGGAAGGATGCGGTGCGGCGGGCGGCATGCGGTGGAGCCTATAGAAGAACAGTAGATATAGGAATTTTTGGCGGCCCTCGCATCCTGTGATGTGACTGCCGTCCACCCCCACCTTAATCCTCCCCCATCAAGGAGGAGGAGACTAAATGTTTGATACAGAATTCTTATCCCTTCCCCCCTTGCGGGGGAAGGTTAGGATGGGGGGTTGAAACGAGACGCAGAAGGTTCGCCGCTACCCCTCCAACACCCGCACCGGCTTCGTGACCGTCTCCGACCCGCCGGACCAGAGCGGCAGGTACGTCATCTTGATGCCGACGCCGCCGGTGACGATGGGGTGGATGTCTTCCGGCGACCGGGCCAGCGGACGCGTGTCGAGCTCGCCGACTCCCTCGAAGGGATAGGGATGACGCGCTCCCTGCAAAAACGCCTGCACACGGGCCAGATCCCAGCCGGCATTCGCGATGATGTCCGCCATCTCCGGCGGCAGCAGGAAGAATTGTTCGCCCCGTTCCGGCTTGCGGGTGGCGCTGGATACGTCGATCGCCGCGTTCATCGCCGCCGCGATCGGCTGCAGCACCAGTTCCGGCGTGTCCTGCGGCGAGGCCGGCAGCACTTCGTCAGTGCCCGACACGCCCAACGCCGTCACCGCGCTGTCGCCTTCGGCAAAACCCCGTCGCACGGGCAGCGGCGGGAACCCGGCATGGATTCTTTCCGCGAAGCAGAACGTGTATTTGCCCGGCTGGCCCATCGTCGCCATGTCGGCGATACCGGCGCGCGCGCCGCCGACATTGCGCAGCACCAGGCTCACGGCGCGTCCAATGCAGGCATTCACCCGGTTGCCGGGGCCGAGACAGTTGCCTCCCGCGTTGAGGCCCAGTTCTTCGACGATCGGACCGTGCACGCAAACCGCAACGGCGGGGGTCCCGGTGGTGCTGAGCACGCCCAGCAGGTTGAATTGCGGTTCGTTGCAGGCCTCGACGGCGGACAGCACGACGGGCAGTTCCGCCGGCCGGCAACCCGCAAGCACGCAGTTGTAGGCGACCGCTTTCAGCGTAAGTTCGCCCATCAGCGGCATGACGTTCCCGAAGCTTCGATCCGGTACGCCGCGGCCCGCCAGCATCGCGCTCATCCGGTCCAGGGTCGGTGGCACCATCGGCAGCCCGTCGCCCAGCGCCGCCCCCTCGAGCGCCGCCTGGCTCTCCTCCCAGGACAGCGATCCGTCGAAGAGCGGCATATCGTGCGGATCGGACATTCGCGGATCGAATCAGACGTTGGCGACGCGGACGGAACAGTCCTCGGTCGAGCCGAAGGTCGGGATGTAGGCGGAATGCTTGCCGGGACCGCCCGCGACCAGCACCTGGATCTTCTCCGGCGACGGCGTCAGGTAGAACTTGCCGTCCACGACGTTGCTATCCCGGTCGACGGCATAGTTGCGCCTTTTCTCCTCCGGCACCCGGTCGATTTCGATCGCGGAATCTTCGTACAGCTTTCGCTGGATATCCGATACGCCGAAGCCGTCGCGGTGGATCGTCTGCGCGTGCTCGGGGCCGAGCGCCACGATATAGGGGCCGTGACCGTGCAGAATGTTCGCCCCGGTCTGCGAGATCGTTCCCGCGATGGTCTGCAGGATGCCCTCGCCGCTCGTGCTCGCGTGGTCGTTTATATTGTGCGGCGGCTCACAGGACATAAGGGTGACGACGCTGTCGTCCGCCTCGTATCCCCGGCGCACATGGTAGGGCTCCCAGGGGCTCTCCTCTTCGTTCTCGCCGAAACAGAAGCTGTATTTGGCGGGCGAACCCTGGGTCGACCGGTCCATCACGCCGGGCTTGCCGCCGCCGATATTCAGCAGTGTGAGCTGCAGCGCGCGACCGATGGTGGCGTTCGCCCGGTGGCCCTGGCCGAAGCAGTTGCCGCCGCAATTGAGATCGAGCGCCTGCCGCAGCGGACCGTTGACGATCAGGGTCGGCGCGCAGGGATGCGTCGTCGCCAAGGTGCCATGCAGATTGTAATCGGGATTGAGAACCGCGCGGACGGCCGCGACGACGACCGGTAGATATTCCGCCTTGCACCCGGCCATTACCGCGTTGGCGGCGATCCCGCGCAGGGTCGGGATCAACCGGCGCGGCGACATCGGCGGAAACGGTTCGTTGTCGCCGCGGCAGGTTTCCACGAAACGCTCGACCGCCGCCTCGGTCGGCGCGACCAGCGGCAACCCGTCGCTCCACCCTTGCTCGGTCGCATAGTCGTTCCATTGATCGGGGTCGAGCTCGCCGATTTCGAGGAATTCGTCCTCAGACATGCGCCACCCGGACGGAGCAGGCTTCCGTGAATCCGAACGTCGGAATATAGGCGGAATGCTTGCCGGGCCCGCCGGCGACCAGCACTTGTATGTCCTGCGGCGACCGGCCCAGGTAAAAGTGATCGTTCACCGGCTTCTGTCCGCGGTCGATCTCGAAATTCGTCCTGTTTTCCGGCGAGATCCGGGAGACATGCACCGCGGAGGCCTCGAATAGCTTTTCCTGGATGTCCTGGACCGTGAAACCGTCGCGGTGGATCGTCTGCGCGTGCTCGGGCCCGAGCACGACGGTGTAGGGAGCGTTGGCGTAGATATTGTTGGCGCCGGTCTGCGAGATCGTACCGGCTATCGTCATCAGGATGCCTTCGCCCGTGGTACTGGCGTGGTCGTTGATGTTGTGCGGCGGTTCGCAGGGCAGCACGGTAACGACGCTGTCTCCGGCATCGAATCCGCGCCGCACGTGATAGGGCTCCCAGGGACTCTCTTCCTCGTTTTCGCCGAAACAGAAGGTGTATTTTGCCGGCGAACCCTGGGTCGAGCGGTCCATCAGCCCCGGCTTGGCGCCGCCGACATTCAGCAAGGTGAGCTGCACCGCGCGCCCGATCGTCGCGTTGGCGCGGTGCCCCTGCCCGAAACAGTTGCCGCCGCAATTGACGTCGAGCTGCCCTCGGATCGGACCGTTCAGGATCACCCCCGGCGCGCAGGGGTGCGTCGTCGCCAGGGTGCCGTGCAGATTGTATTCCGGATTGAGCAGCGCCCGCACCGTCGAGACTACGACCGGAAAATACTCCGCCTTGCAGCCGGCCATCACCGCATTGGCGGCGATGCTTTCCAACGTCGGGAATACCCGGCGCGGCGGCATCGGCGGGAACGGTTCGTTGTCGCCGCGGCAGGTCGCCACGAATCGGCCAACCTTGTCCTCGGTCGGCGCGAACAGCGGCATGCCGTCGCTCCAACCCCGGTCAGCGGCATAGTCGTTCCACTGCTCGGGATCGAGATCGCCGACCTCGATCACCTCGCTCTCTGTCACATCGGTCATTGTCGTCCTTTGCCGTCGCCTAGCGTGATGGTTTTGAAGTTCGTCGCATTGAATGCGACGAACTTCGGAAGCTGAATCACACTAGCCAATTATAGTTGGTGTACTGATTCACGTGAAATTCAATCCTTTGAATTTCACGATCAGGACACTACGCGCCGACGGCGTCCTTCAATGCGCCGGACGCCACGCCGATACGCTCGGCCAGTTCCTCGGCATTCAAGCCGCCGATCGGATGCTTGACGATCAACAGTTTCGGATCCGCCTTGCGGGCCTTGGCCTGCGCCCTCACGAGCGGCAGGAAGGTCTCGGTAATGACGATGTAGGTTTCGACGCCGCGCTTTTCGAGTTCGATACTGTCATGGAAACTCCACGACGAGCACGACCCTCAATCCGCTAGACCGACGATCGCCCCTTTGTATTTGGCGGCGATCTGATCGATCAGTTCCGGCGGCGCCGGCTGCGCGGCACTGTCCTTGAACATATAGTCGATGTTGCCGGTCTCCCGATAGGCGGCCATCTGGTCGCGCACGCCTTCGAGCAATTCGCGGGCGTTCGGTTTCGAGTTCGACATGATCGCGATCGGGTCCTTGCCCCAATCTGCGTTGGCCGCGACATCGGGGCCGCTGGCATTGTCGGCTGCCTCGGGCAAGCCGAACGATGGATTGACAATTCGCATGCTGGTCTCCTGTTCCGAAG
>CAYLTU010000342.1:0-5301 GCA_964386465.1 uncultured Rhodospirillaceae bacterium
GATCTCCGCTTCGAAGGTGAGGGCCCCGCAATGGCAGCCACCGTCAATCTTCATGGCGCTATCCTCCTCTCATAGCCAAGCATCCAACAGCATAACAGGGCGTCATGTTTAAGGTAACGAGTCTGCCGGCTCTCGCTGTTAGTCCGCGCTGACGCTGCAAGACCCGCCCCCGAGGACACAGAAATTTGCGCAATGCGGATGGTTGAGCTTCACGGGATCGGAGGCGGATTGGAGCGTCACGCCGAAATCGAAAGCCGGATCGTAGGGAAGCAAGGTGCAAGGCACGACGACGGGAAGCGCCGCCCCCCTGCGTTTGACGACCATGCGTGACGTCGCGCACATCATCGCCGACGGGCTAACGTCGAGAATGCCCCAGCAGCTTTCCGTGATTTCGGGAACGTCCTGCGTCTCGTCCATTTCCGGAAACAAGACGAGCTGCTCCGGGTTATCCGGGTCGATAGGGATCGATTCATTCGCAAAAAGGCGGCCGTATCCCTGCCGCATCGATGCTTCGCTTTCACCCCAGCAGGTGCGGCCGGCGACGTTTACGGCAACACTGTTCTCGGCGAGCCAGCGCAATCCAAGACGCGTCTTTTCCCAACTATTTTCACCGCGCAGCATGTTGTGCAGCGGCTCTGTGTAGTGGTCGAGCGACACCCGGACGATCAAGCGGTCGCCGAAACGCTTGTGAAGACCTGCGATCCGGTCCGCGCACTTCATCATCGGCCGCATCGCATTGGTCAAGACCAAGCAACGGAAATCTGCTTCGAGGACGGCCTCCAGGCTCTCCGTGATTTCCGGGTTCATGAAGGGTTCGCCGCCGGTGAACGCGATTTCCCGCGTCGGCAGATTCAGCGCCGTGATTTCCGCGAGGTAGGCACGGACTTCGTCGCATGAAATGTAGGTGAGGCGATTGTTCTTCGGGCTGGATTCGATATAGCAGTTCGTGCAGGTCAGATTGCACAAGGTGCCGGTGTTGAACCAAAGCGTCTCGAGCGAATCCAGTTCGACCGACGCCCGCCGCTCGCCGGTCGCCGTGACGTCAGGGTCGCGAAATTTCGCTGGATCCAGCCCAGGGCTGACAACTGGCGTGATTACATTCATTTGTGCCTCATTCCGTCGCGACCATTTCGGTTAACGCATCTCGATTGCCGAACCATCTAGAGGGCCGACCCCGACCGCACAATTAAAATTGTCGTGATCGGGCTCGCGCCGATACACCACAAATAGGCATATTTCGACGGTGCTGCGATGCCGCAGAATCGGCCTATAGCGGGCAAAATCAAATCCAACCATCCAGGTTATCAAGGAATGGACCAGTCTCTCTCAATAAAGTGGAACTTTCTATTCCGTTGATTCTTTCTTATGTTCGGGTCCGCTTTTGTCCAGCCTCCAGCCGGCTCACTTCGACGGACCGTCCATAGCGGCGGCGATACATACAGGATACGCAATGGCCAGGCGATCAACCGCGGCGCACCTCGCCGCTCTCTCTCTCGATCCAACGGCGGAGACACCGCTCTACCGTCAGCTCTACTTCGCCATCCGCGAAGCCATACTCGCAGGCCGTTTGCAGCCCGGCACGCGGCTGCCTTCGACCCGAACCCTGGCGCGCGACCTCGCCCTGTCGCGCAACACCGCGGTCTCCGCCTATGAGCAACTCCTGACCGAAGGGTATCTCGATGGCCGCGTCGGTGCCGGATCCTACGTTTCCGCCGTCTTGCCGGAAGCATTGCTGCATGCGCGACGAACGCCTCCGCTGGAACCGCGCGAACTGGGAGCCGAACCGAAACTGTCCCGACGCGGGGCCATGCTGGCGCAACTGCAGGCGGCCCAAGGCACGCCGCCGAAGCCCTTTTCCCTCGGATTGCCCGAAATCGACAGTTTTCCGTTCGACGATTGGGCGCGCTTGCTCGCACGGCGCTGGCGGCGACCGCCGAAAGATTTTCTCGTCGGCGTCGATCCCCAGGGTTACCGCCCGTTACGCGAAGCGTTGGCCCGCTATCTGGGCGCCGCACGGGCTGTTTCCTGCGACCCCGACCAGATACTGATTCTATCGGGCGCCCAGCAGGCACTCGATCTGGTCGCCCGCGCGCTGATCGACCCAGGCGATCGGGTTTGGGTCGAAGAACCCGGTTTCAGCGGCACCTGGAGCGCGCTGCTCGCCGCCGGCGCCAACCTGACGCCGGTTCCCGTCGACGACGAAGGCATCGATGTCGTGCAAGGACGGCGGGTGTCGCCGGACGCCCGGCTGATCTGCGTCTCGCCATCACACCAGTATCCCCTAGGCCGGACGATGGCGCTGCGCCGCCGGCTGGAGTTGCTGGACTGGGCGCAGGCCGCCGACGCGTTCGTCCTGGAGGACGATTACGACAGCGAATACCGTTACGCCGGACGCCCTCTCGCGGCGCTGCAGGGGCTGGACGAGAACGGCCGGGTCATCTATGTCGGTTCCTTCAGCAAGGTCATGTTTCCGGGTATCAGGATCGGCTACATGGTCGCCCCGAAACCGCTGGTTGGCCCCTTTCGCGCGATCCGGCGACTACTGGACTCACACCCTTCATCGATTGCGCAGGCGGCCCTCGCCGATTTCATCACCGAAGGTTATCTGACATCGCATATCAGACGGATGCGCGCGCTGTATGCGGAGCGCCAGACCTATTTCCTCGAAACGGTTCGCGCCGTTTTGGGCGACAGGATGCGGATCGAACCCGACGAGGCGGGTATGCATCTTGTCGGATACCTGCCGGTCGACGCCGACGACACCGCGCTCTCCAAACGCGCGGCGGCAGCCGGCGTCGTCGCTCTGCCTTTGTCCGCGTTCTACCGCGAAGCCCCCGATAAAAAGGGTCTGTTGTTCGGCTATGCCGGCGTGTCGAATACCGAAACGCGACGCGCGATCGAGCGGCTTGCATCGGCATTTTCCAAAGATTGAACGCCGGGCAGGCTTGCTTGTAGAATGGTTGGAACGCGGGTGTAGCTCAACGGTAGAGCAGGAGCTTCCCAAGCTCAAGACGGGGGTTCAACTCCCCTCACCCGCTCCAAGATCGACGCATATTTGGCCGGGAGGGTGCACGGTCGATGAAACAAGCAGCAATCCTCATGGCCGCGTCCCTGCTCCTTACGGCAGGTTTCACGGCGCCCCTATCGGCCGCGCGCGACGCCGGGATCGCCGCCTACAAGGAAAACGATTTTGCGACCGCGCTGCGCGAGCTGACGCCCGATGCGGAAACCGGCGATGCCAAAGCGCAATACTTCATGGGGCTGCTTTACGTGCACGGATACGGCGTTGCCAAAGATCCATCAACCGCGGCGCAATGGTTCAGGAAGGCTGCGGACCAGGGCAACGTGGAAGCGCAGTTCGATCTCGGTCATCTGTACCGCAAGGGCGCGGGTGTACCACAGGACGATGCGAAAGCCGTCGCGTGGTGGCGAAAAGCGGCGGAAAGCGGGGACACATTCGCCCAATCCAGCCTCGCCGACATGTATCTAGACGGGATCGGCGTCGAACAAAGCCTGGTGCAGGCCTACAAATGGATCATCCTTGCCGAGCCGCGCGCGCAACTACACCAGATCAAGTGGACCAGTTTTTCGGCGCGGCGGATCGCCAAGATGATGAAACCGGCGGAACTGGCGAAAGCACAGAAACTCGTCAAACAATGGCTGCGCGCCCAGCGTTAATAGCGAGTTTAGCCACCTTCCCGGAGGACTTCTTCGGCCATCGTGCGCAGCTTGCCGCGCTGGATCTTGATGCCATTGGCGCTTTCGGTGACCGGAAAGGCATCGATGGGGATCACCCGCGCTGGAACTTTGAATTTCGCCAATTGTTGCGCGCAACGCGCCTGTATCGCCGCTTCGTCCACGGCGCACCCTTCCGCCGGTATGACGAAGGCGACGGCCCGATTTCCCGAAATGCTGCCGGCACCGACCACCTGGACGCTTTCGACGGTCCGATCGGATTGGATCTCCGCTTCGATCTCCGCCGGGGCGACGAGGAATCCGCCAAGCCGCAGCACATCGCCCATTCGGGACAGGAATTCGAAACCGCCATCCGGCTCCAGCACTCCGAGATCGCCGGTGCGGATGAAGCCGTCTTCGGTCACCGCCTCTGCCGTCGCTTCCGGGTTTTCGTAATATTCAAGCATGCGGCTCGGCCCGGTAACTTCGAGCTCACCGGCCTCGCCGACGCCCAACAGTTTGCCGCTCTCCGGATCTCGCACCCGGACCTGCGCCGTCGGCGATACCAGGGCTCCACCCGGTTTCGCGCGGATCTCGGCGCTGGCCTTCGGATCGCGCCACGCGACCAGGGCCTGCAGCTCGCTCATGCCCCAAAGCCCCGTCAGCGTCAGCCCCGCCGCGTCGGCGCGGCCGACGATGTCCGCGAGCTCGGAATTGAACATCCCGTATCCGGCGGACTGAACGTGGCGAAACGGCTTTCGGTCGCGCGCCACGGCCAGCATCCGGTCGATCATATCGTCGCTGCCGTTGAAATAGGTGACATTGTGGCCCGCCATGAGTCGTACGGACTCTTCGGCATCGAATGCGGTGGTCATGATCGTCGGTTTGGCGGCCGCCAGCACCGCGACGACCTGGCAAAATCCGAACACACCGCAAAAAGGCAAACCGAGATAGGCGACCGTGCCCGGCTCCCGCAATCCAAAACGAGTCGCCACTTCCTGGGCATGCCTGGCGATCCCGGCATGGCTGTGCAGCACGAACTTCGGCGCCTTGGTGGTGCCGGATGTGGTGAAGATATTGCAGCCGCTTTCGGGCGTTGCATGATCGCCGTCGAAACGGGAATGACGGGCGACCCTCTCCCAAGCCACGGTTCGCGTGCCGGGTATGGACACGCGAGGGGCGTCATCGCTTTCGTTGTAGACGATGACCGTTTCGAGCCGCTGCAAGGCGGCTGGATCGACGTCCGCCAGGATACCGGGGAAATCGATGCCCCGGAAATCAGGCCACAACACCAGTATTTTCGCGCCGGACCGCCCGACGATATCGCCGACTTCGCTGGCCCGGAACCGTGTATTGACCGCCACCGCGATGGCGCCGAGCCGCGCGCAGGCGAAGTAGAGCGTCACATAGGCCAGCGTATTCGGCAACCAAAACGCCACTCTGTCGCCCGGCTTGACGCCCAGCGACGCCAACCCGCCCGCGGCGCGCCGTGCCTGCGCCGCCAGGCCGGCGAAGGTCAGCGTCGTGCCGCCATAAATCAACGCCGGTGTTTCGGGCGCAGCGGCGGCAGCCGCCTCAAGGAGGCCGGTGAGGGTTTCAGGTTGCTGAGCTGGTTTCGATGCCATG
>CAYLTU010000343.1:0-5294 GCA_964386465.1 uncultured Rhodospirillaceae bacterium
CCGTGGAGCCCGATTTCGGGGTTCTATGAAACCGGCGACGGCCGATGGATCCAGCTGCACTGCAACTTTCCGCATCATCGCGACGGGGTGCTGGCCCTATTGAGTTGCGAAAATGACCGGGACGCCGTCGCGGCGGCCATCGCGACCTGGGACGGTGCCGTTCTGGAAGCCGCGCTGGCGGAAGCGCAGATGTGCGCTGGGCTGGTGCGGCGACCGGCGGAATGGTCCGCGCTTCCGCACGCCATGGCGGTTGCCGACCTGCCGTTGATCGAGATCGAGCGGATCGGCGACAGTCCGCCGGAGCCGTTCGGCGACGGCGCCCAGCCGCTTTCGGGCGTTCGCGTCCTCGATCTGACCCGCGTGATCGCCGGCCCGGTCTGCGGCCGGACGTTGGCGGAACATGGCGCCGACGTCATGCGGATCGCGGCATCGCATCTGCCGAGCGTTCCCAGCCTGGTCATGGATACGGGGCACGGTAAACGGTCGGCGTTCGCCGACCTTCGGCAAGAAGGGGATCGGGACCGGCTTCGCGACTTGGTTCGTGGCGCCGACGTATTTTCGCAATCCTACCGTCCGAACAGCATGGCGCGGCGCGGATTTGGCCCACAAGATCTCGCGGCGCTGCGGCCCGGAATCGTCTACGTCACGCTCAGCGCATTCGGGCATGAAGGGCCCTGGCGCGACCGCCGCGGATTCGATTCCCTGGTACAGAGCGTCAGCGGGATCGCCCATGAGGGCGGCAACGGCGATGGGGACGGTGCGCCGCCGCGTCACTTGCCGGCGCAGGCGCTAGACTATGTCGGCGGCTATTTAGGATCTCTAGGCGCGATGATCGCGTTGGCTCGCCGCGCCCGTGAAGGCGGCAGTTACAGGGTTCGAGTGTCCCTGGCGCAGACCGGACACTGGATTACAGCGCTCGGCCGCACCGAAAGCGACGCGCGGGACATGCGCGAACAAACCCGCGAGGACGTGGCAAATTTAGGAGCGGAAACCGATACGCCGTTCGGCCGCCTCTGGCATGTGGCGCCAGTGGTGCAGATGTCGGAAACCTCGCCGCGCTGGGACAAGCCTTCCGTGCCGCTCGGCACGCACGAACCTGTTTGGTAGGACAATATGACGGAACTTTGCGATCTGGACGCGACCGCACTCCGGGAACTCATTGGAACGCGGCAGGCATCGCCGGTCGAGGTGCTGGACAGCTGCATCGCACGCATCGATTCGGTCAACCCGGTGCTCAACGCGATGGTGGAATTGCGGCTCGACGCGGCGCGCGAGGAAGCGAAACGGGCTGAACAGTCTGCCGCCGACGGGCCGCTGCACGGCCTGCCGGTCGCGGTCAAGGAGGCGGAGGATGTCGCCGGGCTGCACACCACCAAGGGCTCGCCGCTTTACGCCGATGTGGTCGCGGCGGTGGATTGCCAGATGGTGGCGTCGATCCGCTCGGCGGGCGGGATCGTGATCGGTAAGACCAACGTACCGCCCCTGACCAATGGGCTGACCACAGACAACCCGATCTACGGCCTGACCCGCAATCCGTTCGATCCGGAGCGGACCTGCGCCGGGTCTTCGGGTGGGGCCGGCGTTGCGCTCGCGGCGCGGATGGTGCCGCTCGCCACGGGCTCGGATCTGGGCGGTAGCATTCGCGGACCGGCTTCGGTCAGCGGCATCGTCGGGTTGCGGCCGTCGGCGGGACTGGTGCCGTCGGAGGGGAAACCGCTAGGCTGGAACGGTATGTCCGTGCTGGGACCGATGGCGCGAACCGTGGACGACACACGGTTGTTCCTGCAGGGCATGATGAGCGACGACCGACGCGATCCGCTCAGCGGGCCGATCGATCCGGCCCTGCGCGAACCGGCTGAACCGATCGATCTGGGCCGGCTAAGGGTCGCGGTTACGCCGGATCTTGGCGTCGTCGATACGATCGACGAAGTCCGCGCGACCTTTCGGTCAAAGGTGGCGCAGTACAAAGGCGCTTTCGCAGCGTGCGATTGGGCCGAACCGGAGATGGCCGGTATCCACGAGGCCTATCTGCGGCTGCGGTCCCTAGTGCAGCTGACCCGTTATGCGCCGGAGCATCTGGCCGACCGGTCAGGATTGACGCCGCAAGCGCGCACCGATCTGCGGCGCGGAGACGTGATGAGCGCGCGGGATGCGGCGGAGGCGACGGCCACGCAGACTCGGATCTTCCGCCGCTTCCAGGCCTTCTACCAGGACTACGATGTCTTGATTACACCGGGCCGCACCCTGCCGAACTACACATTGACCGAAATCGATGCGGCCAATGCGCGGCTTGCCGAAGAGGAGGCGATGGAGAAGAACGATCTCTGGGCCGGCCGCGGCAATATTACCGCGCCGATCACGATGATGGGCCACCCGGCCCTGACCTTGCCGGCCGGCAAGGACCCGAGCGGACTGCCGTTCGGCATCCAGGTGGTCGGGCCCTATCGCGGCGACAATTTCCTGCTCGGCGTCTGCCGGTCCCTTGAAGCGTTGTTCGCGACGAAACGCGATCTGATGCGGCCGGAAGCCGATGTGACGGCCTTTATCGGTCAGACGGCGTAGAGCGCCAGCTTCTCGCGGATGTCTTCGGGGATTTCGACCGCGCGCCGCGTGTCGAGATTCATCAGCACGCATTTGAAATGGGTGTCGAAGGATAAGGTATCTGTCTCCACATTGAGCAGCCGGTGGTGGAATGTCGCCGTTTTTTTGGTGATCTCGCTGACACCGGTTTCCATTTTAATGACGTCGCCGGCCATCAGCTCGGCGTGAAAATTGTTCTCACCGTGCACGACGACGAAGCCGAGCCGACGCCCTTTGCGCATGTCGGTCGGGGTCAGGCCGAGCGCGATCTGTAACGAAGTGATCGCGCTGCCGATCGCCGCGAAATAGTACTGCACGTTCATATGGTCGAGATGGTCGAGCTCGGAAGGGCTGACAACCTTGCGAAAGGTCTCGATATACCCGCTCAACTAGCCGGTACCTTCGAAGCAGATGTTTTCGAGCGGTTCGCCGCGGTAGAATCGGTCCAGATTGTCGGCGATGAATTGCCAGCGCCGATTGTGCATCGTCTCGCTCAGGGCGCTGTTGTGCGGCGTCATGACGATGTTGTCGAGGTCCTTGAAGGGGAAGTTCCACGGCAGCCTGTCCGGATTGTCGTTGGTTGGATAGCCGTACCAGACATCGATGACCGCACCGCCGATCCGCCGGTTTGACAGCGCTTCGTACAGCGCCTCTTCGTCGACGATGAGGCCGCGGCCGACATTGATCAACACGCTGTCCGGTTTCATCTGCGCCAGCCGGTCCGCATCGAACAATCCCCTCGTCTCCTCCGATAGCGGCAACCCGATCAGCACGTAGTCGCTCTCGCCGAGCAGCTTCTCGAACGATTGTATCGTGTCGATCCATTCGAGCGGCTCTTCGGTTGACGGGATCGTCCGCGTTACGGCGATGCAGCGCATGCCGAAGGCTTGCGCGCGGCGCGCCACTTCCCGCCCTATATGACCGTAGCCGACGATGCCGATCGTCTTGCCAAACAGCTCGCCGTGGGTTGGACCGGTCCCGGGCACGCGCCCCTTCCAGCCAGTTTCGCGGAACAGCTTGTCCGATTTGGCGATACCAAACTCCCACTCCAGCATCGCGCAGAACACGTACTCGGCGATGGTTCCTTCATGTTCGAAGGTGTTGCAGACCTGGCAGCCCGCCGGCACGTGGCCGGGACCGATCCAGTCGTATCCGGTAAAGGGGATCTGATAAAGCTTGAGATTGGGCGTCGGCGGCCAGTCGCCCTTTATCCGGCCGCCGACGAAGGCGTCCGCCGCCGGCGCCAGCGCGACGAAGTCCTCGAACGGCTCGTCTTCGGCCCAAGTCACGACATTCCAGTCAGTGGTCAGCAAGTCTTTGAGCTGGTCGGTGCGCGACGTGGCCATTTGCCCGCCCAGGAAAAGCGTTAACGGATTTGGCATGAGAAAATTCTTGAGGCTGTGTCGACTGTGGCGAGTTTACGCACTGGTCTGCTTCAAGCAAACCGTTCCGTGTGGAATCGGCGGTGGGATGGGTCATGGGCCTTGTCTCGCCAAGGGTGTAGCTGCTTCAATATCGCCGGGAAACGCACCGCACCGCTGTCGCCGGCGACGTTTCGACGGTGCCCGCCGTTTAAGTTATCGATCCTCGGAAATCGTTACGGCGATAGCCATCGCAACGGCTATGGTCGCCGCCAGGGCATAGAACACATACTCGATTCCCCAGATGTCGGCGATCATTCCTCCCAGTACGGGGATGGCCATCGAGAAGGCGGATTGGGTGCCGAACAGCAGGCTGACCATGGAACCGCCCAATTGCGGGGACGCTTTTTCCAACGCCCAGCTTTGAATGACGGGTCTCACCGCGAAGGTCGACACGCCGGCCAGGGCGACGAGGACGACGAACAGGGGCAGCGACTCCGTCATAGGCATCAAGGCGATGACCACGAAGGATAGGGCGAAGCCGATGAACAGGACCGGGCGTCGGCCAATCCGGTCGGAGAGACCACCGGCTAAGGGTGTCGCCGCAGCGCCGCTCAATTGCAGCACGGTGATAGCCGCGCCAATCCAGTATGGGTTCGAGGCGAAGGCGGCCGCGACGTAAAGTGGCAGGAAGGTCCGCAAACCGCTCTGTCCGGTGCCCCGGAAGCCCGCCATGACGCAAACCTTCCAGATTTCGAGATTACCGATGAGCAGCCGCAGCCCGGTCAGGTAATCACGGATACCGCTGCTGCTTGCGTTCTTTGGCATGGCGGGGCTTGCCTTGGCGAAGAAATGCAAGAAAACCGCGGCGGCGAGCGGCACGATGGCGCACAGCAAGGCGGTGTTGTGCCATCCGATCGCGCCGATCAGAACGATCGCGACGGTCGGTGCGGCCGCATCGCCGAGGCTGGCGCCGATCGTATGGAAGGACAGGGCAAGCCCGCGGCGGGTGGCGTAGAATTCCGACAGGAACGCGATCGCCGCCGGATGCCAAAGCGTATTGGTTATCGAGATCAGGGCGATGAAACTTGCCAGCATCCAGTAACCCTGCGCCCAGCCGAGACCCGCAAGCCCCAGGGCGCAGAATGTCAGCGAAAATAGCTTACAGGCGGTCCGCCGGCCGGTAACGTCTACGACGATCCCGCTCGGAATGTTGGCGACGAGGGCGCTCAACTGGACAATGGTGACCAGAAACCCGGTCTGCGTGTAGTCGAGGCCGAGCTCTTCCTTGATGAACGGCAGCAGGACGAAGAGAATCGTCACGCACCAATGCAGCGAGGCGTGCGATCCGGC
>CAYLTU010000344.1:0-5213 GCA_964386465.1 uncultured Rhodospirillaceae bacterium
AAACTGTTACCCATGTCGCCGGTACAAACTGTTACCTATCTTCCCGGTCGGGCCAAGGTGGGGGTGGACGGCGGCACTTTCGCCATTTCGCAAAGGACCCTCTTATCCGGCCTAGTCGGTCGGATGCGGGCCGTTTAGCGGATGCTCTTCTTCTACGGGCATGACTGATTCCAATCGGGAGAGGTTAACGCGTGTGCGCACGGTCATATAAACCTATCCCGGAACCTGAGTTGCGCAATTATCGCAGCACAGGTCTGTACTCACGGCATGGCGGCGTTCACCTTGCGGTGGCGGCTATTTCTTCAGCCCCACATTGCCCGGCGCGAGTTTGAAGCGCTAACCCTTCGTCTTGCCGTCGCGAAGGCTCTGGTATTCGTCGCCGTCAATTTTGTGCGAATAGCACCGGTCTCGCCAGCGTTGCCAGTCGTAACACATCATGCCGTCATCCGTGATGACCCATTTTCCACGCTGCGAGAGCCCTTTGCTATCCGTGTAGAAGACTTTTCCGCCTTTTTCGAAGAACACCCGAAACTTCCGCCCGCTCGGGCTGCTGCCCACGGCGGTGTTTCCCGCGTAAAGATGTTTGTTCTTCTTTAAGGATACGATGTTTCCATCGGCCGCGTTGGCGCTCCCGGCAAGGAATAGCACCGCAGCCGCAAGTGTCGTCGCGAATGGCGCTGAAATGCGAGTCACAGGAACCTCCTTCGGTTAAGCGATTCGTTTCATCGATCATCGGCACACGATAGTCCGACACAGTTTTTATCACGCCTGCCTACGGAATCAACGAACGCTATCGTGATTTGCGTTCATGAGGGCCGTTTTGACGGCGTGACTGTCGGTTCCTCGCATGTTTGAGAGGAAATTCGCAGAAATGATCTCGCGCAAAGCCTTAAACCTGCGTAGTTTCCAAGACGAGGCGGTGCCGCGATTCGACCGGTTTTTGGCCGGTCGCGCCCCGTATTGGCTCAAGGCGGCGTAAGGTTCAAAAATGTCGACACGCACTATTCCCATGACGGACCCGCTCTACGACTATTACCTGGCGTCGTCGTTGCGCGAGCCTGAAATTCTGGAGCGGTTGCGTGATGCGACTCTCGCGCATCCCGAGGCCGGCATGCAGATCTCCCCGGAACAGGGGCAGTTCATGCGCTTTCTCGTGCGTCTTATCGGCGCCGCCCGGGCAATCGAAATCGGAACCTACACCGGGTACAGCGCATTGTCCGTCGCCTTGGCGCTTCCGGACGACGGGCTGCTGGTCGCCTGCGAGCGCCGCGAGGAATTCACGAAAATCGGACAGCCGTTCTGGCGCGAGGCCGGTGTTTCCGATCGCATCGATTTACGGATAGGCAAGGCGGTCGGAACGCTCGAAGCCATGATCGAGGCCGGTGAGGGCGGAACCTACGACTTCGCATTCATCGACGGCGATAAGAAGAACTACGTCAATTACTATGAACTTTGCCTGCGGCTGGTTCGGCAGGGCGGATTGATCGCGATCGACAATGCCTTGTGGAGCGGGCGGCTCGTGGACAAGACCCTCGACGATCCCGCTTCCAAAGCAATTCGCACGCTGAACGAAAAAATTCGCGACGATGAACGGGTCGATATGAGCCTTCTTCCGATCGGCGACGGGCTGATGCTGGCGCGGCGGTTGCTCTGATCGCGCGCGCTCGCGGCGGCATTGTGCAGTGACTCCAGAAAAATATTTAACCTATTGAAATTACTGAATAAAAATACATAAAGGCGTCCCCTCTAAGTCACGCCTTAAAGTAAGCTAATGAATCTTCGGGCTGGATATCCATTTCGTAAGTTTAGAACCGTTTGAGTCGAAATGAATCGAAATAGTCTGTTTAAGGTATTGTTAAGGATTGTTATTTAATAGTTGTTAACCGATTCGAAATGTGATTCATTAACTATAAATTACCGCTTGGCTCGAGGGTCGACAGACGGAAATGACAATGTTGAAGCGTTGCGCCGCATTGATCACGTTGGGGTTCTCGCTGGTTTCGTCACCGGTCGGAATCGCCGACGAGCCGTCGAAATCCTCGTGCGAAAGCCGCGCGGCGGTCCTCGATTTCCTCTCGTCGAAATACGCCGAGGCGCCGGTCGCGATGGGGGTATCGAAGGATGGCGGGCTGGTCGAGATCCTGACCTCGGGACCGGGATCGACCTTCACGATCATCGTCACCATGCCCGATGGCCTCACCTGCATGGTCGCCGCCGGCGACAGCTGGGAAAACCTCGCGCCGCTTCGCCAGCGGATTTGAGCGCTCCTGGAGCCTATTCCGAACTTAGGCGTTTTGTTTGACCGGGATTGTTGCCGCCCGGGGTTAGACGCGTCCCGCGCGGCACGCCGGTATCGTTCCCTGTCAACGTAATCCCATTACCGGGATCAGCCGCTGCAGCAATCGGTAGGAATTCTGGCAAACGGTGTGCAGATTGGAACTGAAATCTTCCGGCGCACTTTCGTTTGCGGTGTCGGACAGGCCGCGGACAACGACGAAGGGCAGGTCGTTGATCTGGCAGGCGTAGCCGACGGCGGCGCCCTCCATCTCGGTCGCCAGGGCGGCGAACTCGCGCTGCAGCCAGCGAAGCGTGTCGGTATCCTGGACAAAGCGGTCGCCGGAGACCACCGTGCCGATCATCAGATTCGGATCGCCGTCGTCGCCGTTGAAGACCGCGTCGAAGGCCTCGGTCGCGTTTTGGATCAAATCCGGATCGGAATGGATCATGCGGTCTTTTTCCGGCAGTTCGCCGTGGCGGCGGCCGAACGCGGTGAGGTCCACGTCGAACTGGATCAGGTGGCTGGCGACGATCAGGTCGCCGACCCGCATGTTGGGCAGCAGTCCACCGGCGACTCCACTGAACACCAGCCTCGCGGGCTGGTACAAGTCGATCAGCATCTGTGTGCAAATCGCGGCATTCACTTTGCCGACGCCGCATTGAGCGAGGACAATTTCCACGTCCTGGAATTCACCCCGCGTGACGACGATCCCCGCATGGGTCGCTTCGCCGGAAATCGTCATCGCCGCGCGCAACAGCGCGATTTCTTCATCCATGGCGCCAATTACCACAAGCATCGCATCATCCAATTCCCTCGGTTGAATCAACCTTTTGATCCAATCGGGTAAATTTTCGATGAACGGCGAAATCACCTGTAACCGTTCGGTGAAAATTTTCCGAGAAGCGCGACCGCGCGAATTCGACGCAACCGATCCGGCGCGAACGCCCGTGCGACTTTTCCGGGGATCAATGTCACCAAACTTTCATGCTATAATTGTGGAGTACTCGCCGCTGAAAGGCGGCTGACTGACCAAAAGATGACGAAATGAGTTTCAGTTCCTTGTCACGACGCGCGGATCAAGCGGCACTATTGGTTGCCGCCATACTCGTTATCGGCAGCGTGACCCTTGCTGCGGCGGAGGAACCGCAACAGGCGGGTGTTGCGGCAGCGGTGCGGGGTAATGTCGACCTGACACGGCCGTCGGCGAATATCGCCGACCGACAGGTTCGGAGCGGCGATCCGATATTCCTGGGCGATGCGATCACGTCCGGCAAGGCCAGCGGCATGCAGATCATGCTGATGGACGAGACGGTGTTTTCGATTGGCCCGAACAGCGAGGTCGTAATCGATGAGTTCGTCTACGATCCGGCAACAGATCCCAGCAAAGGGACTATGTCAGTTACAGAAGGTGTCTTCCGCTTCATCAACGGCAAGATCGTAAGGCAGCGCCCGGAGGACAGGCGGGCGCGTTTGCCGACATCGACGCAGGGTATAATGAGGCTCAGCGGGTCCGTCAAATCGGACTAACTGTGCGAAAATCCGTGGCCAGGGTGTTACAAAATCCAATGGCTTGGGCGCCGGTGAATTAGGGCCAGCGTCACTGTTAAAAAGGTGGATTGGTCAGGTCTTGCATAGTAGGCAGGCAAGCAAGAGATAAAATGAGCGTCGGAAAACACCGCAAATCAGACCCGGCCTATGGCTGGGTTGTTGTCGGCGTCGGTTCCATAATGCTTGCAGCCGCTGTCGGCCTTGCCAGCAGTACCATTTCTGTCTTCATCAAGCCCCTCGGCGCCGAATATGGTTGGCAACGCGGCGCGCTCTCCCTTGTTTATTCAACCAGTGTGGTCGGCCTTGCCTTGGGCGGTATCGTAATGGGTTGGTTCGCCGACAGAGTAAGCACCCGGCAGATGTGCTTATTTGGCAGCGCGGTGTTGGGTGGTTGTCTGCTGTTGGCTTCGTTGGCGGACAGTTTGTGGCAATTCTACATCTTGTTCTTTTTTGCCGGCCTCTTGGGCGCCGGTGCGATAATGGTGCCGTTGCTGGCTAACATCGGTAATTGGTTCCGTTTCAATGTGGGTCTGGCATTGGGTTTCGCTACAGCCGGTCAGGCCCTAGGTCAGGGCGCTGTCCCTTACGGCGCCGCTCTGCTTGTTAACGGACTTGGTTGGCGCGACGCATTTATGACGATGGGACTGCTGGTGTTTGTTTCCATGATCCCCCTGGCTCTATTGATACGTCAACCACCCCCCCAACCGGATGCAAACGGTTTGGAAGGCGTTGAGGACGGAAATAACACCGCCGGCAACACCCTTTCGTCCAATACCGTTATTGTCTGGTTGAGCTGCGCGGTAATTTTCTGCTGCATTTGCATGTCAGTGCCGTTGATGCATCTTGTGCCGCTTTTTCAGGACAAGGGAATGAGCTTGGACGATGCAGCAAGCGTTTTGTTTATCGTCCTTCTTGCCGCCGTACCCGGCCGTATATTCTTCGGCCGTTTGGCGGACAAGATCGGGCCATTGCGTGCATATCTAGTCGCATCCTTTTGGCAAACGGCTTTGGTCTATTTCTTTGTCCAACTTAATGACACCACACTGTTTTATCCCTTCGCCTTCTTCTACGGTTTCGGTTATGCCGGTGTCATGACCGGGATCATCGTGTGTGTGCGCGTGATGACGCCTTTGGCACAACGCGCCACGGCACTTGGCGTAGTGACTTTGTTCGCGTGGGTCGGCCATGGCATCGGCAGCTTCCAAGGTGGAGCGTTGTTCGATCTGACTGGTAATTACGCTGCGAGCTATGGCACTGCCGCGTTGGCCGGTATCGTGAATCTGGTCATCGTGGCCAGCCTGTACCTGACGATAAACAGACGTAAAGCCTATAACGTTGTCGCGAACTAATACACTATCCGGGTTAGCTCATAGCGGCCCCTTAAATT
>CAYLTU010000345.1:0-5169 GCA_964386465.1 uncultured Rhodospirillaceae bacterium
ATGGCCCGAACCTGTTCCGGATATCAGGGACCGTTCACAAGACTTCCGTGATCGTATTTGCCGACCGCACCGTCGCATGGCCCGTGGCCTCGTTGGACGATCTGTCGCTGGACAGCTTGGCACCAGTCCTGGACGCCAACCCGCCGGTCGAAGTGCTGCTGCTGGGCGTCGGCGCGCGGAATAGGCTGGTACCGGAAGCTCTACGGCAACAATTGCGGGACGCCGGGATTGTCCTCGATTCGATGGATACCGGCGCCGCGTGTCGAACCTACAATGTACTGATGGCCGAAGACCGGCGCGTTGCTGCCGCTCTGATCGCTCTGACCGAGGCCCCTTGATGACCCCGGTCATCTCCGGTGAACTTACCGTGACGGTCCAATTCGAACCGTTGCCGCGTAAAGGGAACGCGCGATGAGCGATGCGGTTCAAATCCGGATGGGAGGCTACGGTCCTCCGACAACCGCGTTCAGCAAATCTTTGAAGTTCATCGGCGACCGGCTCGCCGCGGAATTCGGTGATAGCGTCGACATCAAGTATGTCTGGAATATCATGGACCTCGGCTACCGCGGAGAAGATATCCTGTGGCTCGTCGAGAACGGGCTCCTGACACTGGGCTATCAGTCAAGCAGCTATCTCACCGACCGGGTTCCGGAATTGGGCTTCGTCGATCTACCGTTTCTTTTTCAAAGCAACGATCAGGCCCGCGCCGCGATCGACGGCGCATTGGGACGCCATTTGACGCGGAAGATCGAAGCGCGAACCAATTACCGCATATTGGGATATTTCGAGAACGGCTTCCGGCAGATATCGAACCGGCTTCGCCCGGTGCGCAGGCCCGAAGATTTGGCGGGAATGAAAATCCGGGTCCTGCCAAGCGACGTCCAGGCCCGGACGTTCAAGTTGCTTGGGGCCACGCCCTTGAAAATGGACCTGTCGGAAGCGATCGAAGGGATCGTCGACGGCAGCCTGGATGCGCAGGAAAATCCCCTCGCGAACACTGTGACCTATGGGGCGCACAAGTTTCACTGCTACCACACGCTTTCGAACCATTTCTACATATCCCGGCCGATATTCGCGCACCGCGAAACCGTCGACGGATGGCCCGCCGATTTGAGGAACGCCCTGTACGGGGCGGTCCGGGATTCGATCGTCTTTCAGCGGGGCCTGGCGATTGAAGAAGCCGTCTCCGCGAAAAAGGCGATAGAGGACGAAGGCTGTGAGATCGTTGAGCTTACCGCGGAAGAGCACGGTGCATTCGTCCGGGCGGTAGGACCGCAACATGACGACGCCCGCGAGATATTCGGCGACGAGATTTTTCGGTTGGCCAAGCTGTAAGGAACGCGATCTGTCGATCAATCCCGCAATTCGGCGAGGTCGAGCGGTAGCTGCACGACCTCACCGCGCGCCGCGGACAGGTCCATGGCCATGGTGAGGACCAGGTTGCGGTGGCCTTCGGCGGCGGTCGCGTGCGGCGTTTCCAGACCGGAATGGATGCGCGCGAACCAGGCGTTGGTTTCCTCGCGCATCGGCCCCCAGAGCTGGTTTTTATAGATATCGCCCGGCGGGTAACTGGTCAGGAAATCGACATGGCGCTCGAAGCCCGGGTTGAACCCGTCCGGATCGTAGCCGGCGCCCTGCGGCAGTTCGGAGGCCATGACCAGGTCGCGGTGGGTGTCCTCGATATCGATGGCGCCCTTGGTGCCGACGATGCCGATCTCCAACCCATAGACCGCGCCGGGCCAGACCACCGGCAGGGCCCAGCTGATGTTCATGGAGAAGATGGTGCCGTCGTTCATGGTGAAGACGCCGAAGGTCGCATCCTTGGTGCCGTGTTTCGAGAGCACCTTGTCGGAGGATTTCGCGTAGACCGAGACCGGCTCGAGCCCCTCCATCAGCCACAGGCTCATATCCAGGCTGTGCGTGCCGCTTACCACCATCGGCGTCAGATTCTGGCGCTGGTTGGTGCGCTGCGTGGTCGCCACCGGCACCATCTGGCGCCACGACTACAACACCATCCGCCCGCACTCGGCGCTCAAAGGAGACACGCCCGCAGAGGCGCGCCGAGCGCTTGAGCGACTTGATGGCCCCGCGCACGGCGCGCGTGCCAACCCTTCGACAATGCGTTATGCAGAACCAGGACTCTCCTTATGAGTGAGGGAGCCAAGGGGCCCAGGTCACGAGCTTTACGGCATGCTCGAGGTGAAATACGGGCAGAAGCTGATCGCCATCTCCGGCTTCGACAATTACGGCCTGGGCACCAAGTTCAAATGGGACAAGGTGTCGGAACTCAAGGGCAAAAAGGTCATCGCTGCCAGCCCTGCCCTGGGTCGAACGGTTCGGCGCCATCCCGGTGACGACCACCTTGCCGACCGCCTACAACGCGCTGTCGACCGGCGTCGCCTCCGGCTTCATCATCTTTCCGGGCGCCTATTTCGGGTTCAAGTTCTACGAGCCGGCGCCCAATTGGAAGATCACCAATTTCGGCGCCATGGCGCAGATCGCCCTGACCGTGAACCTGAAAACCCGCAAGAAACTGCCGGCCGAGGTGGTCGCGATCATCGACGAGGTGGCCCTGGACTACGAGCGGGTCTCGACCGAGGACGCCTACAAGAGCGAGGCGTTCGGCCTCGACAAGCTGCGCTCGGCCAAGGTCCCGGTCACCACATTGCCGGTCGACCAGCAACGCGCCTGGGCCGAAGCCCTGAAGGACTGGCCCAACGAACGCGCCAACGACATGATCAAGGATTTCGGCATCGACGGCGTCGCGATCATGGAAGAATACATGCGCTACCTGGAAGACGCCGGCCACAAATGGCCGTACCGGTATAAGTTCAAGAAGATGTAGGGGGCGGAGGATGTTGTGAGTGCCATCGGTCCTCCTCGTCGATCGTGTATCTAAGATCGGCGTTTAGGAGCAACCAAGCGAGAGTATAACCGGCGCAATTCCGTGTATTAGATCGCATTGAGCTGACACTGATTTCCGAGTAGGGAGTCGTGCCGTGAAGGGGCCGTTAGACCAGATCATCGATTGCGACGCCGAGCGCGACAGCCAGGGCCTTCATCGTTTCTACATTGCCGGAACGGCGACCGGTTTCGAGCAGAGAGACAGTCGCGCGGTCGACGCCGGCCATGTTGGCCAAGGCTTGCGCCGTCAGGCCGCGGAGGTCGCGCCATACCCGGACCGGACTTTCGCCGTCGATGAGGCGGTCGGCGAATTCGGCGGGGATGGCTTCTTCCTCTCCGGCCGCCAGCTTGCGGTCGATTTCGGCGGCAGCGGCGCGGTCGTCCGCGTCCGTAGCCGCTTCGGTCAAGCGGTCGAAGGTGGCACGGTCCAGGACGACCATCTCGCCGCCGTCGGGCGTTTTAATAATTTGCGGTTTGCTCATGGCGCGGTCTTTCTACTCGTAGACGTTGCTGCGGGGCGCGACGGTCTTGACGAACATTGTCCGCCGGTCTTGGGCGAAAATCACGCGGTAATCGCCGACCCGCAGGCGGTAGTCGGTCGACCCTTTGAGACGCTTGACGTTGTTCCATGTGGAGTCCGGGTCGGCGGCGTATTGCGCGATCTTCGCGCGGATCAGCTTCGACCGGCCCCGCCATTGCTCGGGGTCGGTAGGAATTCCGGGGCCGGCTGTGGACTAGATCAACACCGGGGTTCGAACCCACAACTGCCAATCAGGAACCAACGTCTACCGCGACAATGCCTGTTATTCCACACCCGTATACCAATCGAGGATCTGCTCCCCCGTCCACATCAGCACGTCCGGCCTCGCCCGAATGTGCTCGTAGATCTTCTCGAGATAGCCGATGCGGTGCGGCACGCCGGACAGGTAGGGGTGGACGCTGATGGCCATGACGCGGGTGATGGTTTCGCTTTCCGCGTACAGCCGATCGAACTGGTCGACCGTGCGCTTGAACATGGCGTCCGAAGGCTGGTTCTGCAGCGCGAAGATGGGGATGTCGTTGGTTTCCACCGAATAGGGGACCGAGACCACCGAGCCGTTCTCGGTCGCGATACGGCAGGGCTGGTCGTCGAGCACCCAGTCGGCGACGTATTCGACGCCTTCGTCGGCGAGGATGTCGATGGTCTGGTCGGTTTCGGTCAGGCCGGGGCATTCCCAACCGCGCGGCGGCCTGCCGATGAAGTCGCGGATGATCTCGTTGGTGCGGCGGATGGCGGCCCGCTGGTCTTCGACCTTGTGCATCGGTCCCTGGACCAGCCCGTGGCCCATGAACTCCCAGCCGGCGTCCAGTGCCGCCTGGGCGATGCGCGGATAGGACTGGCAGACGATGCCGTTCAGGGCCATGGTCGGCGTGATGCCGAACTTCCGGAAACATTCGTGCAGCCGCCAGAACCCGACCCGCATGCCGTATTCGTGCCAGGCCCAGTTGGGCAGGTCGGGAATTAGGGGCTTGCCCATCGGCGGTGGCAGGACCGCGCGCGGCATGGCGCCGCCGCTGTCCCATTCCTCGACATTGATGATGGTCCAGACGACCATGCGCGCGTCATCCGGCAATTTCAGCGGCGGCCGGTCGGTAATCGCCGAATAGGGAACCCGGTCCTTGAAGGAAACCATCGACTATACTCCCCGACTCTGGTTAGGCGCCCAGCCAACATTGATCGATCATACCGCTTTATCGATTGCACGGTTCACCGCCACTGTCGAAAATGATTCCAACCAAGTCGCGTTTCCGGGCCTATCCGGTTCGGACGGTTCAGGGAGGGGAGAAATGGTGAAACTGGAAGCGCTGGCGCGTCCGGAGTCGCAGGCATGAAGCCGGCGCCCTTCGAATTCGTGCGGGCGGCGTCCATGGACGAGGTCTTCGCTACCTTTGAGCAATATGGCGACGACGCGCTGATCCTCGCCGGCGGCCAAAGCATGATGCCGATGCTGAACATGCGTCTGGCGTCGCCGAAAATCCTGGTGGATATCAATCACGTCGCGGAACTCGATGGCATTTCGCTGACCGGCGGCGCCCTGCGGATTGGCGCCCTGACGCGCCATCGGGATCTCGGTTCCTCCGCCGACGTGGCGCGACACGCTCCGCTGCTGCAATTGGCCGTGCCGCACATCGCCCATCCGGCGATCCGCAACCGGGGCACCTTCGGCGGCAGCATCAGCCACGCCGATCCGGCGGCCGAGCTTCCGGCCTGCGCGATCGCGTCCG
>CAYLTU010000346.1:0-5100 GCA_964386465.1 uncultured Rhodospirillaceae bacterium
ACTTCCGGCACGACGGGTCGGCCGAAAGGGGCAATTTCGACGCATGCGAACGTAGCGATATACAGCGGCTTCTTGAATTCGGTCGAAAATGGATTGACCGACCGAGATATCATTCTGGTTGCTACGCCGATGGCGCATCGCACCGGTCTAAGCCGAATGGGCAACATGTTCATGTCGGGCAGCAAGCTGGTCATCATGCGGAGCTTCGACGCGGTCAAAGCGGTGGATTTGATCGAAAGCGAGCAGGTAACGGTGCTGGCCTCCGTCCCGACCGTCGTCAGGTTACTTTTGCCGGAAATCGAACGGCGGCCTCATGCGTTGAGAAGCCTTCGCCTGATTATGGCGACAGGCGAAGTGTTTCCGGCCGCGTTGAAGAAGCGTTTGTCTGCAGCGGCGCCTCACCTCGGCCTCTATACCTATTATGCGGGAACGGAAACGGGGACCGTTGCGGCGCTGCACCCGCACGAACAGGATCTCTATCCAGACTCCATGGGGCGCGCCGTACCCGGGGTTGAGGTGCGTATCGTCGACCCGAACATGAATGACGTCGACGATGGCGATGCGGGAGAGATGCTGGTGCGCTGCGGAATGCCCGGAACATTCACGACGATGCGCGCCTATCTCGACCGGCCTGAGGCCACTGCGGAAGCGTTCGTAAATGGCTGGCTGAAAAGCGGGGATATCATTCGGCGCGATGCGAATGGGATATTGTATTTCGTAGACCGGGCCAAGGACATGATAGTGAGCGGCGGATACAATATCTATTCGAAGGAAGTCGAGGTCGCGCTCGTGGATCATCCCGCTGTCTCCGACGCGGCGGTGATAAGCGTACCGGACGCCGAATTCGGGGAAGCTGTGATGGCTTACGTCGAACTAAATACGGACGCCAAGCCGACGACGGAAGCGCTAATCGATCATTGCCGCAGCCGCATAGCGAGCTACAAGAAGCCGAAATACATACGCCACATTGACCGCCTACCGCGAACAAGTACGGGCAAGGTCAAAAAAGAAGAGCTGCGAAAGCTCGCGACCAAGGGATGCGGCACCGTCTCATGACGCTCAAATTCAACTGAAAGGTAGATTTACCATGACGACGACTCAATACCGTCGGATCGACGTCCATCATCATGTTTTCCCCCCGGCCTATGTGAAAGTCGTCAATGGCACGCCGAGCTGGTCGCCCGAACAGTCGATCGAACTAATGGACGCGAACAAAATCGCCCGTGCGATGATGTCGGTATCTACCGACGTCGAAGTCGAGAACGATATTGACGCAACCGTAAAGCTGGCGCGGACGTGCAACGAATATACGGCCGCTATGGTGCAGGACCATGAGGATCGTTTCGGAATGTTCGCGGCCTTGCCCATGTGCGACATGGATGCCGCGATTCGCGAGGTCGATTACGCGTTCGATACGTTATCGGCGGACGGTGTCGGCTTGGTGACGAATTACGGCGACAAACATTTGGGCGACCCTTTCTTCGACCCGCTGCTCGCGCACCTCAACCGGCGCAAGGCCGTCGTCTTCGTGCACCCGACGACCTGTTCCTGCACACCGGGCCATCCGGACATGCCCGCCCCCATGTTGGAGTTTCCATTCGATACGACGCGCACGATCATCAGCCTCTTGCTTGCCAGAGCCTACACCAAGTACAAGGACATCAAGTTCATCTTTTGTCACGGCGGTGGCACGATTGCCTTTCTCGCCTACAGAGTAGACCGCATGTTACGCGGACAAGCGGCAATGGCTGAATATTCGGATATCGATATCAGGGCCGCCTTGCGCGGTATGTATTTCGACCTGACAACCGCTGTTTCGCCGCCCATGTTCCAGGCAATCCTCGATATCGCCCCAATCGAGAAATTGCTGTTCGGCACGGACTTTCCGTTCGTCTCGGGGTGGCGCGTCGAAGCCTTCATGGAGGATTTCGAAGCGTTGCTATTGACGGGCGATGACGTGGAAAAGATAGAATTCCGCAATGCGCGCGCGCTGTTCCCGCGTCTTGCGCCATAACCTGTAGAGAACGCACGCAGTACGTTACGGATCGCGCTATTACGCTAAAGAACCGTTTCCGCCAGCACCCGGACTTCCTCGACCGTGCTGAGACGGCACAACAGGCTGTCCACTTGGCCGGCCTTGCTGGCGCGCATGAAGTCTTGCAGATGTTCGACGATTTTTTCTTTCGGCCCGACAAGGGAGACTTCATCGACCAATTGCTCGGGCACCGCTTCAACCGCTTCCGCCCGGCGTCCGGCCAGGAAATGCTCCTGGATTTCCACCGCGGCATCCTCATAGCCCAGTCGCTTCGCGTAATCGTTGTAGTAATTTTTGTCCCGCGAGCCCATCCCGCCTAAATATAACGCCAAATGCTCACGCTCCGGGCGGCGCGCCTGTTCCACATCGTCCTTCATATTGACGGTACAAAAAGGCATGACGGCGAAGTCGGCCATGCTCTTCCCGCCGCCCGCCTTGGCGAAACCTTCCTCGATAGCCCCCTCGAAAACGTCAAACCGGTCGGGATTCATGAAAGAGGGAACGAACCCGTCTGCGATTTCTGCGGCCGTGCGCACACCGGCCGGCGAAATCGAGCCGGTGATAATTTTGAGCGAAGGATTGCCGTGCGAAATCGATTTCAACGGCTTGCCTAATCCGGTTGTGCCTTCGCCGGTGACTGGAATCTGGTAGTGATAGCCATTGTGGGTCAATGGTTCGCTGCGGTTCAGTATCTTTCGAATTATTTCAATGTATTCCCGGGTCCGCCCCAGCGGTCGGCCGAACGGTACGCCATGCCAACCCTCGACTACTTGCGGACCCGACGGCCCCAGACCCAGAATGAAGCGGTCGCCGGACAGCTGTTGCAGAGACATGGCTGTCATCGCGGTTGTGGCCGGGGTTCGCGCCGGTGTCTGCATGATAGCGGTGCCGACCTTGATCTTGCTGGTCTGCGCCAGGACCCACGCCGCCGGAGTGACGGCATCGACGCCCCAGGCTTCCGAGGTCCATACCGAATCAAACCCTAGGCGCTCAGCCTCAAGCACGAGATCCATATCGATTTCGAAATGCGGCATCCCGTTCTCTATAATCATGCCTAGTTTCACGACAGCATCCTTTCTTACTTCCCACGGGTGCGACCGGCCCAAACTCGGTGGTCTATTTAGGAGAGGCATTGGCAGGAACGATCGCCCCATTTCGGCGACCGGTGCGGAGCGTAAATTGACGCGATGGGGCGAGGCAAGTTGTTTCTGGCGCTTGCAGTCGGCACGGCATTGTCAGATTAACTGGGCTTGAGCTGGGTGATCAGAAGCGGTCAAGCCTCTCACGCGGCGAGTTGACGCCATTCAGCGAGCGCGGCAGTGCGGTCTCAGCAGACGGCAACGGTACGGAACATCCGGCGCAAGCCCCGGAAGTTCCGGGGAAAATTCGAATCCATGTCGTGTCCTGAATAACATTTCTATAACAGTGACTTAGGCGTGGCGGAGGGAGTGTCCGCATAACAATAGTTTCCTACTGTCCGTAGCCGTCCAAATTAACCTCACATTCCGCGCTGTATAGCCATTTTCCGTTCGTACCCGTCCATTGATGTTTGCTCAAAGCCGTGAGATAGTGTGGGACCCGTTGTGGGACCACAGGTATGGCGGAGGCGGCATGGCAAAGCTAACGGCGTTGAGTGTCAAGAGGGCTGGCCCGGGTAAGCATGGTGACGGTGGCGGGTTATATCTCGTCGTATCGGATACTGGTTCGCGAAAATGGGTCCTTCGAATTCAAGCGGGCGGTAAACGCCGAGATCTCGGGTTAGGGTCCGCTAATAACGTGGGACTGTCCGATGCCCGCGAAGCAGCGGAAGATATGCGCCGCGCTATCCGCAAGGGTGAAGACCCGGTAGCCGAGCGTCGGCGGGTAAAGGAAACTATACCTACGTTTCGCAACGCAGCGATGATGGTCCACAAGGAACATCGTCCGGCTTGGAAGAACCCTAAACACGCAAAGCAATGGTTATCGACATTGGAGGCGCATGTCTTTCCGCGCCTTGGCGACCTCCGGGTAGACCACATCGATGGACCGATGGTGCGCGATGTTCTGGCAGATATCTGGTTAGAGATCCCCGAGACGGCGCGTCGCGTCCGGCAACGCATCGGTACCGTGCTGGATTACGCGCACGCCAAGGGGTGGCGCGAGGCCGAAGCGCCGTTACGGTCTGTATCCCGGGGACTGCCCAAACAGCCGAAGATCAAGGAGCATCTAGCCGCCATGCCGTGGCGAAACGTACCGACGTTCATCGGCAACATGGCCGATACCATAAAGGCGGGAGAGCCCGTGTTGTTGGCGCTCGAATTTCTAATACTGACTGCCGCCCGGTCCGGCGAGGTTCGCGGGGCGTGTTGGTCCGAGATGGACACAGAGGCCGGAGAATGGTCGGTCCCAGCGGACAGGATGAAGGCGGGACGCGCGCACCGGGTGCCGCTCTCGGATCGAGCAATCGAGATACTGGGGCGCATGGCCGAGTTGCGACGAACAAGTGATCCTGGCGCCTTTGTGTTTGAAGGGCAGAAGCCTGGGCGTCCCTTGTCGGACATGACGCTCACGATGCCAATACGCCGGGCAGGGCTGCCAATCACAGTCCATGGTTTTCGCAGCGCTTTCCGCGACTGGTGCGCCGAAGCGACCAGCACCCCACGGGAGGTCGCTGAGGCTTGCCTTGCGCACGTCGTGAGGAACGCGGTGGAAGCGGCTTATGCCCGCACCGATCACTTCGATAAACGGCGCGTAGTCATGGATGCATGGGGCGCGTTCTGCACTGGCGCCGATGTGCGAGATAACGTGACGCCGATCCGTCAGGAATTGGCGTAGTATGGGCGCGGCGCGGCTAGGTTGATCCCCGAATATCCGTCTCCGCACCGGACCGCCGCGTCGTACTTCAATGCGGGCGCTATCGCGGGGTGCAATGAAACTTCCGACTCCAGCCTGGATACCGGACGCCTGAGATGACTCTGTACTGGGCCGCCTGAGGAGTCGGCGGGGGTGCATCACCGTGTCGGCATGCCTGCCTTTTCCATGCATTGCTTTGCGATGGCGTTAACCGGTTTCTTTTCCTTCCGCGA
>CAYLTU010000347.1:0-1597 GCA_964386465.1 uncultured Rhodospirillaceae bacterium
AACGCCAGGATACGCCACCCAATTCATCCATCACCAAGATTCAGACATAGCTCTTTAGGTTAGCGGCATAGCTTGTGTCTGTCTTGTCGTATCGAGTGGAAATACCCCGGAATTCCTTGATTTTGGCGAAGTAGTTTTCGACCAGATGGCGCCAGCGATAGATATGCGTGTCGTATTCATACTGGATCTTTCGATTGCTCCTTGGCGGGATGACGGCGACGGTGCCACGCTCGTTCAAATCCTCTCGCAGTCAGTCGACGTCAAATGCTTTGTCGGCCAACAACGCGGCGAACTCGACATCCTGAATGAGAGGCGCGACGCCGATGCTATCATGGCGCCGACCCGGCAGCAGAACGAACCGCGCCAAGTTTCCCAAGCCATCCACCAAGGAGACGAACTTGGTGGTCAGCGCGCCTTTGGAGCGCCCGATGGCCTGATTTCGAGTCCCCCTTTTGCGCCACTCGCTCGGGCGCGGTCGATGGCGGTAACGGTCAGGCCTTCTTGACCACCTGCCAGCGTGCCTCCATCGCGTCGAGGTCGGCTGCCGCGATGTCCAACCCATCGGCCGCGAAACTATCCTCGACGGCATGGAAGCGCCGCTCGAACTTCGCGTTGGCGTGGCGTAGCGCCGCCTCCGGATCGACACCGAGATGGCGCGCGACATTGACGACGCTGAACAGCACATCGCCGACTTCGTCCATGACGCGTTCTGAATCTTGCGGGCCGTCTATCTCTTCCTTGAGTTCGGCCAATTCTTCGTCGAGTTTGTCCAGCGCGCCGCCCACATCGGGCCATTCGAAGCCGACCCGCGCGGCCCGCTTGCCGAGTTTCTCGCAGCGCATCAAGGCCGGCATCGCGCTGGGCACGCCATCCAGTACGCTGGTGCGATTTCCTTTCGATTCCGCCTTCGCCGCCCGCTCGGCGGATTTGTGCGCTTTCCAGTTGGTCTTCTGTTCGGCCAGGTCATTGAATTTCATGTCGCCGAAGACATGTGGATGACGACGGACCATCTTGTCGGAGATGGATTCAGCGACCGCCTCGAAGTCGAACTGGCCCCCTTCCTCCGCCATTCGTGCGTGAAACACGACTTGCAACAACAGGTCGCCCAACTCCTCGCGCAGTCCCACCATGTCGCCCGCCTCGATCGCGTCGGCGACTTCGTAGGCTTCCTCGATGGTATAGGGCGCGATCGACGCGAAGGTCTGTTCGACATCCCAGGGGCAACCTGACTCGGGGTTGCGCAACTGCGCCATGATGTCGAGGAGGCGGGTCAATTGAACGGTCATCGTCAAAATCCAGATAGCGCGGTCGAGAGCATCGACACTAACACTGGACAGCGAGGCTCTAAATAGGTTCGGGGAAAGTTTGCCGGCTTGCGGTTGCGCGATACACTGCCTCGTATGAGGCGAAGCTGCGGGGCCGCATGTCGGAGTCCGGTGTTACACGAAAGCTGACGGCGATACTGTGCGCCGATGTTGCCGGTTATAGCCGGTTGAGCGGCGCGGACGAGGTCGGCACGCATCGGCTGCTCTCGGCCGGACTCGACCTGATCTCCGAACGTATCAAGGCTTCAGGCGGCCGGGTCGTGAACTTCGCC
>CAYLTU010000347.1:1697-5082 GCA_964386465.1 uncultured Rhodospirillaceae bacterium
ACTTCGCCAGCGTGGTTGCGGCGGTGGAGACGGCGGTCGGCATCCAGCGGGCGCTGACCGAGCAGGATACGGACACGCCCGAGGACAGGCGCCTCAAGTTCCGCATTGGCGTCAATTTGGGCGACGTGATCGTCGACCGCGACGACATCTACGGCGACGGCGTCAATGTTGCGGCGCGCCTTGAAGGCCTGGCGGATTCGGGCGGAATCTGCGTCTCGGGCGCGGTTTACGAGCAGGTCAGGGGTAAGCTCGATGTCAGCTTCGAGGATTTGGGGCCGCAGACGGTCAAGAACATCGCCGAACCGGTGGCCGCCTACAAGGTGAGGATCGAGACGCCCGGCAGCTTCGATACGCCAGCACCCGCAAGCGATAAACCCTCTATCGCCGTGTTGCCGTTCGACAACCTTTCAGGCGACCCGGAACAGGCCTTCTTCGCGGACGGAATCACGGAGGATATCATCACGGCCCTGTCCCGGTTTCGCTGGTTCCTTGTAATCGCGCGCAATTCGACGTTCAGCTACAAGGGTGTAGCCAAGGATGTACGGCAGATCGCCCGCGAGCTCGGCGTACGCTATGTGCTGGAGGGAAGCGTCCGGCGGTCCGGCAGCCGGGTTCGGGTAACCGCCCAGTTAATCGACGCGTCGACGGGCAACCACATTTGGGCGAACCGGTACGACCGCGAAATAGCCGATATATTCGATCTTCAAGACGACATTACGACGAATATTTCCGCTGCGTTGGAACCGGAACTCTACGCCGCCGAAGGCGCCCGGGCCAAGCTCAAGAACCCGGAGAATATGGACGCCTGGGATTTATTTCTCAGAGCGAGGGATTGCTCCCATCTCGGGACAAGGGAGTCGAATTCCGAAGCGCAATCAATTGCTCGAAAGGCGCTATCCATCGACCCGGCGAGTGTCGGGTCGATGAAAGTTATGGCCTCGTGCCAGTACCACGAAGTGATCAGCGGCTGGACGACGGAGCGTCGCCGAATATTGGAAGAGGCGCTTGGATTTGCCGAACAGGCGGTTCGAGCCGACCCGAATGACGCGGAGGCGCGTCAAATACTCGGTCTTGTTCTGCTGGGCTTCAGCAGGCACGACGAAGCGCTATCCGAACTTCGAAGCGCCGTCGAATTAAACCCCAATTACGCCCAAGGCTATATATCCCTGGGCACCTGCTACAACTATCTCGGCGAACTCGATAAGGCGCTGCCGCTATTCGAAATGGGTACCCGGTTGAGTCCGCGCGACGCCAATCTGACCTTCTGGCGCTGCACACAGTCGCTCGGCTATCTATTGGCGGGCGAATACGATCTCGCCCTGCGGGGCGCCAAGTTTTCCGCCACGCGGAAGGACTACTGGGCGCCGAGCCGGTGGTACTGGGCGGCGAGCGCGGCTTTGGCCGGCAATATGGATGAAGTCGAGGAAGCTCGGTCAGAGGTCCTGCGCTTGAACCCCGAATTTTCCATCAAGAATTTGCGAAGGGCCCATCCCTTCAGGCGGGAAGAGGACTTCAAAATGTTGGCCGACGGCTTGCGCAAGGCCGGCTTGCCGGAGTAGCTGTGAACAGGAAGGGGCGCCCGCGACCATGAAGACCCGCTGGATACACGAACTGAAGTGGCCGGAGATCGCCGAATACCTGAAGCGATCCGATATCGCCTTGATACCGGTTGGCGCGACGGAGCAGCACGGCCCGCACCTGCCGCTCTATGTCGATACCGGCTGGGCCGTCGGCATGGCGGAGGGCGCGGCCGAGCGCGCCGACGCGCTGATCGCGCCGCCGGTGCATTACGGCTGGGGACCGCACCATATGGCCTATCCGGGTACCATCACCTTGCGCGCCGACACCTTGCTGCAGCTCTGCATGGATATCGGCGAGTCGTTGATCTTTCACGGCTTCAAGCGGCTGGTGTTCATCAACGGGAACAGGGTCGCCAACCTGCCGCCGATGGAAACCGCTGCCTCCAGGTTGCGCTTTCAGACCGGTGCCTTCGTTGCGGTCGCCGATGCCGGGCTGATCGCCAAGTCGGCGGTCCACGAAGTCTGCGAGTCGCCTGAGGGCGGGCTCGGTCATGCCGGAGAGTCGGAAACGGCTTACACGCTCTATCGCAATCCGGACCTGGTCGACATGGATTTGGCGATGAATGCGGATCGGAAGCCGGGCCGCTTCGGCCTGTCGCACAAGCCGTTCGAGCCGCCCTGGGAGGGTGATACGGTCTACGTGCCGCGCACCGACGCGGATATGCGCCGCACCACGGAAGCGACCCGGGGCATTGCCGGCAGCGCCTCGCTGGCGACGCCGGAGAAGGGCGAACGTATCCATGAAATTTTGAGCGACGCGCTGGTCGATTTCATCGAAACACATGTCCGGCCCTCGACTGTCGAGCTGAAGGACGTTCGGATACCGATCTGACGCGCGTAACGAAAAGGGGAGAAAACATGTCGACGATCCTGGGCAGCGGCGAATTCACCTATCGCGTTGAGATGGATTGGGCGAAGCTGCCGGACGGCTGGTCGTTCCAGGACGCGGCCGCCGTGGCGGTCGACGGCAACGACAATGTCTACGTCTTCAACCGCGGCGAACACCCGATGATTGTCTTCGACCGCGAGGGCAATTTCGTGCGTTCCTGGGGCGAGGATATCTTCACCCGCGCGCACGGCATCGAGGTCGGGCCCGACCAGACCTTGTACTGCACCGACGACGGCGACCACACGGTCCGGCACTGCACGCTGGACGGCAAGGTGATGATGACCTTGGGCATGGCGGGAAAACCGGCGCCCTATATGAGCGGCGATCCGTTCCACCGCTGCACCCACACCGCGCAATCGCCGGAAGGCGATATCTACGTGTCCGACGGCTACGGTAATTCGCGGGTCCATAAGTATTCGCCGGACGGCAAGCTGCTGTTCTCCTGGGGCGAGCCGGGCAGCGACGAGGGGCAATTCAACATCGCGCACAATATCTGCTGCGACGCGGACGGCTGGGTCTATGTCGCCGACCGGGAAAACCACCGTGTGCAGGTCTTCGACGGCAACGGTCGGTACGAAGCGCAGTGGTTCAACATGCACCGGCCCTGCGGCCTCTGCATGGGGCACGGCGCCGATCCGCTGATGTATGTCGGTGAGCTGGGGCCGGGCATGAACGTCAACCGAAACGTCCCCAATCTGGGCCCGCGCCTGTCGGTGGTGACCCGCAAGGGCGAGACCCTGGCCCGGCTCGGCGGTTTGCACCAGGGCACCGAGCCGGGTCAGTTCATGGCGCCGCACGGCCTCGCCGTGGACAGCCGCGGCGACATCTATGTCGGCGAGGTCTCCTTCACCAACCTGCGGAATTTGGGCGAGGAGCCGCCGGCCGGCATGCAGACGCTGCGCAAGCTGGTGCGGGT
>CAYLTU010000348.1:0-5078 GCA_964386465.1 uncultured Rhodospirillaceae bacterium
TGTAAAATACCAATCCAAACAGGAGGTTGGAAATACTTCACGATCGACTATTTAGGATCTGAATCACACTAGATTCAAATAGTTAGTGTGCTGATTCACGCGAAATTCAATCCTTTGAATTTCACGATCAGGACACTAGATCAGATCGTGGTTAGTTGGAATCGCCTTTGGCGATCCAACAACCGCGTAAATCTGATCTAACTTATTGATGACGATTTGAGCGCCGCCATCAGGGCGCCGCAGGCCACCGCCGAAGGATCGCCACTGCCATCCAGCGCCGCGATGACGTTCTCCCGGTCTTCCTCGGCCCGATTCTGGCTCAGCTTGAACTTGCCTTCGATGCGCGTGATCGGGATACGGAAATTGACGACGGCGCGGGCCATTCCATCGACGAATCCGCGATCCCGGTCACCCAGTCGCCACGGTTCCTCGAACGCCGTTTCATAGGCATCGACGAGCTTCTCCTGATCTGCATAGGCGGCCTCGGCATCCTCAACGACCTGCGGCTTGCCGTAGACATGGACAGCCGCGTAGTTCCAGGTCGGCACCGCGTTCTCCACCGTGTACCAGGACGGCGAGACATAGGCGTGCGGCCCCTGGAAAACGCAAAGCACGTCGCCGCCCTCCGCGAAGCCCTGCCACTGCGGATTGGCCCGCGCCATGTGGGCCACGAGCATATCGCCTTCGAGCAGGAAGGGGAGGTGAGAGGCGAAGGGTACGCCGTCCACCTGGCTGACCAGAATGCCAAAGCTGTTGTCGCGGATGAGACCGAACAGCGTCTCGCGTTCTTCGACGGCGAAATCTTTGGGCAGATACATGACTGTCTCCTTTACGGAACCATGAAAAAGGGGCCGCAAGCGGCCCCTACTCCCTCGTCTTTCCGACGATAGCCGGGCTAGTACTGCCGTTCGACCAGCAGCTTCTTGATCTCCGCGATCGCCTGCGCCGGGTTGAGGCCCTTCGGGCAGGTCTTCGAGCAGTTCATGATGGTGTGGCAGCGATACAGCCGGAAAGGGTCTTCCAGCTGATCGAGCCGTTCGCCGGCATGCTCGTCGCGGGTGTCGACGATCCAGCGATAGGCTTGCAGCAGGATCGCCGGGCCGAGATAGCGGTCCGAGTTCCACCAATAGCTGGGGCAACTCGTCGCGCAGGAGAAGCAGAGAATGCACTCGTACAGGCCGTCGAGCTTCTTGCGGTCCTCCGGCGACTGCAGCCTTTCGCGGTCCGGCGGCGGTGGCGTTTCGCTTTTTATCCACGGCTCGATCGAGGCAAGCTGCGCATAGGCGTTGTTCAGATCCGGCACCAGATCCTTGACCACCGACATGTGCGGCAGCGGGTAGATCTTCATGTCGCCCTTGGCATCGGCGATGTATTTCGTGCAGGCCAGGGTGTTGGTCCCGTCGATATTCATCGCACACGACCCGCAAATTCCTTCGCGGCAGGAACGCCGGAAGGTGAGCGTCTGATCGACCTCGTTCTTGATCTTGATCAGCGCGTCCAGCACCATCGGCCCGCAATCGTCGAGATCGAGTGTGTAGCTGTCGACTTGCGGATTCTGGCCGTCGTCCGGATTCCAGCGATAGATCTTAAACGTCTTGGTATTGCCGCCACCGCTCGGTGCCGGCCAGTCTTTTCCCGTGCCGACCGTTGAATTCTTGGGGAGTGTGAATTCAGCCATGATTGCCCCTTTTTGTTCCTCTACCCACGAAAATTCGCGAACCGCTGTTTAGTAGACGCGCGCCTTCGGCGGAACAGTGTCCATTTCGTCGGTCAACGTCTCCATATGCACCGGGCGGTAATCGATCTTGACGTTGTAGCCCTCATCGATCCACGCAATCGTATGCTTCATCCAGTTCTCGTCATCGCGGTCCGGCATGTCGTCGCGGGCATGCGCGCCACGTGATTCATTGCGGTTCGCCGCCGAGCTCATGGTGACGGCCGCCTGTTCGACCAGATTTTCGAACTCGAGCGTTTCCACGAGATCGGAATTCCAGATCATCGACCGGTCGCTGACCCTGATGCTGGAGACGGCATCCGTCACCTCCTTCATCTTGACCACACCCTCGTCCATGACTTCCTGGGTCCGGAAGACGGCGCAGTTGTTCTGCATGACGTGCTGCATGCGCAGCCGCAGTTCCGCCGTCGGCGTGTCGCCGCTCGCATGGCGCAGCTTGTCGAGCCGGTCGAGCGCATATTGGCCCGCATCGGCCGCCAGCGGACGATGCGGTTCGTTTTGATCGACAGTGTCGCCGCAATGGTTCGCCGCGGCGCGTCCGAAGACGACCAGATCGAGTAGCGAATTGGAACCCAAACGGTTCGCACCGTGCACAGAAACACAAGCCGCTTCACCAACCGCCATGAGACCCGGCACCGGAGTATCCGGATTGCCGTCCTTCAGGGTCATGGCCTGACCGCGATAGTTGGTCGGCACGCCGCCCATATTGTAGTGGCAGGTCGGGATGACCGGGATCGGTTCCGTCATCACGTCGACGCCGGCAAAGATCTGCGCGGTTTCCGCAATACCCGGCAGACGCTCTTCGATCAGCGCCGCATCGAGATGTTCGAGATGCAGGAAGATGTGGTCCTTTTGCTCGCCGACGCCGCGGCCTTCGCGAATTTCCATGGTCATCGACCGGCTCACCACGTCGCGGCTGGCCAGATCCTTGGCGGAAGGCGCATAACGTTCCATGAACCGCTCGCCCTCGCTGTTGGTGAGGTAGCCGCCCTCACCGCGCGAGCCTTCCGTGATCAGACAGCCCGACCCGTAGATGCCGGTCGGGTGGAATTGGACGAATTCCATATCCTGCATCGGCAGCCCGGCGCGGAACACCATGCCGGCGCCGTCGCCGGTGCAAGTATGCGCCGAGGTGGCGGAGAAATAGATGCGTCCGCCGCCGCCGGTGGCCAAAATCGTCTGCTTGGCGCGGAAACGGTGGATCGTCCCGTCATCGAGGTTCCAGGCCATGACGCCCCGGCATTCGCCATCTTCCATGATCAGGTCGAGGGCGAAATATTCGATGTAGAACTCGGCCTCGTGCTTGAGCGATTGCTGGTACAGCGTGTGCAGCATCGCGTGGCCTGTCCGGTCCGCCGCCGCGCAGGTCCGCTGCGCCTGCGCCCCTTCGCCGAAATGCGTCGTCATGCCTCCGAACGCGCGTTGATAGATCTTGCCGTCCGGCGTGCGGCTGAACGGCACGCCGTAATGCTCCAACTCGACGATCGCCGGCACCGCCTCGCGGCACATATATTCGATCGCGTCCTGGTCGCCCAGCCAGTCCGACCCCTTGACGGTGTCGTACATATGCCACTGCCAACTGTCTTCGCCCATATTGCCGAGCGAAGCGGAAACGCCACCTTGCGCCGCCACGGTATGGCTGCGGGTCGGGAAGACCTTGGTAATGCAGGCGGTCTTGAGCCCCCGCTCGGCGAGGCCGAACGTTGCGCGCAATCCCGCACCGCCGGCGCCGACGACGACGACGTCATAGGTATGATCGATAACCGTGTATGCCTCACCCATGGTGCATCACCCCCCAAACGATACTTTTAATACGGCGAACGCCGCTGCAACGCCGAGCAGCAGGCTCGCCCCCTTCACGATCACGAGTGCGCCGATCTTGAGGGCTTCTACATGAATGTAATCCTCGATGACGACCTGCATGCCAAGCTGCATATGGTGGAACGTCGCGACGATCAGCAGCAACAGCAGCACCGCGTTCACAGGCGACTGCATCCAGGCGGACGCCGCCGCGTGATCGGCACCGCCCAGCGACATGACCGAAAACACGAACCAGAGGGTCAGCGGGATCAATGCCACCGCCGTCACCCGTTGTGCCCAGAAATGTTCCGTCCCGCTCTTTGCGGAACCGAGGCCGCGGACGCGGCCGAGTGGCGATCTGAGACTCATCACGCGCCTCCTGCCATCATGATGGCGATCAGCCAGGCAAGCCCGGTCAACACGACCGACGCCGCGAAGACGAGGTACCCGGTATTTCGCGCCGTATCGAGCTCAAAACCCATTCCGACGTCCCAGCCAAGATGCCGGATGCCGTTGAACAGATGATAAAACAGAGCCCAGGTCCAGCCGAACAGGCACAGTTGGCCGAACCAATGGAAAACGATGCTCTGCATGATATCGAATGACGCCGCGCCGTCCGCCAGCGCCAATAGCCACCACACCATGAGTAGCGTACCGGCGGACAAACCCACACCGGAAGCACGGTGCAGGATCGACAATGCCATTGTCCACTGCCAAGCGTAAATCTGCAGATGCGGCGATAGCGGTCTTTCGCCGTTGTTCATAGCCACCCCCCGTCAAACGACCCCAAAATCTTGGATTCCTCCACCTCACAGGAATAATAACATAGCTTTTTTTTGACGCAGGTTGCATTAAAAAGCCGTGCTGTCGCACGAAGATAATTTCGCAAATCGATGATCGGCAATTTTCCGAACTCGAAACCGATCCCCAGCCGGGTTAAAACCGCCATTTTTAGGCCCTTTAGCAACGCGTTGCGAATCAACGGAAATTCATTTGTTGTGGATAATTTCGTGGAAAACAGGTGGGGTGGCTGTGCGCGTGCGACAAGTTTATGCACAAGATTCTTCAGTCCATCATGCGATCCTTATGGACACCCTGGGGCGTAATCCCGAACATCGTCCCTGGTTCGCGTTTGCGTCGAAACCAATGCACCGAGTACCGCCGATACGGGTCGCAATTTCGTGCGCGACACCTTAATCGGACGGCGGATGCCGCGGTTTCGGGAACGGGTCAGGTCGTTTTCTGCTTCGTTCCGCCCTGGCGACATGCGGCGCTTAAATTCAGCCTGGATGCCGCCTGCGGAGCATGCGTATTGCTGGTAAACCGGTTTGCAGAGGGAGACGGTGTGCCTTTCAGTTGGTCCAATTAAGCTGAACGCCGCCGTACCGCCGCCGGCGCGAGGGAAAATGGCTCCCTGTGATTTTCCCGCAGCGCTGAGGCAGCTGGCGCGTAGCGCCGGACCCGACACGAACCGAACGATGCAACGCTGCTAGTGTCCTGATCGATAAGTTTCTAAGATTAATAAACTTTGATATTCGGAAGC
>CAYLTU010000349.1:0-5063 GCA_964386465.1 uncultured Rhodospirillaceae bacterium
GTCTCCTGCATCTGTCCCAGTTCGTGGAGATATTGCCAGCTGTAGATGCCGGTATCGTGCAAATCGTCGAATTTTATGCGCACGGCATAGTTTCCGACCGGCTCGACGGCCATGATGCCTACATGGCGGCGGCCGGCGACGAGGGTCTTCTGATCCGGCCCGTGGCCCTGGACCTCGGCCGAGGGGCTTTCGACCCTCAGCAGTTCGGCTGGGAAGCGGAATTTTGCTCCGTCGTCGAAATCGACCTCCAGTATTTTCTCATCCTTTTTGTACCGGATTTCGGTCGGCCAGTTCTGGGCCGAGAAATTGTCCGTCGCCATCCAGCGTTTCCTACGCCGCGGAATCGTCGTCGAGCGGCCGGGCCTCGTCGACGAGCATGATCGGAATGCCGTCGCGGATCGGGTAAGCGAGGTTCGCCTGCTTGCTGATCAGCTCGCCGTTCGCTTCGTCGTAGACCAAGGGGCCTTTGGTCAACGGGCAGACGAGTATTTCGAGCAGCTTTGGGTCGACACCGGATTTCGCGTCAGCCATGGGTTCCATCCTCTCTAAATACGGTTACTGCCGGACGCCGTCGCTTTTGTCCAGCGCCGCCATCTGGACGATCGTCGTCAACAGTTCGCTGCGCGCGATCAGATCCGGGGCCTCGAGCAGCGCCTGCTTTTCCGATGGATCGAAGGGGCAGAGCATCGCGATCGATGTAACCAGATATTCGTTTTTGGCCTTCTCGATCGCTTCCCAATTCGCCTCGAGCCCCTTTGCCGTGAAATACGTCCGCACGGCGGCGGTTAGGCGCTCCCGGTCGATGGAAACGTCGTCCTGCTTTTTTAGGTCGCCTCTATAAGGCGTCCAGTCGATCGCGCAGCGCCGGTATCCGCGCGTGGTCGGAACTTCCTCGGTGATGCCAAAGCGGCACACACCGCGCACCGAAAGGATGAAACGGCCGTCGTCGGTTTCTTCAAAATGCGTCATCCGGCCCGCACAGCCGGTCGGATAGACATTCGGTATTCCTTCCGACTCCTCCGCTTGAGCTTCGGCGGGTTGGACCATACCGAACATCCGGTTCCCGCCAAGCGCGTCGCTCACCATGTTCAGATAGCGCGGTTCGAAAATGTTGAGCGGCAGTCGCCCGCGAGGCAGCAACAGCACACCGGTCAGCGGAAAGATCGGTAGCGTCGCCGGAAGGTCCTCGAAATCCGGGTCGAATGCGTTCATGAAAACAGGATCGTCGACAGACGCCGCCGGCTGTCGGCGACCAATGGGTCGGCAGAGCCCAGCGCGTCGAAAATCTCGATCAACTGTTTGCGGGCCGCTTCGTCATTCCAGGCGCGACTCTTCTGCACGATGGTCAGCAGGTGATCGATTGCGTCTTCGGCTCGGTTCGACGCGTAATAGGCTAACGCCAGGTCGAAGCGAGCTTGGTGATCGGACTCGTTCGCCGCAACCCTGCCTTCCAATTCGGCGGTTTGCCCGACCGCTTCGCCGGCTTTTTCCGCCAGTTCAAGCGCCGCCAACGCGCTCTTGATGTCGGGATCTTCGCGCTTGTCCCCGGGCACGTCGTCCAGTACCTGCCGCGCGGCATCGGCCTGTCCGGCCGCCATGAGAGCCCGGGCGAGACCGGCTAGCGCCTTGGTGTTTTCCGGTTCGTGGCGCAGGATTTCGCTATAGATTCCACCTGCGGTCTGTGCGTCTCCCGCGGCTTCGGCTTCCGCCGCCTGTTCCATCGCCTGATCGATCGGGGAAGGACCGATCTCGCCGCCGGCGGCCTTGACGACCCGTTCGATGAAACTCTTGATCTGGCTTTCCGGTTGCGCGCCGACGAAGCCGTCGACCGGTTGCCCGTTCGCGAAGGCGAATACCGCCGGGATCGACTGTATGCGCATCTGCGTGGCGATTTCCTTGTTTTCGTCGATATTGATCTTCACGAGCTTGACCGCGCCGCCCGCGCCCTTGACCGCTTTCTCGATGATCGGGCCGAGATCCTTGCAGGGGCCGCACCACGGCGCCCAGAAATCGACGATGACCGGTGTCTCGCGGCTCGCTTCGATGACGTCCGCCATGAAGGTCGCGGTGGTCGTATCCTTTACCAGACCTTCCGGTGCGGCGGTTTCACCGATTATCGGTTCCATTCTTGCCCCTCTCGCTGGGTTTATTGTCGTTGCGCCGGTTCGTCGGGTACGCCGTCGAACCGCGCGTATTTGGCCTTAACTTAATGATTAGCGCGCCGATACACAAAATCAAACGGGATGTACCGCTCCGAGGTTAGATGGCGGTTTGGTCGCTTTCTGACAAGGGGAGGGCGCCTAAGCCATCGCTTCGGCGGGCGCGTCGAAATCCAGCAGCTGTGCCGGATGCTCGCAGGCGTCGAGGAATTGCAGCAACCCGTCGGGCGTGATCGCTGTCGTTCGGTCGTTACGAAGCGGATGGGCGTTGACGAGTTCGTGCCCGAGAATGGCTTTGTCCAGGATCATCGCGGCGCGGCCGTCCCGATCGTTCAGCACGCCGAACGGGGTCACGGCGCCCGGTATCACGCCGAGCACCTCCATCAGCAGGTCCGCATTGCCGAAGGACAGGTTGCCCTTGGCCTGCAGCGTTTTTCGCAGCGCCTTGAGGTCGATTTGACGATCCTCCAGCGTGGTCACCAGCCAGATGTTTTTCTTCTTGTCGCGCAGGAAGAGATTCTTGATATGGGCGCCCGGCAGAGTGCCGCGCAAGGCTTGGCTTTCCTCGACCGTGAACAGCGGTGCGTGGCGATGCGTTTCGTGGTCTATCCCCAGCGTGTCGAGTTGCCGGAACAGCGCCTCTTCGGCTGGGGTTGCGGGGTCGGGGACATGTGTCGACATGGCCGATGACATACAAGCCCGATGAGCCGGCTGCAAGACCGCGATGTGCTTGCAAAGACCGGAACATTGCGTATGATGCCGCGCCATCGCTACGGTGGTGGCGACGGATGCGGGCGTAGCTCAGGGGTAGAGCGCAACCTTGCCAAGGTTGAAGTCGAGAGTTCGAATCTCTTCGCCCGCTCCATTCTTTTTCGCCAATCTGTTATGTATTGGGACGGACCGGAAGGGTGCGACGGTCCTGAGTGGGCAATGAGACGGTTGCCTTTTTTGGCGATAGTATCCAGATAGCTGCTCGTTGGAGCATTCACAAAGGACCGGATTGATGCCGATCAAGGTTCCGGACAACCTGCCGGCGCAGGCGACATTGGAAGACGATGGGGTTCTGTTGATCACCGAGCGGGCGGCGGTCCGGCAGGACGTGCGTCCGCTCGAAATAGCGTTGCTCAACCTGATGCCGGAAAAGATCAAGACGGAGACACAAATCTCACGTCTTTTGGGCGCGACGCCGCTGCAGATCGAACTGTCCCTTTTGACGACGTCGAGCTATGCGCCGAAGAATACGTCGGCCGAGCATATGCTGGCCTTTTATCAGCCTTGGGAAGACGTCCGCGACCGCAAGTTCGACGGCCTTATCGTCACGGGGGCGCCGATAGAGACCCTGCCGTTCCAGGACGTCGTCTATTGGCGCGAACTGACGCAGATATTCGACTGGTCGCAGAGCCACGTTCAGGAAACCTACAACATCTGCTGGGGCGGACAGGCGGCGCTGCACCATTTTCATGGCGTGCCGAAACACGAGTTGCCGGAGAAGAAGTTCGGCGTGTTTCCGCATCATGTCAGGGGCGGTCGCGACGGCCTGTTGCGTGGCTTCAACGACGTTATCCCGGTACCGGTCAGCCGCCACACCGAAATGCGGCGCGAGGATTTGCCCGAACAGGCGGGACTTGTCGTGTTGTTGGAATCGGACGAGTCGGGCCTGTGTCTGGTGCGTGACGAAGCGAGACGGCAGACCTACATGTTCAACCACCTGGAATACGATACCGAAACCTTGGCGGACGAATATCATCGCGACGTGGCCGCCGGCGCGGAAATTCAGAAACCGGCGTATTACTTTCCGGAAGACGATCCCGGCCAACCCCCGATCAACAGCTGGCGCGCGCATGGCGCGCTGCTGATCTGCAATTGGATCTACGATCTTTACCAGTCGACCTCGTTCGAGCTCGCCAACATCCCCGAACGGCGCCAGGCGGGGTAGGCAGTCGGACCGGGCGCAGCCGAATCAATACGCGACGTAAGGCGTCGAGCCGCCGTCGACGGCCAGCGCCTGGCCGGTGATCGCCGAGGCGTGCGGCGAGGCGAGGAAGAGGATGGCCGGGGCGATATCTTCCGGTTCGACGATGCGGCCGATCGGGAAGTTCGCGGTGAAGGACGCTTCCGCTTCCTCCAGGCTGACGCCGAGTTTCTTGGCGCGCGCTTCGAGCCGCGCCGGGTAGCGGTCGGTCTTGGTGAAGGGCGGGTGGACGATGTTCACCGTGACACCATCGGCGGCCACCTCGTAGCTGAATTGCTTGACGAAGTTGGCCAGTGCGGCGTTGCCGAGACCGCTCGGCAGCCCGTCGACGCCGACATTGCGGGCCGAGGCGCCGCCGATGCAGACGACGCGGCCGCCGTTCGACGCGCGCAGGTGCGGCAACGCCGCGCGGCAGCAGCGCATCGAGGCGAGCGTCTTGCCGTTTACCCGTTCCATGAGTTGTTCGTCGCTCAGCGTCTCCAGCCGGCCGCCGATGTTGGTCGAGGCGTTGTTGATCAGCACGTCGAGCCGGCCGAAGGCGTCGGTCGCCGCGGCGACGGCACGCTTGCAGCCTTCCGCGGTGAACAGGTCTGCGACGACCGCCGCCGCCTGTACGCCCTTGCCTTCGATCTCGGTCTTGGCGCTCGCCAGCGCCGCTTCGTCGCGGCCGCAGATGGCGACGTTGGCGCCTTCGCCGGCGAAGGCCAGCGCGATCGCCTTGCCGATACCCCGATTGCCGCCGGTGACGACAACGGCCTTCCCGTTCAGATGAAGATCGATGGTTCCCACTCCCTCAATTGAGATCTCTGCGAAATTTTGCCACAGAAGCCGTTTCACCCCCCATCCCAACCTTCCCCCGCAAGGGGGGAAGGGGAAACTTTGCACTTTCAGCCGATTATCCCCTCCCCCTCTATGGGGGAGGGCTAGGGTGG
>CAYLTU010000350.1:0-5054 GCA_964386465.1 uncultured Rhodospirillaceae bacterium
TGCGAACCTCGGCAGCTATTGCTGAGACCGAGCCTAGGCAGAACGCCAGAGCCACAGCTAAAAATGTCTTCATTTCTCTGTCCTTCCCTTTGCTGTTACCCGATGGTTTTCTAGCATTGAGGTTTGGTTATCTTCGGATCGTTGGAAACTAATGAACTTGCTCCAGGTCAGTCGATGGCAGACGGATCAGCAATTTTCTTCGTCTAAATTCTCATCCTCGTCATCTTCATCTTCTTTGGGCTTGACTTGTGCAACGACAATATTATCGGTCTGGCTGCCGTCCTGACCGGTTGCTATCATTTCCTGATGGATACTTAACGGATGGATTGCTGCGTTCACGTTTATGGCGGCAAACAACATTGGCACTGTCAGGGCAAAGAGAACTGCAATAGCCTTCATCGAAAGAATCCCAGAGCTGTCACTCATACTCGGCCTTATACATAACATACATGAAATTTTGTGGAAATGGCCACCCTCGAATGGGTCGACTGGCTCAACAAACGTCGCCTGCTCGAACCCATCGGAAATATTCCGCCCGCCGAAGCAGAGGCGCTCTACTATGCGCAAATCGATGAGCCCGCTATGGTCGCGTGACGCAAACCAAACAGCCTTCGGCAAACCCGGTGCGGTTCAGCGCCGATCTTGGCTTGCCTCTTTTGCGGGCGGCGCAAAAGGATCACGAGGAAATTTTCGACGCGATCGTAGACCGCGATAGCGGCCGGGCGGAACACCTGATGCGCGACCACGCGCGGCGCAGCCGCAATAACAAACTCTCGTTCCTTCGAGACATCAAATCCAGCTGCGTTTTCGAAGAAGTCCCCGGGTCAATACTGGTTGTTGGATGAATATTCCTGGCTCAACTCAATACCTCACGGCGATCGGAAATTGGGTGCGATTGACTCAGGTGCGGAAGCCACCGACTTCCGGGATCGCAACAATGGTGCCTATGCCATTCGTACACTGCCAGCGAATACTCTGGCATCCCGACAATTCCCCGGAGGGATAACGACAGAATGCCTAAACGAAACGGCCCGCATTTCAGCGGGTCACGCTCGTCGGCGCTTTTACGGCGTTCTTTTGCCGGGCGAAGGCGAGGAACCGCGCCAATGCACCGACACAAGAATGATCTCTCGTATACCGAGCGCCTGCCCTTCCCTATTTGGCTCTGGCCAGGGCCTCTTGGATATTGACGAAATGTCGTATCCGGTTGGCCATCTCTTCCACCGCCGTCGCCGCCATGCCGAAATTGAAGACGGCCAATCCCCGCCCATCGGTGCCGACCAGATAGATCGAGGTCGTGTGGCCCATCGAATAATCTTCGTCTTCGCGCTTGCCGTTGTCCCCGGCCTCGGCCTTGGGCGGAACGGTCTTGTTGTAGTAGACGCGATAACCTTCCGCTGCCTTGGCGATCTGCCGCGGCGTCCCGGTGAGGCCGATCAACCGGGGATGGAAAGCGGCCACGTACTCCTTCAGCACTTCGGGTGTATCGCGTTCGGGATCGATGGTGATGAAAATAGGCTGCACCCAATCCGCCTGCTCGCCCAACAGGTCCATGACGATGCTCATGTCTTGCAGACCGGTCGGGCAGATATCCGGACAATAGGTGTAGCCGAAGGCGACAAACAGAAGCTTGCCGCGGTAATCCTCATCCGTGACCTCTTTCCCGGTATGATCGGTGAGCGAGAACGGCCCGCTGGGCGGATACATGGTGATGGGATCGATCTTCTCCGCATTCGAGTCCGAATACAGCAAGTAGCCCACCGACCCACCGGCGAGGCCGACACCGAGCACGATGACAAGGATGGCTACGCCCAATTTACCCATCGTTCCGTCCCCCCTGCCTTTGGTACAGCAGAGATCTGTCCAGTTTAGAGTAGCTTTTCCAACTCATACTTCAGCAGCGCCTCGGTAACCGCGCCGGCATGGACGTAGGTGATGTAGCCTTCCCGGTCGACGAAAAACGTGTAGGGCAGTCCATGAATGCCGTAGCCTTGTTTTATCGTTCCCGCCAGATCGAGGCCCGTGGGATAGGTTATTCCGTACTTCGCCACAAATTGCCGCGCCTTGATCTCGGTATCGTCGATACCGACGCCGACGAACATCACCTTCTTTTCGGCAAAACCCTGGTAGACCTTTTCAAGATCGTTCACCTCGACCCCGCATGTGGTGCACCAGGAGGCAAAGAAATTAATCACAACGGGATTTCCCTTGTGATCGTTCAACTGAAAACTGCTGCCGTTGTCAAATCGCGTGATCGTGAAATCGGGCGCCAAACTCTTGCCGGCCGCGGCGGCATCCTCTTCTTCACACCCTTGAACGACCAGTGGAATACATAGAAGCAGGACGAACCGAAGCAGAGGATATTGTGACGGAGACAGCATTGCGGTGATCGCCTTGGCCGATACCTTTCGCCTGGAGTGACCTGTCGAATTCCGAAACGGCGTATCGGGAATTTACCAGAATGTTACGCACATTTTGTCGCATGCTGGGGGCCTATGAACGTTGATATACATCAATCTTCGGCGGTCGCGATTGGAGTAAGAATTCAAGTGAGTATTGGGGTTTAGACAGGAGGCGTCGAGCATGGGTGCGATCGGTCGCGCGTTGCTTGCGGGAATGGTGCTGGCGGTTGGAATACCCGCCATGGCGCAGGCGGACGGCGAGCGGAAAGCGGACCCGACAAGCGCGGCGGCGTGGAGCGCCGGAAACACATCCGGGGCCGGCAATTTCATGAGTTACTGCCTACCTTGCCATGGCGCAGAGGGAAAAGGCGACGGCATGCTGGTCGAGAATCTGGACGTGAAACCCAGGAACCTTTCGGACCCCAAATTCATGTCCACGAAGCCGAACAAACATCTCTTCAAGGTCATCAAGGAGGGTGGCGCGGCCGTTGGCCTCACCGAGAACATGACCCCCTTCATGGGTCAGTTGAGCGATGAGGAAATCGGCAACATCGTCACCTACCTCAGGAAAGAGATTTGCAAGTGTGAGTTCGAAAATGACTAACCGTCCTTATACGGAGCCGGCTTTCGAAGGGAGCGTGAATTCGTGATGCGATCGAGGGTCCTGATACCCGGGCTCATCCTAATGTTACTGATGTTACCGCATTTGGCGGCGCAGGCAGGGCCGGCGGATGGCCTGTCGATCGGCCGGATGCGGGTCATGATATGGCCCGAGTACGACGATCCCAGTGTCCTGGTTGTCTATGACGGCCGCTTTACCGACGACTCGAAATTCCCCACAACCACCGATTTCTTCATTCCCAAGGGCGCGATCATCACCGATATCTGCAGTCTGTCACCGGGCGGGCAGCATTTTTGCCAGCTCTACGATGTCAGCAAGGGCGACGAGTACGATACGGTCCACCTCTCCCTGCCGTTCTCCAATTTCTACGTCAGCTTTCATCTTGCCCCCATCGACCTCGAAACCGCCAAAAGGAAAATTGAATACGTCATAAAGACCAATCATCCGATCGATAGTATGGAGGTGGATATTCAACAGCCTCTGCGCTCAACGGATTTCGCCATCTCGCCGGCCAGCGGCGAGGCATCGATGGAAAAAGACTTCAATCATTTCACCTACTCCCTCGAAGACATCGCCAAGGGCGAGGACCGGATCTTCAAGATCGGCTACGTGAAGCAAACCAAAGAACCGTCGGTCGATGTCAAGTACGCCTCGATGAACGGGCGCAGGGTGTGGGGTTCGCCCTATCAGACCCAGCGGAACGTCAGGACGGTAATCTACGCCGTGTTCGGAGCCGGCCTCTTGATGGTGTTGGCTGCAATTTTCTGGATCGCTAGAACAAGGCGGCAACGGGGGATGGCGTGATGGCCGGGATCCTGACCGCGCCATTCAGGCCGCGCGGTGGCCTGTTCGGGGCAATGCTGCTGGCTCTTTTTCTATTTTTTCCCCACGGCGCCCTCGCCCTGACCGTCGGCGAGGTGGCGAAAGATCTCGCCTGCCCCTGCGAATGCCCGCTGATCCTGGAAGACTGCAACATGACCTGCGGTCTCGATTGGAAGGAGGAAATCGGTGAAATGGTCAAGGCGGGCAAGACCAAACAGGAGATCATGGCCTACTTCATCGCGACATATGGCGAAGAAGCGCGTCTTACGACAATGCAAAGAATCGATGGCAAAATTTACCAGTACACCAGGGGGTTTGGCACTTTCGATTGGATGATTTTGTGGGCCGGCGTCGCGTTCTGGAGCTTCATTCTCATCGGCGGTTTCTATTATGGCGTCAGAAGATATTTCACCCGAGTTCCCGTCTAGAGCGCGGCTTCTCGTGTTGAGCTTGGCCCTATTCACGCTCGCGCTGGCAACGGTCTCCTTTCTGACATTCGTCTACTTGATAGAACCTGGTCCCGGCGGCCGCCTGCAGTATCTGGCGACCAGGGGTAAGCTGCTGTTGCACAGATACGATCTTCTCGGGGAGCTCGACCCGGCCGAGACCCGGCTGCTTTACCTGTCCACCTGCACCAGGAAGTGCCACAGCAAGGCCGTCGTCGAATTGACTCCGCGCACCGCCTTGGAATGGGAACAGATCGTCTCCCGCATGAAGAAGCAGGCGAAGGCCGACTTTACCGGAACAGAGGCTCGTACGATTGTCGAGTTCCTGCAACGAAACTATCTATCCAACGTGCCGACGATATTGCCGGAGGCGACAATGCGCTTCCTCAAGAAGCATTTGTGGCGGTTGGACTTCGGCGAGAGCGACCTTTACTTCGACATCATCTATCTGCCGCGCGGGTACCGCCATCTGATGCCTTATCTGGCGTTCAAGAGCAAACCGCGAGACAGCGACGAGGCCTTGTTCGTCGTCTACGTCAATACCCACACCGGCATTCTGCCGCAGTGGAACCTCGCCGACTACGCCACCATCAGAGTCGATGGAGGCCGCGAGGCGAAATCGGCAAACTGGCAGGTTCTTTATGAGGACGGGCAACAGCACCACAAGCAGGGAGTTCTGACTTTTCCCGCCATCGGGGAGAACGGTGGCGAACGGGCGCGTTCTCTGGAAATGCTGATCTGGCCGCCGGCCATGCGAGAGCG
>CAYLTU010000351.1:0-5047 GCA_964386465.1 uncultured Rhodospirillaceae bacterium
ACCCGAGCACATGACAAACGCGCCGCAACGGCAGGCGTCCGACAACCCTTAACAACAGCAGACTCTTGCACTGCAACATTATGGTGCGTTCCCGACCTACGAAAGTTCTTCAAGCAGAGCCTTGGCGTCCTGCAAATCGGGCGTGTCGAAGCCCTCTGTGAACCAGTCGTAAATTAGGTGCGAGGAAGTCTACGGCCGCGATTCTCTTACCCTGTTCGCGATAGAATTTTGCGAGACTCGTGGCCGCGCGCAGTTCCCAGGACTTTGCATTCTGCCGCCTGGCAATTTCGAGGGCGCGTATGTACAGGCCTTCCGCCGCATCGTTTCCTTCGTTAACCGAAATCTCGCCCTTCATCCGATATAGCTCTGCGTCTCCCCAGTGCTCATTTATCGGAGCAGCAAGGTCGAGCGCCTCATTGATCAGTGATTTGGCGTCGTTGTCCTGTCCGGCCAATATGTGGGATTCGGCGAGAAGAGAAAGATAGTAGGAGCGGCGCGTCTCGGTACCGGCGTTGCGAATTGCTTCAAGGCCGTCGCGGATTCCGGGACCCCAACAATCGCCTCTGGCGACAATGATGGAGACTCATGACGCATTGCCGATGCCGCCGCAGCCCCGCCGTACCATAATTTCCACTGGCGAGTGATCTCCGCTCATTCCGCCGCGTCGGCATTGACTGTTTCACCGTAATCTTCCGCCGCACGATCCGCTGAGACATACCCCTCGCGTATGTCACGGGCGACCAGATCGCGGTCACGTCCTTCGGCCGGGCCAGCGCCGCCGCCACCCGGCGTGCGGAAGGTTATGGACTCGCCAGCTTTGAGGAGATACTGCCCGCTTTTGTTGACGATCTCGCCATTGACCAGCAACTCGCCGTTGCGCGGCGGCTTGCCGCCGACAATGCCGGGAATGGGATGTTCATAGCGGCCGCCACGAAGCGTCGCAGTGACCCGGCCGGCGGGTGCCATTTTATCGTCGCGCATGCGGATGGTGAAATCCTGACCGAGGCCGCCGCGGTAGCGGCCAGCCCCACCGGAATCGGTGGCTAACACCTTCTCCGTGCAGATCAACGGCGCTTCTTGCTCCAATACTTCGACCGGCGTGTTGGCTACATTGGCGGGGAAGCTCAGGCAGGTGACGCCGTCCGTATGGCCGCGCGCGCCCAATCCGCCCTGCATGCCGAAGTAGACTAGGAACGGGCGTTTATCGGCAAAGGCACCCGATATGACGTGTGACCACAACGGCGTGCTGCCCGAACCGGCGATAACGTGATCAGGGATCACCGGTGACAAGGCCTGGAAGACGAGTTCGGGCAACAAATGGCCGATTTGGGCGCGCTGGTTAACGGATATCGGGAACTCGGCGTTGACGATGGTGCCTCTCGGCGCGGTCACCTTGATCGGGCGGATGCAGCCTTCGTTCGAGGGCAGGTTCCGGGCCAGTGCGCATTTCACCGCATAAATCGTATGCGCGTTGGTGTAATTGAACACGACATTAATGGCCCGATCAATCTGTTCCGTTGTGCCGGTATAGTCGATGTGGATTTGGTCATCCTTCACGTCCAACGACATGCGAATAATTATGTCGCTGCCGCGATGTTGATCGACCAGCATTTCGTAACTGTAGCGCCCGTCCGGGACCGCGCGAATAGCGTCGCGCATGGCAGCTTCCGTCCTGTTGAGCAGCTCTTCACCGAGAGAATCGAGATCCTCCCAACCCTTTTCTTCGAGAACGCCTTCGATGCGCTTGGCGCCGACATGAGTCGCCGTCACCTGGGCCCGGATGTCACCAATGACTTTGTCCGCGACGCGAACGTTCCAGCGGATCATCTCGAACAATTCCGCGTTTTCCTCGCCCGCCCTGCAGAGTTTCTGCGGCGGCAGGCGCAGGCCTTCCTCGTAAATTTCGCGCGCTTCCGGGGTCGACAGGCGGCCACCGAAATCCATGTGATGAACGATGGAGACGACGAAGGCGACGACACGGTCGTTCCTGAATGCCGGCGTGATCACGAAGACATCGGGTAAATGACCGTTGCCGATCCACGGATCATTGGTGACCAGAACGTCGCCGGGCTCCAAGGTGTCGGCGGGGTGATAATCGGCGAGAATTTTCTTCAAGGTCGTGTAGAGCGCGCCGACATGCGATGGATTGCCATGCGAGGCCTGCATGAGCATACGGCCTTCGGCGTCGCAGATGGCGCAGGAATAATCGTGGGCGTCGCGGACGATCATTGAGAATGAGGTCCTGACCAACGCTGTCGCTACTTCGTCAGCGATCCCGGCGAGGCGCCGGGACAGGATTTCTAGATCAATGTTGCGGGGTGCGCTCATGTCCGTTCCTCGTCGAGATGCAGGTGCAGATTGCCCTCCGCGTCCATCTCGGCATGGCCGGTATAGGGGAAAACGGTGGTCGACTCTGTTTCCTCGATGATGCAGGGGGCGGTGATTCGGGCTCCAGAGCTCAAAGCGCTTCGCTGCACGACTGCGAAATCCCGGAACGCGCCGGCCTCGGGGGCATAGGCGGGGCGGCTCACTTGGGCAGCTTCGGCTTCAGTGCCCGAAGTCTTGAAGGAAAGCGCCTCGATGCCGAGGACCTCGCGCCTTGCCGAAACCCGGACATTGATGATCTCGCGCGCCACGCCGATACATGTGCGGCCGTAAAGCTGTACGTATGCTTCGTCGTAGCGTCGGGCGATGTCATCGGGGTCGGGTGGTCCGCCGCCGGCCAAGGGCACGGCGATATCGTAGCCCTGGCCGACGTAGCGCATATCAACGCTGGCTTTCCACTCGACGCCGGTCAGGTCGGGAACCTCCAGAAATGCCGCGACCTCTTCGGAGAGCGCGGCGATCACTTCGGTCATATAGTCCGCATCCATGTTGTCGAGCTTGACCCGGTAGGCGCGGACCGAGTCGTACATCATCGGAGATGTGAAAAAGCCAAGGGCCGAGAAGATGCCCGCCGAAACCGGGATCACGACATCGCGGATGCCGAGCTTATGGGCCAAGCCCGCGGCGTGAACTGGGCCGGCACCGCCGAAGGCGAGCATCACGTAGTCTTCGGGGTCCTCCCCCTTTTCCGCGAAATGGACCCGTGCGGCGGCCGCCATGTTTTCGTTGATTAGCTCGTGTGCGGCCCAAGCGGCTTCCGCCGCACTTATGCCCAGGGGCTTGGCGGCATTAGCGTTCATCATCACCTCGGCGGCACTCGGGTCGAGCGCCATGCGTCCGCCGAGGAATGCCGCGGGAGCTATATAACCCAACAGTACGTCGGCATCGGTGACAGTGACGTCTGTACCACCTTGGCCGTAACACGCAGGCCCCGGTTCGGCCCCGGCACTTCTCGGCCCGACCTCCAGCATGCCCAGCGCATTGATCGCCGCGATCGAGCCGCCGCCAGCGCCAATTTCCAACAGATCGACCACCGGCACCTGCAACGGAATGCCGCTGCCGCGCTTGAACCGTGCCTCGCGCGCCACCTCGAAAGCGTTGACGCGCATCAGTTCACCATCGCGGATGATGCAGATTTTCGCCGTCGTGCCGCCCATGTCGAAGGCCATGACCTTTTTCAGACCAAGCCGTCGGGCAATGACCTCGGCACCCATGGCGCCGGCAGCCGGACCCGATTCGACCACCCGGATCGGAAAATCCCGCGCCGTGTGGTGCGACGTCAGGCCACCGTTCGACAGTGTCAAAAACAGCCGGCCGGCAAAATCCTGATCGCGCAGACTATCGTCGACCTTCTTCAAGTAATTCCGCATGATCGGCTTTACGTAAGCGTTGGCAGCGGTGGTGCAGGTCCGTTCGAACTCGCCGACCTGCGCCAACAGATCGCTGGACAACGTCAGCGCCACGTCGGGCAGGTGCTTGGCCAGCACTTCCGCCGCCTGACTTTCATGATCGGCGTTCGCATAGGCGTGCAGGAAGCAAATAGCGACGGACGTGATCCCGTCTTCGCGCAGCTTTGGTATTAGGGCCTTGACGCTGGCCAAATCAATGGGTGTGCAGACGGCCCCATCGGCGTACAACCGCTCATTCACCTCGAAGCGCCAGCGCCGGGGTACCAGGGGATGGGGGAAGCTTTGGAAGATATCGTGCATGTCGTAGCGCTTCTCGCGCCCGATTTCCAAGACATCGCGGAAGCCCGCCGTGGTAATCAGCGCGGTCGGCGCGCCCTTGCGTTCGATGATCGCATTGATCGCCAACGTCGTTGCATGCATCACCGCATCAGTCTGCAACAGCAGGTCGGGTATCTCACCGGCCAGGGTGCGGACACCCTCGAGAAATCCATTGGAAGGATCGTCCGGCGTGGTTAGCAGCTTTAACTTGCGGAGCTCCCGGCGGTTCGACTCGCAGACGACGAAATCCGTGAACGTGCCGCCGATGTCGCAACCGAGATACCAAGTGTCTTTTGTCGCGCCGTCTATGGCCAACTCCCTACGTCTCGATCCTGTCACGGAGACCTTACCAGACCTGGGTCGCCGGCAGGAACCATGGCCGGCTGCTAGAGCCGTGCAGTTAAGCGCATGGTACGCTTCTTGCGGCGTGAGGCCGAGTCCGTCGAGCCATTGCGCTTATATCTTCGGACACCCAGCGACCCCCACCGTATCGCGGTTCTCGCTAAAGTTTATGGCTGACGGATGATCCTGTCCATTGCCCTCAATGTCGCCTGTGGGTCCAGGCTGTGTAAGAACGCCTGAAGATAACGCTCTCGCGCAACAATCGAATCGAATGAATGGTCAGCGCAAAACTTTGCTGCGCCCAGTGGGCTCGACACGAATCAATCCTGCGTCAAAATGGCTCGAAATTTGTTTCCGCACAGCCTGGGTCAAAAATCCCCGTCAGCCGGCATCGTTCGGTACAACTGAAGCTGCGGGATAACCGGACGCAAACACGCGAAAAGCGGACCTGGATGCGCCGATGTCGGCTGTTGGGGGAACAGCGGAAGTGTTTAGCGCTACGCCGTCTTGCAATCATGCGGCTAGCAAAATGCGCCATAACAATTCTATTTCTGCTTTCGTTCCTACCGCTAGTAGACATACAAATCAAAAGG
>CAYLTU010000352.1:0-5016 GCA_964386465.1 uncultured Rhodospirillaceae bacterium
GCGACGGTGCGGGCGCTGAAGATGCATGGCGGCGTGGCGCGCGGCGATCTCGGCGACGAAAATGTCGAGGCGGTCCGCGCGGGGCTGGAGAATCTCGGCCGCCACATCGGCAATATCCGCAAGTTCGGCGTGCCGCCCGTGGTCGCCATCAACCAGTTCATAGCCGACACCGATGCGGAGATGGCGGTAGTGCGCGAGTACTGCGACGGGCTCGGCGTCGACGCCTACGTCTGTTCGCACTGGGCCAATGGCGGCGCCGGGACCGAGGAACTGGCGACCAAGATCGCGGAGGTGGCTGACAGCGGCGTCGCGGACTTCAAACCGCTCTATGGCGACGAACTGTCGCTGTGGGACAAGATCCGCACGGTCGCCAAGGAGATCTACGGCGCGGACGACGCCACGGCGGACGGCAGCGTTATGAACCAGATCGAGCAATACGAGAAGGAAGGCTACGGCCGCTTCCCGGTCTGCATGGCGAAGACGCAATACAGCTTCTCGTCCAACCCGGACCTCAAGGGCGCGCCGTCGGGCTTCACCGTGCCCGTGCGAGAAGTGCGCCTGTCCGCCGGCGCGGAGTTCATTGTCGCCATCTGCGGCGCCATCATGACCATGCCGGGCCTGCCCCGCGTGCCGGCCGCCAACAGTATCTACATCAACGACAAGGGCGATGTCGAAGGGCTATTCTAGCGCCTTGATACGAGCGTATTTCGGAGCAGCATATGTCCGAGGGTGAGAAGATCGTCCGCAAGCGGCGCCATCCCGGCCGCGGCCGCGGTAAAGGCCGCCCGCATCCCAAGGGAAGACAGGTCGATCCGTCTGCGCAGGCGGAGGTCGAAGCACTGCTCGGCGACCGGCCGCGCGACCGCGACCTGCTGATCGAGCATCTGCACCTGATCCAGGATAGCCAGGGCTGCCTGACGGCGGCGCATCTGGCGGCACTGGCCAACGAAATGCGCATCCCGATGGCGGAAATATACGAAGTCGCCACGTTCTACGCCCATTTCGACGTCGTCAAGGAGGACGAGGTACCTCCACCCGCCGTCACCGTGCGGGTCTGCGACAGCCTGACCTGCGAAATGATGGGGGCGCGGCGCCTGCTCAAGGACCTTCAGACGAAATACGGCGAAGTGGTCCGCGTGGTCGCTGCCCCGTGCATGGGCCGCTGCGATGGCGCCCCGGTGGCGGAGGTCGGGCACCGGCATGTTACGACCGCGTCGGTGGAAAGTATCGCAGCGACGATCGACGGTGGCGATCTTTCGCCCGAGATCCCCGCCTACCGCGATTTCGACGCCTATTGCGCCGACGGCGGCTACGCGCTGCTGCGCACCTGCCGCGACGGCGGCACGACGGTCGAGGACATTCTGGCCGCGCTGGACGAGTCCGGCTTGCGCGGGCTCGGCGGAGCGGGTTTCCCGACCGGGCGCAAATGGCAGTTCGTCCGCGCCGAACCGAAACCGCGCTACCTGACCGTCAATGCCGACGAGGGCGAACCGGGCACCTTCAAGGACCGGCATTACCTGGAATCCGATCCGCACCGTGTCCTCGAAGGCATGCTGATCGCCGCCTGGGCTGTCGAGGCGGACCGCGCCTATATCTATCTGCGAGACGAATATTCCCAAATTCGCAAACTGTTACAGGTCGAACTTACCAAACTGATTGAATCGGGATTGGCGGACGAAGGCGCCGTCGAGTTGCGCCGTGGCGCCGGCGCCTATATCTGCGGCGAAGAATCCGCGATGATCGAAAGCATCGAGGGCAAGCGCGGCCTGCCCCGCCACCGCCCGCCCTATGTGGCGCAGAAGGGGCTGTTCGACCGCCCGACCCTGGTCAACAATGTCGAGACCCTGTTCTGGATCCGCGACATCGTCGAGAAGGGCGCGTCCTGGTTCACCGAACAGGGCCGAAACGGCGGCCAGGGACAGCGCAGCTACTCGGTTTCCGGACGGGTGGCTGAGCCAGGCGTAAAGCTCGCCCCGGCGGGCATATCGGTGCGCGAACTGATCGACGAGTTCTGCGGCGGCATGGCGGACGGGCACGCCTTCAAGGGCTACCTCCCGGGCGGCGCTTCGGGCGGCATCCTGCCCGCGTCCAAGGGCGACCTGCCGCTCGAATTCGGCAAGCTGGAATCGGAAGGCTGTTTCGTCGGCAGCCACGCAGTCGTGATCCTTTCCGACCGGGACGATATGGGCGACGTCGCCCGCAACTTGATGCGCTTCTTCGAGGATGAGAGCTGCGGCCAATGCACGCCCTGCCGGGTCGGCACGGAGAAAGTCGTCGCGCTGATGTCGGAGGGCGCCTGGGACGCGGTCCTGCTGGAAGAGCTTGGCCGCACCATGGCGGACGCCTCGATCTGCGGTCTCGGTCAGGCCGCGGCCAATCCTCTGTTCTCGGTCCTCAAGCATTTCCGAGAGGAGGTCGTATGACCGTCACTTTCACGCTCAACGGCAGCCAAGTCGAAGCGCAGCCCGGCGAGTCGATCTGGCAGGCGGCGGACCGGCTCGGCGTCGAGATCCCGCATCTCTGCCATGCGCCGGAGCCGGGCTACCGGCCGGACGGCAACTGCCGCGCCTGCATGGTCGAGATCGAGGGCGAGCGGGTTCTGGCGGCGTCCTGCATCCGCACGCCTACCGAGGGTATGGTTGTTCATTCCGCCTCCGACCGGGCCAAGACGGCGCGCAGGATGGTGTTCGAATTGCTCGCCACGGATCAACCGGAGCGAGAAGTTGCGCACGATCGAGGATCGAAATTCTGGCATTGGGCGAATCGCGTCGAAATCAGCGGAAGCCGCCTACCCGCCCGCACCCCTGTGACCGCCGACTCCAATCACACCGCGATGGCCGTCAACCTCGACGCGTGTATCAATTGCAATCTGTGCGTCCGCGCCTGCCGCGAAGTCCAGGTCAACGACGTCATCGGCATGGCCTACCGCGGTCACGGCAGCAAGGTGGTCTTCGATTTCGACGATCCCATGGGCCAAAGCACCTGCGTCGCCTGCGGCGAATGCGTCCAGGCCTGCCCGACCGGCGCGCTGATGGAAGCGTCCCGGGTCGACGGGAACGGCGTCGGCAGGACCGATCCGCTGCGCGAGGTCGAGAGTGTCTGCCCCTATTGCGGCGTCGGCTGCCAGATCACCTACCAGATCAACGAAGACAACGAGATCGCCGCGGTACAGGGACGAGCCGGCCCGGCGAACGAGAACCGGCTTTGCGTCAAGGGGCGTTTCGGTTTCGACTATGTCCGGCATCCGCACCGGCTGACCATACCGATGATCCGCCGCGACGACGCCCCGAAGAGCGCGGACATCGATATCGACCCCGCCGACCCCTGGACGCATTTCCGCGAGGCGAGCTGGGAGGAAGCGCTCGACCGCGCCGGCGGCGGCCTGAAGACGATCCTCGACCGCGACGGATCGAGCGCGCTGGCGGGGTTCGGGTCGGCCAAGTGCTCAAACGAGGAAGCCTATATGTTCCAGAAGCTGGTCCGCGCCGGCTTCGGCACCAACAATGTCGACCATTGCACGCGGCTCTGCCACGCCTCATCCGTCGCCGCCCTGATGGAGAGTATAGGTTCCGGCGCCGTCACCGCGCCTTTCACCGCCTGCAGGGATTCCGAGTTGATCATCGTCATCGGCGCCAACCCGACCGAGAACCATCCAGTCGCGGCGACCTTCTTCAAGCAGGCGGCGAAGCGCGGCGCCACCCTGGTCATCATGGACCCACGCGGCCAGGCGCTGAAGAAACACGCCAGCCACATGCTGCAGTTCAAGCCCGGCACCGACGTGGCGATGCTGAACGCGTTGCTCAACGTGATCGTTACGGAGGAACTGTACGATCGGCAATATGTCGAATCCCAGACCGAAGGTTTCGAGAACCTGAAGACACACATCGCCGATTTCACGCCGGAAGCGATGTCCGAAATTTGCGGCATCGACCCGGATACCTTGCGAACGGTGGCGCGCAGCTACGCACGCGCGGAATCTGCGATCATATTCTGGGGCATGGGTATCTCGCAGCACACCCACGGCACCGACAACGCCCGCTGTCTGATCGCCCTCGCGCTGATCACCGGCCAGGTTGGACGGCCCGGCGCCGGACTGCATCCGCTGCGCGGCCAGAACAACGTGCAGGGCGCGTCAGATGCGGGGCTGATCCCGATTTTCTATCCCGACTACCAGGCGGTCGGCGCCGAAGAGGTACGCCAGCGCTTCGAGGATGTCTGGAGCACGCCTCTCGACCCGGACAGCGGCCTGACCGTGGTCGAGATCATGGATGCGGTGCATGACGACGTGATCAAGGGCATGTACATCATGGGCGAGAATCCGGCCATGTCCGATCCGGACGCGGACCATGCCCGCGCGGCGCTGGCGAAGCTGGAACACTTGGTCGTACAGGACCTTTTCCTGACGGAAACTGCATGCCACGCAGACGTAGTATTGCCCGCCTCCGCCTGGCCGGAAAAGGACGGCACGGTCACCAACACCAACCGGCAGGTGCAGATGGGCCGCAAGGCGCTCGAACTGCCCGGCGACGCGCGGCAGGACTGGTGGATCATACAGCAGATCGCGAACCGGATCGGGCTCGACTGGACCTACACGCATCCCAGCGACGTCTTCGCCGAGATGAAAGGCGTGATGGGATCGCTCGACAACATCACCTGGGAGCGCCTGGAGCGCGAAAATACCGTCACCTATCCCGTCGACGCGCCGGATCGGCCGGGCAATGAGATCGTCTTCGGCGACGGATTCCCGACCGCATCGGGCCGCGGCAAGCTGGTCCCCGCCGACATCATCCCGCCGGACGAGCAGCCGGACGACGAATTCCCGATGGTCCTGACGACCGGCCGCCAGCTCGAACATTGGCATACCGGCGCCATGACGCGGCGGAGCCAGGTGCTGGATCAACTCGAGCCGGAAGCCATCGCGCAGATGTCCTCGCGTGACTTGCACAAATTAGGCCTGAAGGCCGGCGACACGGTGCGCGTCGAGACACGGCGCGGCGCCATCGAACTGATGGCGCG
>CAYLTU010000353.1:0-4993 GCA_964386465.1 uncultured Rhodospirillaceae bacterium
TCCGGCTGGAGCCAGCCCTTCCAGTTCGGCTTGCGCTTCTCGGCGAAGGCGGCGCGGGATTCGACGCGGTCGGACTTGTCGCCATGTTCGTGCAGCGCGTCGGCCAGGGCGGAGAGGTCGGGCGCCACCTTGGGCCGCATCTGGCGCATCATGTAGATCGTGTTGACCCGCGCGGCGGGTGGCAGGGTCAGCATGTGCTCCGCCATTCCCATCGCCGTCGGGATCAGGTCGTCCGGCTCGGCCAGGCGGTTGATGAAGCCGACCTCGTGCAGCCGCTTGGCGGTGAAGCGGAAACCAAGCGCCATTTCGGTCGCGACCGGATGCGGCAGCCCGGCGACGTGGCCGTGATTGTAGCCGCCGAGCAGCCAGCGCTTCGCCTCCGACATCTCGAACACCGCGTCCGGCACCGCGACCCGCAAATCGGTGCGTTCGACCATCATGAAGCCGCCGCCCATGGCGAAACCGTTGACCGCCGCGATGACCGGCTTCTCCAGGGTGCCCTTCATGAACGGGTCTTCCAGTTCCGGGTCGGGGCTGCCGACGATGCCCTTCTCCAGCGATTCCTTCATGTCCTCGCCAGCGCAGAAGGCGCGGCCGGAGCCGGTGAAGATCGCGACTTCCAAATCGCCGTTCGTGCGGAACTCGGAGAAGGCCTCGGCCATGCCCTGGCGCAGTTCGGATCCCATGGCGTTCATGCGATCGGGCCGGTTCAGCCGGACGATCATGATCTGCCCGTGGCGTTCGGTTTCGACGAAGGCCATATGTCTTCCCCTCGGTAAATTTTTGTCCTGCGTGATGTATACCCTAACCGGCGCGGCGCTGTGGACTCAGATGACACCGTCTTCGCGCAAGGCTTCGATATCCTTCTCCGAATATCCGATCCGCGCCAGCAGTTCGCCGCTGTGTTCGCCCAGCTTAGGCGCCTGGCCGAATTGCGGCGGCGTTTCGGAGAACTTCCAGGGCGAGCCGTGCACCCTGGCGGTCCTGCCGTGCTCGGGATAGTCCACTTCCGCGACGTAGCCGTTGGCCAGCACGTCGGGATCGTTCGATGCTTCCAGCAAGGTGTTGATGGGGGCCGCCACGATGTCGGCCGCGCGCAGGACCTCGACCCAGCGATCGCGGCTGTCGCGCGCAAAACATTCGTCGAGCTTGGCCAGCATTTGCACGCGCCTTTCCTCCGAGACGACGGCGGGGCCGAGATCGCCGAGGCCGATTGCCTCGAGTTCCTCGTGGAAACCGAGCGCCTGCATCGCGGTATGCCATTTGCGTCCGGCCAGCTGGAAGACGAAAGGCTTGCCGTCCCTGTCCTCGAAGCTGGCGCTCATGCCGGGCCGCTTTTCGGTGCCGACCATGCGCGCCTGGCCGGTGACCGGGTTGCTGCCGCGCCACATGGTCGTCGTCAGGGTCCAGCCCTGCATGCGGATCTGGCCGCCGAGCAGCGAAGTGTCGACCTTCTGCCCAACCCCGGTAGCGTTGGCGTGGTGCAGCGCGGCGAGGACGCCGCCGAAGGTGAGGATCGCGCAGGTTTCGTCCGCCACCGACACGATCCCGGTGCGCATCGGCTGGCCCGGCTGCGAGAACGCCTCGGCGACGCCGCCCAGCGCCTGACCCATCGCGTCGGTTCCCGGCAGGGCGGCGTGCGGCCCGTCCGGCCCGTAGCCGGATATCGAGGCGTAGACCAGTTTCGGATTGATCTTCTTCAAATCCTCGTAGCCGAAGCCGTTCTTTTCCGCGGCGCCCGGCCGGAAGTTCTGCCCGAAGATGTCGGCCTCGGCGACCAACTTATGGAGAATCTCTTGTCCGCGCGGGTCCTTCAGGTTCAGGGTCAGGCTCTTCACGCCGCGGTTGTTGGTCTCGAAATAGGAACTCGGATAGCCTTCGACCTGGCCCGCCGTGCGCGACGCGTCGCCCTTGCCGGGCACCTCGATCTTGACGACCTCCGCCCCCAAATCCGCCATCAAGGTATAGGGCACCGTGCCGGCCTGCGCCGTCGAACAGGTCACGACCTTTACCCCGGCGAGCGGTCCTGTTGCTTGGCTCATGATGCAGCCTCCTTTGTGGATGCCGGAACTTTAGGGGCGCCCGCCGGGCGGGGCAAATCGTGCGCCCGTCGACAGGCTATGGATGCCCGCGCGGCGTCATTCCTGGCCGTAACCGGGTACGGGCGTCGTGCCGGGCGCGCCGACGCCGAGCGCCTTTTCCGGTCCACCGTGACGCTCGATGAGGCGTTCCTGGTCGGCTTTCGCGCGGCGGTCCACCGCCTCCGGGTCGAGCCGTTCCCTCAGCAGCCGTTCCATCTCCGCCAGCACGTCTGCGTGGCCGGGATCGGCTGCGAGGTCGACAGCTTCCTCGGGATCGTTCTCTAGATCGAATAATTCCGTACCGTATCCGACATAGTAGTGAAACTTGAAGCGGCCCTTGCGCAGCATGTAGCCGCCCGTCGGGGAGGCGAAGGCGTGGTACTGGCTCAGCACGATACGCTCGGGATCGGTCGGCGCGGCGGCGATTTCGAACAGCGATTCGCCGTCCGGCGCACCGTCGCTTTCGGGCGGGACGATGTCGAGCGCGTCGAGGACGGTTGGATAGACATCGATCAGGCTGACCGGCGTCTCGGATACCTGGCCGGATTCGATGCCGGGGCCGGCCAGGATCATCGGAACCTTCGCTGACTCCTCATAGAAATTGAACTTGCCCCACAGCCCGCGCGCGCCCGGTGAATCGCCGTGGTCGCTGGTGTAGAGAACGCGCGTCTCCGCATCGAGGCCAAGTTCCTCCAGCGTGTCGAGCACCAGCCCGATCTGCACGTCGACGAAGCTCAAGAGGGCCATGTAGGACGCGTAGGCGAGGCGCCTTTCCTCGTCGTCGCGGAAGAAACGGTCCTGGGCGATGAATTCCCGCTGCGCCTGGACCCACGGATGCAGGCTTTCCACCGGCATGTCGTGCGCCTTGGGCAGCGGCACCCGGTCGAGCGGATACCGGTCAAGATATTCGCGCGGCGCAACGAACGGCGGATGCGGCGCGACGAACCCGACATACAGGACCCATGGATCGCCGTCCGCTTTAGCTTTGGCCATCAGCCATTCGGCGGCATGGTTCGCGATGCGGCGATCGTAGAGGTTATAGTTCGACACACCGACGCCAACGTTCTTGATCAGGCGAAACGGCGGATCGAGGGTCGGGAAGGGATCGCGCAGGGCGCCCCAGACCATGCCGATGCCATCGACGATGTGCATCGGTTCGTGCTGCCGGTCGAATCCAAGAGGATCTTCCGCGCGGCGGAAGTGCATTTTCCCGATCGCTTCGACCGGATGTCCGGCGCGCTGCACCTGCCGGGCCCAACCTTCGATTTCCCCGTCGTAGGCATGGGCATTGTCCCAACAGCCGGTTTCGTGCACGTGACGCCCGGTCGCGAATGACGCCCGCGCCGGCACGCAGATCGGGCACGGCGTATAGGCATTGCTGAACCGGGTCCCGCGACCGGCAAGCCGATCCAGGGCCGGTGTGTGCATCAAGGGATGACCGGTCGAACCGAGATAACGCGGGTCATGGCCGTCGCTCATGAAGACAATGAGATTCTTCGCTTCCATCATAGGCCTAACTGTAAGCTGCGCCGCGCCGACTCTATCCCGTACGCGGCAATTGAGGCTACAGGCACCGCCTTTTACAAATGGCGTGCGAAATCCATCTGCTGATGCAGGATGCGAATGATTTCAATCATCTCGTCCGATATCCGCCGATAGAAAATGACGTGTGATCCGCAACGCAGTCTCCGGTAACTCGCTCTTATGGTGCTGGCATCTAGACCAAGCCGCTCGCGGCGGCCGAGAGCTTCGCACGCTTCTCGAATGGTTCCGATATACCGCTCGGCTTGGTCAACGTCCCATCGCCGCGCCGAGTATTCCCAGATTTCGTCGATATCCCTCGCTGCTTTTGGAGAGAAAATCAACGGGCTCATTTTTCTTCGTGCTCCGCGCGCTTACGTCGCAGGAACGCGTCGAAATCGAACGGCACCGCAGGGCCGCTGTCCTCACCTTCGATCAGGGCCGCGCGAAGCGCTTCGAGGTGCGCGTCCCGTTCCTCCAACAGCCGCAGCCCGTCGCGCACGACTTCGCTGGCGGAGCTATACCGCCCCGTCTTCACGCGATCGCCGATGAAGGCTTCGAAATGGTCGCCGAGGACGACAGAGGTATTTTTCGCCATAGCCTGAAACTCCGGCAATTACCAATAAATGGTACCAAGGTTCAGCAGCAGCGGCAATGTTCTAACGGCCGAGCGGCTGTACTTTCACCGAGGCGGGACCGTCGGCCTGGCGCGGTGCGATGGTGACCGTGACGAGCGAGCCGCTGATTGTACGCGACTGAACCTGGACGGTCGCGGCGCGGTCATCGCGGGTGAAGGCGAGCACGCTGATATCCGACTGCACGCTCATCACCGGGACCCAGCGGAAGTTGGGCATCTGCTGCTGGTAGAAGGCGAAGGCCTTCGGTGCCGACAGACCGACCTTCATCACGACCCGTCCCGTCCAATGATCCTGATTACTGAGGATCAGCGACCGCTCTGTATCCATGGTCGCGTCTTCGGGGATTGGGATGTCGGTGACGGGTTGGAAATCCGCCGCCGCGGGTGCGTCGCCGCTGCGAACCGTCGCCGGCAGATCCGTGTCGCGGCCGGCGCACGCGGACAGCAACATTGTAACGCCCAAGAAGCCTGCCCAAACGGTCTGTGCCTTGCCCCATCCCATGCGCGCGAGCATAGCGCACGGAACAGCGCTTATCGACACCGAAAAGCGTTTATCGGGGTGATAGAGCGGATCAAGTTTGGTCGAACCCAGTTCCTGGGTTCGAACGAATTTGTGAATCCGCTCTATTCCTATAGTTGAAGAGCAGATTCACGCGATTGTTGGATCACCGAAGGTGATTCCAAGCAATCCCGATCTGATCTAGTGGCGCGACCAACGGCAAATCGGGCATGATGGACGCTGCCGGGGACCCAG
>CAYLTU010000354.1:0-4986 GCA_964386465.1 uncultured Rhodospirillaceae bacterium
ATCGCCAACGCGTTGCAGGCGGTCATCATCCTGATGATCATCGGCATTCTGATCGGTCTCTGGATCCTGTCCGGTGTCGTGCCGACGATGCTCTACTACGGTCTGCTTATCCTGAGGCCCGAGTTCTTCCTGCCCGCGACCCTTTTCATCTGCGCCATCACCTCGCTCGCCACGGGCACCTCGTGGGGGACCACGGGGACCATCGGCGTCGCCTTGATGGGGATCGGCGCGGGCCTCGGCTTCCCGCTGCCGATCGTCGCCGGCGCGTGCCTCTCGGGGGCCTATTTCGGCGACAAGATGTCGCCGCTGTCGGACACGACCAATATGGCGCCGGCCATGGCCGGGACCGACCTCTACACGCACATCAGACACATGATGTACACCACCGGCGTCGCGTTCGGCATCACGCTGCTGATCGAAATCGCGCTCGGGTTCCAGTACGGCGGCAGCGACGCCGATATCGCCCAGGTCCGGGTCATCCTCGAGACGCTGGACAAGACGTTCATGATCAACCCGATCTTCCTGATCCCGCCGGTCCTGGTGGTCGTGGTCGCCTATCGCCGCGTTCCCGCGATCCCGGGCATCGTCGCGGGCGCCGTCGCGGCGGCGGTCCTCGGGCTCGCGCTGCAGGGAAACAGCTTCGAGCAGGTCCTCAACGTGGCCTTCGGCGGCTATACGTCCGAGACCGGCGTGAAGTCGGTGGACAAGCTGCTCTCGAAGGGCGGCATGAACAGCATGATGTACACCATCGCCATCGTGCTGGTCGCCATGATGTTCGGCGGCATCGCCGAACGCACCGGCCAGATGCGGGTGATCGTCGCCAAGCTGCTGGAAAAGGCCAAGTCGACCGGCTCGCTGATCGTCTCGACGGTGTTGACCAGCATCGCCGCCAACGTGCTGCTCTGCGATCAGTACATGGCGATCGTCATGGGCGGGCGGATGTACGCGCAGGCCTATCGGGACCGCGGTCTTCACCCCAAGAACCTGTCGCGCGCGGTCGAAGACAGCGCGACGGTCACGGCGAACCTGGTGCCGTGGAATTCGGGCGGCGCCTATCAGGCGGGCGTCCTGGGCGTCGCGACCATCGCCTATCTGCCGTTCAACTTCTTCTGCTGGCTGTCGCCGATCGTGACGATCGTCTTCGGCGTCATGGGATGGACGATTCAGAAAATCGAGGACGATCCGGAGACGGTTCAGGAATTCGTCGCCCTGGATTCCGAAGAATCGGAATCCGCGGGCGATTGAAGCCGGCCGTCCGACGCGCGGCCAACCTTGGCGGTGCGGGCGCCCCCGACGTACCGCCAGGGAGGGGTATCGGCGAGTAGCGTGCACTGTCACCGTAGAACCGCTGCGCGCGTCACGCCAGGTGCTGCGAAACCCAGACGCAAATCAGCGGAAAGCCGACATCGTCGCGCGAACGTCGGATACTGGGGGAACAGCGGAAGTCGATTTGGATCGTGGCGGCAGCCGCTCATAGCCGAAACGGGCTTCCGTGCCTCTGCGATCCGCGTTCGGCTACCGAGAGATTTCCGGTCGGTAACGATCAGGTTTCCGGCAACTTAGCGATTACGCCGCTCAATTCCTCGTAGGGCTTGATAACCGCGGTACAGCTTTCCTGGCCGTGTCCCTTGGCATCGGCAAGGGCGTAGGTCTCGTGCACCGCTTCTGCCAGAGAACCCGGCAAACCAACTTGTTCCAACCAATGGGCGTAATACATGACGTCCTTTTTAGCGTTCGCCAGGGACATTTTGGGATCGAAATCCCGGCGCAACGTGCTTTCCCCATACAGATCCATCATGCCGGATTTACCGCCGGCCGCGGAAATGATCCCAATCACCTTGTTCATATCGAGACCTTCCTTGGCGGCGAGGGCAGATCCTTCGCAGAAGGACGCAACATTTGCGAAAGCGATATAGTTATGGATGAGTTTCAGACGGATGCCGTGACCGCTCGGCCCAACGTGAAAAATATTCTCCGCATAGCAATCGAAAATGGGGCGGAGGTCCTCCAGAACGGATTCGTCACCGCCGTAAAGTATGTTTACGCAACCCTGTTGCGCATGTACCGGTGTGCGTGTCATGGGCGCCTCGGCATAGCGTGCGCCGTGCTGCCCGCAAAGTGCGTTCATCCTCGCGACGTGGTCGGGATTCACCGTCGTGTGGTCGAGGACGATGGTGTTCGGTTTCAGGGCTGGCAGAACGCCGTTTGGGCCGACAAGGATTTCTTCCACGACTTCGGCGGTCGTGACGCAGAGGGCGAAAACATCGATACCCTCTGCCGCGGCAAGAGCCGATGGCGCCGCTACGGCACCATGCTCCACCGCCGTTTCGACCCTACTTTCATCGAGATCATGGACCCGAACCGAAAACCCCTTTTGTACGAGGTTCTTGACCACGCCGGCGCCCATGCCGCCAAGGCCGATAAATCCAATTTTCCGACTATCCGTCATATTACGCACCTCACCCCTTTAGCGCCGCGGCGCAGCCCAGTTCGATTCCATGATGTTGGATCATTGAGTGGGAAAATGCCGGGATGTCAAATTGTCCGGATAGGATGTGCACCGTGATTGTAATTATTGGGGATTGGCCGTAATCGCGTCCCTTTAATCGGTCGCGGCCACGACGGTGATCTCGAGCAGCGCGCCGCCCTGCAGAGCCGCACCGACGCAGGTGCGCACGGGAAGCCGTCCGGGGGTGAGCCAGGCGGTCCAGGCGCCGTTCAAGGCCGCGACGTCCCGATCGACGTCGGCCATGTGGATGGTGGCCGAAAGCAGTCTCGACTTGTCGGTCCCCGCCGCGGCGAGGTGAGTGTCAATCACCGCAAGCGCCTGCGCTGTCTGCTCGGCGACCGGAAGCATGTTGTCCGGGGGCACGATTCCCGCCACATAGGCGACACCGTTCCACACGGCCACGTCGGACCGGTGTTTCAAATCCTTCGTATTGAGGTATTTCGGGTCCATCCGTAGTACTCCTTCTCCGTTAAAATCTCGGTTTGGTCTCGGCAGGAACGCGGTCGCCCTAGGCGCGTTCCCCGGTGAAGGGCAATCGGCCGAACTGGCTGAGCGTGGTGGGTCCCCGCGCGTGGCTCGAGGCGGCGCCGAGCACGACCGTGCCCGAGAGACGGTCCGGCGTGCAGGTCTCGGCGACGAACCGGAACCCGACGTAACAGCCCTCGACCCAATGGAAGACCTGGAGGTCGAACCCGTCTTCCGTCACGGCGCCCGTCGCCTCTCCCGCTCCGTACGGCGTCGAATGTTCGCCGGACAGCGCGTCGCCGTCCCGCCGCAGGTTCAGGCGGTGCCGCCCCGGGCCGGTCGCGAAATCGATTGCGATCTCCCATTCTCCCGCGACGTCGCAATCCGTCGGACGGGACGCCGCCTTGTCCGGCCGCGATGCGGTCAGGGCCTCGAACAGCGCCTCGGCGACCAGCGCCGCCTCGTCGTCGTCCAGCGCGAACGGGTTGATCATGGTGGAGGTTTCGGTGCCGCCGTAATCGTCGATCAGGATACGCGGCCGGCGCGCCAGCAGTTCGGCCTGCAGCGCGGTGAAGGTCAGGCCGGGCTGGCATTCCGACCAGTCGACCTCGAGGCGCGGAATGCCGCCGGCCTGTTCATGCCTGCCGAGTTTGAGCGCGTTGATCGGCTGCAGGCGGTCCCGCATCCTGTCCAGCCTTTCGTGCCAGCGCCGCTGCTCGGCCGCGTGGTTCTGCGCCAGCCAGCGTTCGACGGCCGCCACGGCGCCGACGATCTGCTCCTTGCTTATCTTCATGACGCGGCCGAAGCCCTGATGCGGCGGACCGTTGTACCATGCCGCCTGAACCAGCGGTTTACGGCCGAGCAGCAAACCCGAAGCCGCCGGCCCGCGCATCAGCTTGCTGACGCTGTAGACGACCAGGTCGGCGCCGCGCGACGTCCAGCGCTCGGGCGCGGTCAGCGGCTCGGACGCGGCGTCGACGAGAATGGGAACCTCGGCGGCGCGGGCCCGCGGCAGCATCTGGTCGAAAGTCAGCGCCGCTTCCGCGTCGCGCTCCGCCAGCATCAGGACCGCCACGACATGGTTTGCGCCAAGCGCGGACTCGAAGCCGGCCAAATCCTCGACTTCCACGACCTCCGCGCCGACCATTCTGACGGACTGGTCATAGGCGAAGCGCTGGCCTTTCGGTGTCAGGACGACCCGGGGTTCGCCGTCGAACGCGGCCGGCAGGCGCAGCATGCGCAAGGGATCGTTCGCCGCGACGCAGGCGGCCGCCCCCAGCGCCATTCCCGTCGCGGACCCGGCCGTCACGAGACCCCATTCGGCGCCCGTCAGCTCGGCCAAGCGGCAGCCGGCCGCCTCCCCCAGCTCTTCCATGATCACGTGGTGATACGATGCGCTTTCCATCGCCTCGCGCACGGGATCGCTCATCGTGCTGTTGCCGTAGACCGAACGGGACGACCCGCAATTGACGACCGGCTCCAGGCCGAGCTTGCGATAGACGGACGCGTGTTCCTGTTTCACTTTTGCCTCGCTTGCCGTGGTTCCGGCTTTACGCCATGCCGTATTTAACGCTGAAATCGCACGCAAACGGAAGGCGGTCGGTATTATGTCGTCTATACTGGGCCGTCTGGAACCATCGACCGTAGAGAGTGAGCACCGGAATGACCCGCGACGAAACCTTGAAACTGCTGGACGAAATCGGCGGCGCCTTCGCCCGTCACGACATCGACGCCATGGTGAGCTACTTCGCCGCCGACGGCGAATTCGTCAACGCCGTCGGCCCCGACCCGCACGGCACCGCCTACAAGGGCCACGCGCAGATAAGGGGCTATTTCGAAACCCTGTTCGCGGCGGTGGAGGATGTGCAGTGGGAAAAGACCGACATCCGCGTCATCGACGAAAAGGCCTACGCCGAATGGCACCGCCGCGCCACGCTGAAATCCGGCGAAACCCAGGACTGGCTCGGCGTCGACATCTACACGTTCGGCGACGGCCGGATCGTCAAGAAAGA
>CAYLTU010000355.1:0-4975 GCA_964386465.1 uncultured Rhodospirillaceae bacterium
CCTGCCCGCTTCCGGCGAGTTCCTGCAATACGTCGTCGAGGATTATCCGGTCCGGATCGTTTGCTGCGACTCGGTGATCGTAGGCGATCCGGCGGGCGAGATGTGCCCGGCACGGCTCTCCTGGCTCGACGACAGGCTCGCCGAGGCGCCGGACCGGCCGACCATCGTCGCGCTGCATCATCCGCCGTTCTTTGGCGGCATGACTGGCGGCTCCGCCAAAGGATTGAAGCGTGGCGGCGCGGAACTGGCGAACGTCCTGCGCCGGCACGATCAGGTCGTGCGGGTTCTGGCAGGCCATGTCCACCGGCCGGTTACCGCCCCATTCGGCGGCACGATCGGCTTCGCCGGACCGACGACTTGTTACCCGTTCGGTCTCGACATCGGGCCGGAGCGGGTTCTCAACATCGTGCACGAAGCGCCGGCGTTCGCCGTCCATATGTGGCTGCCGGATGCCGCACCGGGCGAAGCTGGACTGGTCACGCATGTCCAGCCCGTCGGCGATTGGCCGCCTCCCGTCACCCTGCTGCGCGAAGGAAAGATGGTCCTGGGATCTTAACGGTACCCGAACGGAAGACCGGCTTATGAAGGCGGGAACCGTCAGGAAAAATCGTTTGTCCGCGAATGAGTAGTATGCGCCGGCTATGCGGGACGGTCGCCCGCGATGGTCACCCGGTGCATGACGCGTTCGGCGTCGCCATGGTCATGAACGGCGTAATGCATCGTGCTGCGGTTGTCCCACATCACCACGTCGCCCGGTTGCCAGATGTGTCGATAGCATCGATCCTGTTTCGGACAATGGGCGTATAGGTAGTCGAGGATCGGCCGGCTCTCGGCGTCGATCATGTTCTCGAAGCTCGGGACCGTATCCGGATGGCTGATATACAACGCCTTTCGGCCGGTTTCGGGGTGGGTGCGGACGATCGGATGATAGGTAAAGTGTATTTCGCCTTCATGCCCGGTACGGCGCGCCAAAATCGTCCCGCTGAACTTCGCCCGCAGACCCGACAGAAAGGTTTTCACGCCATCCGACAGCGTCTCGAAGGCCGGATACAGGTTGCGGAACATCGTGTCGCCGTCGGCTTCGGGCAGTTTCTGCGCCGCGAGAATCGATATCGCCGGAGTCCGCCATGATATGGGCCAAGCCGCCGAACTCGCCGACCTGCTCATGAAGCGCGCGGATCTTGTCCTCGACCTCGACCGGGTCGCCGACGATCCAGACATTTTCCATCAGATAATCGACGTCGACATCCTCATCCGCCATCTCCGGATCGAGTTTGCAGGACTGAATCTGGACCGTTCCGATCCGGCTCGGCTCCTGATGGACGGTATAGTTGCGCCCCAGAACCTCGCGGGCGCGTTCGCGGGCGATCTTCGGCGTCGGGCCGACGAAGATGTCGCGCGCGATGCGCCATTCGCCGCGGTTCGCGGTCCGTCCGGCCGCCTTCGCACCCTCTTCGACCGTTTCCCAATGGCCCGGCAAATTAGGTCGCGGACGGGACAGCGCTCGACATCGGACTGTAGCCCCGTGCGCCGGCGACCTTGAGCGAACCCGACTTCGGCGTGCTGGCAGCGAGCGCGATCGGCGGATGCGGCTGCTGCAGCGGCTTCATGTGCAGGCCGCGCTCCGTCACCGGATCGAGTTCCGGCGCGTCGATGTGGAAATACTCGCCGTGGTGGCTGAACTTGCCATCGTCGTGGTCCCACAGGCCGAGGATGACATCCAGCGCTTCCGCCGCACGGCCCCGCGCCGTCGCCGGATCCAGTCCCATCAGCATCATGTCGGTCGGGATGCCGCCCAGCCCGATGCCCCACTGGAACCGCCCGCGCGCCAGATGATCCAGCGTCGCCAGCCGGTGCGCCAGATAGTTCCCGGCTCATGCATGCCCAACAGGGTCTCGCCGGTGCCGAGCTTGATGTTCTCTGTCAGCGCCAGCGCCTTGGCGATCAGCAAATCCGGCGCCGGCGCGTCTCCCACTTCTCGGTGAAGTGTTCGCCCAGCCACGCCTCGGTGAAACCGACCTTATCCCCGAGCACCAGCTGATCGATATCGCGGTCGTAGCAATCCGCGATCGGCCGGTAGGACGGGTGCAGTGGCATCATGAACAGGCCGAGCAGCATGGCGGTATTCCTTTGGGACCAACATTTGCTAGCGAACGAATTTACAGTGGGACGATATCCCTTGGATCGACCTCGTGCAAAATTGGCATCCCCGTCGCGAAGCGCGAGACGTTTTCGAGGAACAGTTCGTCCCAGCGGGCGCGGCCGCCGCTGCCAGCGAAGGAGGTGTGCGGCGTCAAGCGTACATTGGGATGTGACCAGAGAGAATCGTCCTCCGGCAGCGGCTCCGTATGGAATACATCGAGCACGGCATGCGCAACGCGGCCTTCGTCGAGCGCGGCGATCATCGCGGTGTCGTCGATCAGAGCGCCGCGCGCGACATTGAACAGGATCGCGCCCGTTTTTACCGCGGCGAAAAATTCCGTGCTGGCGAACCCGCGCGTCTCGTCGTTCAGCGGACAGGCCACCACGATCACGTCGGCATTCGGCAGGAATTCGCCAAGATCGGCCATGGTGCCGGCTCTGTCGACCAGTTCCGAAGTCGCCGGAGAGCGGCGCACGACGGTAGTCGTTGCGTCGAATGCTTTGACCCGTTTGGACAACTCCTGACCGATCGGCCCGTATCCGATGATCAGCCAGTTGGTGCGCCAAATTTCGCGGAACGGCGTCATCTTCCATTCCTTGCGCGCTTGCTGATCGCGCTGCGCGCCGATCGGATGCAGCAGGCTCAACACTTGGGCCATCGTGTATTCGGCGATAGCAACGGCCTGCGCGCTGCTGTTGCAGATGCGAACGCCCTTGTCCGATATTTTCCTGTAGACAGGATTGTCGAGCCCTGCGTTGAAAGTTTGCAGGACGCCGACGGACTTGCAGGCAAGCACAAGTTCGAAAGCCGCTTTCTGTGCGTTGTCGGCGTTGAGATGGGAGCTGAGCCAAAGATAATCGACGTCGATTCCATCCGGCCCAACCGATGCGCCATCGACCTGGAACCGGCCGTCCTTACCGAATGTGAGTACCTCGATATCGAGGCCAAGCGCATTCAGGCGCTCACCGATATGCGCATAGGATTTGTCGTACATCGCGACCGTAACGGCCATGCTTTCCTCCCCTGGTGCCGAGTGCCCGGAGAGGTATACAGTCCCGGCCAACTCGGAACCAGAAGGCCTAGAAAAATTCGGTCAGGCCGCTTTATGGCGCGAGGCCTCCTCGATACGCGCGATCGCCATGGCGCGGGCCACGTCGTTGGTCGCCATGTCGGCGGCTTGCGACTCCGCAAAGACCCGCATCGCGGTGTCGTAGATTCCGTCGACCTGGCGCAGGACCTTTTCTTCCGTGTAGTCCGGGCCCTCATTGACCACGTCGATAACGCCGCCTGCATTGATGACGTAGTCTGGCGCATAGAGGATACCGCGGCGCATCAGGGCGTCACCATGGTCGGAACGCGCCAGCTGGTTGTTGGCGCCGCCGGCGACGATTACGGCGCGAATGGCGGGAACGGTAACGTCGTCGAGGATCGCGCCGAGCGCACAGGGCGCCAGCACGTCGGCCTCGACGGTCAGGATCTCATTGACGTCGACCGCCGTCGCGTTGAATTGCGTCACGGCGTGCGCCACCGCATCCGGATTTATATCGGCGACGGTAAGGACGGCGTCGTCTTCCGCCAGATACTCGCAAAGGCGCATGCCGACATTGCCAAGCCCCTGAACCGCGACATGGACGCCTGCGAGACTTCGCTTTCCGAGACGGTGCGCGGCCGCCGCGCGGATACCGAGATAGACGCCGTAGGCCGTCGCGGGCGACGGGTTGCCGCTGCCGTCCGAAACGCCATGCGCATACGGGGTCACGGTGCGCAGGATATCCATATCCTCGACCGTCGTGCCGACATCTTCCGCCGTCAAATAGCGTCCGCCCAGCGAATGCACCGCGCGGCCCATGGCGACCAGCAACGCGTGGCTCTTATCCTTCTTCGCGTCGCCGATGATGACTGATTTTCCACCGCCATAGGGAATGCCGGCGAGCGCGGCCTTGAAAGTCATGCCACGCGACAGCCGCAAGGCGTCCGTCAGTGCATCGGCGTCGTTCGAATAGCGCCACATTCGGCAACCACCCAGCGCCGGCCCGAGTGCCGTGCTGTGAATCGCGATGATGGCGCGCAAGCCGGAATCGGCGTCGTTGCAAAACACAACCTGTTCATGACGATCGAAATCGTTCGCGGAAAATACAGACATGTGACCGGACCTCGCTTCGGTTGAAAGGTACCTGCGATCCGTTCCTTGAATCTCGCTTACATACTCTTTCCAGCCGTCTTCGCGGCCTTGTCGATTTTCTGCCAACCTTCCCCGGTGGCAATCAGACACGTTCTGCCGCCCGGCTCCGTAAACATGATCGTCCAACTACCTGCCTTGGAGGAGAAAATCTCCAGCAGGGTGCCATTCTTGGCCAATCCCATAGCGGATTGTTGCTCTTCAAAGTTGGAGTTGAGTTTCTCGACGATGTCGTTTCGAGGGCCGCAAACGGTTTGCGCCTGGGCGGGAACCGCGAGAAGGGCAATCACGCCCAAAATTGCGCCCGTGAAGGGTAAGTAATGTTTCATTTCAACCTCCTTTCAGGAAACATCGTTCCTGTACGGTTAAAACAAACCTCCCGGCAGCTATGAAACTTTACCGTTGTTCCAAATAAAAGGGTTTCATCCTTTTTGTATCGTTAATCTCAAACTGATAACTTCTATAGTCTAATATTGTACATCGGTGGTGAATTTTCATCCCTCATTCGGGGTATACTTTGGTCTTATTTAGTGTTTATTCTGTAATATTATACTAAACTTGGTCTCAACGCCCTGTTTCAAAGAGACTATTCTCATTATGAGTAGCGACCCGATATCGGGTTCAGAGCTGCCAGGGTTCCGTACCCCTAGCTA
>CAYLTU010000356.1:0-4971 GCA_964386465.1 uncultured Rhodospirillaceae bacterium
ATCGCTCGGCTTATGAAGTCGAAGTTACCGGACATACCGACGCGGTCGGTGGCGCGAAGTACAACGAAAAGCTCTCGATCAGGCGCGCCGAGGCGATTCGTGACAAGCTGGTCGGACGCGGTATCAAAAAAGAACTGATTGTCGTGTATGGACGCGGTGAAAACGACCTTTTCGTCAAAACACGCGACAACCGGCACGAACCCCGTAACCGCCGCGTTGAAATTACGGTGCGTTAGGCGGCGGACCCAGGTACTGCAATACCAAGACGGTAACGTCGTCGGACGCATCGGCGCCATTCGCAAATGCCTTGACGTTCGAATAGATTTTCGTCGTGATGGCTTCACAATGGCTATCCTGCGGCAGTTCGGCGAGAAAGTTTTCCAGGCGCGCATTGGTGTAAAGCTCCTGCTCCGGATTCAGAGCTTCCGTCACGCCGTCCGTGAACATGACGAGCGTTTCGCCTGGATTGAGCTGATGTGTGTCGCTCGGATACACAAAATCGTCCAGCACGCATAATGGTGGCCCGCCGGTGGTCGGGATCGTCGATAGCGGATTTGACGGCGAAAGAAGAATTGGCGGATCGTGCCCAGCGTTGCAGAACTGGATGAGGCCGGTGCGGATATCGAGGATGCCGGACAACGCCGTGACGAACATCATGGCTGGATTTTCGCGGGATATTTCGGCATTCGATTCGGTCATGATTTCATCGATCTTGACCTGCCGTCGCATGGCGCTGCTTTTGTAAAGCGCTTTCGTCAGCGCCATGAACAGCGAGGCGGGAATGCCTTTTCCCGAAACATCCCCGATGATGAAGAACAGGTGGTCTTCATCCAGCATGGCGAAATCGTAGAGGTCGCCGCCGACAGCCTTTGCGGGTTCCAGCATGGCGAAAAGGTCGAATTCCGGGTGCTCGGGAAAGGCGGGAAAATCGCTTGGCAGGATACCGAGCTGGATCGACCGCGCGGCCGATAGCTCGCCCTCCATGCGTTGTGCCGCTTCCCGTTCCAGGTCGAGATCTTCTTGCAGAAGCCTGCGTAGCCGATCCGTCTCGATGAACGAGGCGACCAGTAGAATTGCGAAAACCGCGGTGTTCGTTGCTCCGGCGAAGCTCGTATCGATCCGCAAGGAGAATTCGGCGTGCGCGAGCCAGGCGACGACACCGAGCATGATGAGCAGGAAAAACAGCGGTGTCGTCGACCATTTGGAGCCGAGCAGGGGGACGACAAGGATCAGGAACAGCCCTGTTCCCGCCGCGAGTCCGAGTTCCAGCCAATCCGCATAGATCGGTCGGATCAAATGCTCGTCGGAGATGATCGATTCGAGAATATGCGCGTGGATCTCGATACCGTTCATCTGCGCGGCGACGGGGGTTGCCTTGGTATCGGTTATGCCCAAACCCGTGCTGCCCAACAGCACGAGTTTCCCCGTCAGGACAGCAGGGTCGATCGTTCCTTCGAGTATATCCGTCGCGGAAACGTAGAGATTGGCGTCGGGGTGCGAATAATTGATCCAGATTCGGCCGTCCGGCTCCGTTGGTACGAAGACGTCGGCGATCTGAATGCCACGAATCCCATGTTTGTCGCTTTGTACGGCAAAAAAAGGTGCACCCACGGCAAGCCGGAGCATTTCAAGCGTCAAAGTCGGCGTAATCGTACCGCCGACATCGAGGACCAAGGGTATACGCCGAACGACGCCATCGAAATCGGGGATCGCGTTCAGCGTAGCGCGGCTGGTCGCCGCCGTGTCCAACTCCTCCAAGCTCTGGATTGCCGTCGGGAAGCGGAGTAAAGACGCTTTCACGTTTTCGCCCCGCTCGACCACCGGAATGGGATTGACCTTACGCGTGCTGGCGGTTTTCTCCTCGGTAAGCAAGGCGCCGATACCCAGCACCGTTCGCGTGCCGGCCAGGCTCTTCGCCAGGATCGTGTCGTTCGACGGCAGTGTGGTCAAATGGTGCTTGAAGTCCGGATGAATGCCGTCATGGTCGCTCAGGATACGGTGTGGCGAGTAGCGGTCGGGTTCGGAGAATAATATGTCGAAGCCGATCGAAAGCGGTTGTGTTTCCGCCACGCGGTCGACCAGCCGCGCCATCAGGTTTCGCGGCCAGGGCCATTGGCCGTGCTTCGCCAGGCTGCGTTCGTCGATATCTACGATGATCACGGGCAATTGCTGCCGGTCGCGGGGTTCCATGATGTGCAGCGCGTCGAAAAGCTGCGTGCGTAGCCTTTCGAAGGGAACCGGCTCAACCACCCTGAACAGCAAAAAACCGGCAAGACAGGCAAGCGCAAACGTTCGGCCGCGCCAGTGAAAGACCGAAGCTAATGCTTCTCTAGTCCTTTGCGCGGCCATGCGGCCCTACAGTCTGATTTCCTGCCCGTCGAAAGCGGCGAAAACGTTTAGGGAATCGCCTTCCTCGCTCAACTCCTCGAAGCGGACGGTTTCCGCGAGAATCCGCGATATCGTGGCGTCGTCGGAGTTCGGGTCGTGGTGGAATAGGGCGAGCTGTTTCACCTTCGCCCGGTGCGCAAGTTCGACGCCGATGATGTTGCTCGAGTGGCCCCAATCTTGCTTGAGCGAAATCGCATCGGCAAGCGAGTACATCGCATCGAAAATCAGAAGATCGGCGTCGCGAAAGAATTCGACGAAGCCGTAACTCTCGTCGATCGATTCGAACTTGTGCTCGGAATCCGTCGAATAGACGGCTGATTTTCCGTCTTTTTCGAATTTGTAACCGTACGAATCGCCGGAATGGTGCTGCTTCATCGCTGTCACTTTCATGCCGGCGATTTCGTACACCGTATCGGTATCAAGTTTCACGAACTCGATATCGGAGGCGAGCATGTCGAAATCGACCGGAAATCCCGGCGCGGAATTTTGAGTTCTGTAGGCTTCTTCCAACGTGTCGTGGCAGCCGTGAATCCGAATCTTGTTGCCGGGAATATAGGCCGGTACGAAGAACGGAAAACCGCAAATATGATCCCAATGCGGGTGCGACTGGAAGACATTGACGATTGAATTTTTCCCAGGGACGAACTTGGACATGATCGCGTTGCCGAATTCGCGCGATCCTGATCCGAGATCGCAGACAACGTACTCGTCCGCGCCACCGTCTATCTCGACACAGGACGTGTTGCCGCCATAGGTCCCCGACTCGGCGAATTCGAGTTCCGTGTCGATGAATTGGTCGATCTTCTCGTCCGTGCTCAGGTCGTGATCGATGCTTTTGCGCAATGCGCCGCGAATCTTGTCTCGCGTCGTACGGGCCGTCATGGGCGCCGGCAAAGATCCCCGTGTTCCCCAAAACCGAACCAGCATTGACGCGATCCCCCAGTGATTTCCGCGTCGGTGGAGCGGACGCGATTCGTTCTATCTGATGGTAATAGTCGAACCGGTTTAGCGATGCAAACTAGTGGACATAATCTAACATATTGTATCCCTACGATCTTGCATCACTGCGTATCGCGCGCCCAACCGTTGGGCTCGGGAAGCCGTCGTAGGGGTACAATATGTTAGATTATGTCCACTAGGACGCATCGAACGCTTTCGAGGCGTCGTCGGATACCGCTGCAACAGCGTCGCGCAGCTTCTCGTGGATATCTACGACGAAATTGAAGCGGCTGATTTCGAATATCTCGTTTACTGTCGGGGTAAGGCCTGTGACCGCCAGTGAGATACCGTCTGTTTTGCCCTGTTTCGCGGCTATCATGATCGCGCGCAACCCGACACTGCTGACATAAGGTATCTTGCTGAAATCGACGATCACGGCTTCACCGCCGCCGCCGACTGCCAGCAACAGCCGTTCTTGGAACGCCGCAGCCGTATCCTGATCCAGCCGACCGTCCGGATGCAGTACAATGGCCGAGTCGTATTTGATTTCATCGATATCCATGACGCGCCTGTAATTGCCGCACCTTAAACCATGCTGATTACGATGCTATTTTCGCCAATGATAGAAGGACGCGCAAGCGGGAGGGTGTGCTTTGTAGTGGAATTCAAATAGCTCCGGTGTGAATAAGAGAATTCGATTCGGATAATTCATTACATGGTTGTTAATTGGACTATTCCCCTGCTGTCCGCGCGGCGCGTTCCGTTTAGGAAATGTAGAGGATTGCGAGGGAGCGTGCGGTTGAAATGAGAATAATCGATGCGCATCATCATTTCTGGGATTTAGCCCGGAATCCGCACCCCTGGCTGACCGACGGTGGACGGATTTCCTTCCGCTATGGCGACTACGAAGCCATACGCCGGTCCTATCTGCCGGACGATTTTCGTACCGACGCAAGGGCGTTCGAGATCGCCGGTTCGGTGCATATCGAAGCGGAATGGGAACCGACTGACCCGGTCGGCGAAACGCGCTGGCTACAGTCCGTGCGCGCAACGCACGGGCTGCCATCCGTCTGCGTTGCGCAGGCGTGGCTGCATCATGACGATGCTGATTCGGTGCTGGCCGGGCAGGCGGGGTATTCGTTCGTGCGTGGCGTGCGGCACAAACCGCCGGAGCCGTCCGGATTCATGGATGGTAGCGCCTGGCGGAAGGGCTACGCTCGTCTTGCCGAACATGATTTGTCATTCGACCTTCAGACGCCATGGACCCGGCTGGAAGAGGCGTACAGACTTGCGCACGATTTTCCGGATACGCAAATCATCCTCAACCATACCGGCCTGCCCGCCGACAGAAGCGACGAAGGCCTCGACGGATGGCGGTCGGCGATGCGCCGGTTCTCCGAGGCGCCGAACGTTGCGGTGAAGATATCAGGGATCGGCGATCCGGATGTTGAATGGGCGGTGGCGGCTAACCGTCCGGTCGTGTTGGATACGATTGAGATCTTTGGCGTCGAGCGTTGCATGTTCGCCAGCAACTTTCCGGTCGACAGTCTGGTTGCCGGCTATACGCGAATTTTTGACGGGTTTCTCGCAATTACCGAGGATTTCTCGCAAGCGGAGCGCGAGATGCTGTTTCACGATAACGCG
>CAYLTU010000357.1:0-4968 GCA_964386465.1 uncultured Rhodospirillaceae bacterium
GCACGAACTCGCCGGTCTGGATCCGCTTCAGAATGCCCTTCATCGCTTCCTTGCTGTCGTCGCCTATGACTTCCGGACCGCTGACATAATCGCCATATTCCGCCGTGTTCGACACGGAATAACGCATGTTGGCGAGGCCCCCCTCATAGATCAGGTCGACGATCAGCTTGACCTCGTGAACGCACTCGAAATAGGCCATTTCCGGTGCGTAACCGGCATCTACCAGGGTTTCGTAGGCGGCCTGGATCATCGAGGTCAGACCACCGCAAAGCACCGCCTGCTCGCCGAACAGGTCGGTCTCGCATTCTTCCTTGAAGGTCGTCTCGATGATACCCGCGCGGCCGCCGCCGATGGCGCTGCCGTAGGACAGACCGACATCGTGCGCATTGCCCGAAGCGTCCTGATGCACCGCGATCAGGCACGGGACGCCGGCGCCACGTTCATATTCGGAGCGGACGGTGTGGCCGGGCCCTTTCGGCGCGATCATGAAAACGTCGATATCGTCGCGCGGCTCGATCAGGTTGAAGTGAATGTTGAGACCGTGCGCAAAGGCGATAGCCGCGCCGGCGTTCATGTTCGGCTCGAGTTCATCGCTGTACAGGTCTCGCTGGATCTCGTCTGGCGCCAGTACCATGACGACATCGGCCCATTTCGCGGCGTCGGCCGGCGACATGACCTTGAAACCGGCGTCTTCGGCCTTCTTGGCCGAGCCGGAGCCCTCGCGCAGCGCCACCGCGACGTCCGTCACGCCGCTGTCGCGCAGGTTCATCGCATGTGCGTGGCCCTGGCTGCCATAGCCGACTATGGCAATCTTCTTGCTCTTCACCAGATTGACGTCGGCGTCACGGTCGTAATAAACGCGCATTGGCTCTATTCCCTATCTTCCAAAATTCAACTTCATTACACGAGACGCGCTTTTATAGGACCTCGGGCCCCCGGGCAATGGCGACCACGCCGCTACGCGCGATCTCCACATCGCCCAGCGAACGCATGAGTTCGGTAAAGGCGTCGATTTTTTCCTGGGTCCCGGTGACCATGAACACGAAGGAGTCGACCGTCGTGTCGGCGACGCGCGCGCGGAAGATATCCGCGATGCGCAGCGACTCGCGCCGTTCCGGACCTTTCGTCACCAGCTTGATCAAGGCGACTTCGCGCTCGATATGCGGCCCCTCGTCGGTCAAATCATGGACGTCGCTGACCGGGACCAGCCGGTCGAGCTGCGCCTTGATCTGTTCGATGATCATCGGCGTGCCCGAGGTGACGATCGTGATGCGCGACATGGTCTTGTCCTCGCTGACCGTCGCCACCGTCAGGCTTTCGATGTTGTAGCCGCGCCCGGAAAACAGTCCGATCACGCGGGCCAGCACGCCGGGCTCGTTGTCCACGAGCACCGCAATGGTGTGTCGTTCGATTTCCTGGTTCTGCATCACTCAATACTCCGACCCCGGGCTTTGCCGGGTTCGGCTCTACGCTGTTTATAGGTCTCTATCTCACGGGCTAAACAAGCACCATGCCGCCCTCGGAGACCGATTTTTCCTTTTCATCCTCCGGCCCCAGCAACATGTCGTTGTGCGCCGCGCCGGACGGGATCATCGGGAAACAATTCTCGGCCGGATCGACGCAGATATCGGCGATCACGGCATTGTCGGTCGCGATCATCTCGGCGATGACATCGTCGAGCTGATCCGGCTTCTCCGCTCGAAGGCCAACGGCGCCGAAGGCTTCCGCCAGCTTGACGAAGTCCGGCAGCGCTTCCGAATGGGTCTGCGAATAGCGGCCGCCATGCAGCAGTTCCTGCCATTGGCGCACCATCCCCATATACTCGTTGTTGAGGATGAAGACCTTGATCTTGGCGTGGTACTGCATCGCCGTCGACAGTTCCTGGATATTCATCATCGTCGACGCTTCACCCGCGATATCGACGACCAGCGCGTCGGGATGGGCCAGCTGCACGCCGACCGCCGCCGGCAGGCCATAGCCCATCGTGCCGAGCCCACCCGACGTCATCCAATGGTTGGGCTTGTCGAAGGGGAAGTGCTGCGCCGCCCACATCTGGTGCTGGCCGACTTCGGTCGTGATGTAGGTCTCGCGGTCCTTCGTCGCCTCGTAAAGGCGGCGGATCGCATGCTGCGGCTTGATCAGCGTGCCGGACTGCTTGAAATCGAGCGACTTGACCGCCCGCCATTCGGCGATCTGCGCCCACCACCCGTCGAGCGCCTTGCCGTCGACGCGGGACTGACCCGATTTCCAGATCTTTATCAAATCTTCCAGGACGTAGGCGACGTCGCCGGTTATCGGCACATCGACCCGCACGTTCTTGTTTATCGACGACGGGTCGATATCGATATGGATCTTCTTCGCGTCCGGCGCGAAGGCGTCGAGCCGCCCGGTTACCCGGTCGTCGAACCGCGCGCCGACGCACAGCATCACGTCGCATCCGTGCATGGCCATGTTGGCTTCATAGGTGCCGTGCATTCCCAACATGCCGAGGAACTGATCGCCCGATGCGGGATACGCGCCCAGCCCCATCAAAGTCAGCGTGCAGGGATACCCCGTCATGCGCACGAACTGCGTCAGCAACTGGCTGCCTTTGTCGCCCGAATTGATCACGCCGCCGCCCGCATAGATGATCGGTTTCTTGGCGCCCGCCAGCAGTTTCACCGCTTCCTCGATCGCGCCGCGGTCGCCCTTGACCTTCGGCTTGTAGGTTTTGTGTACGGCCGAACGCGGCGCTTCGTAGTCGCCTTCCGCGAACTGCACGTCCTTGGGCAGATCGACGACCACCGGTCCCGGCCGTCCGCTGCCCGCGACGTAGAACGCCTCGTGCAAAGTGCGTCCCAGCTGCTGAACGTCCTTCACCAGGTAGTTGTGCTTTGTGCAGGGCCGGGTGATGCCGGTCGTGTCGCATTCCTGGAAAGCGTCATTGCCGATCAAATGCGTCGGCACCTGGCCGCACAGGCACACGATTGGCACCGAATCCATCAATGCGTCGGTCAACCCGGTTACCGCATTGGTCGCACCGGGTCCCGAGGTGACGAGCACGACGCCGACCTTACCGGTCGAACGTGCATAGCCTTCCGCGGCATGAACGGCGCCGCCTTCCTGACGCACGAGGATGTGCCGGACATGGTTCTGCTTGAAAAGCGCATCGTAGATTGGCAGGACCGCGCCGCCGGGATAGCCGAATACGACGTCGACACCAAGGTCCGCCAGGGCCTTCATGACGATCTCCGCACCGGTTATGCGTTCGCTAGCCATCTCGGTCTCCATACCTTTCTTGCTTCAAATTTCGTCCGCTCGATGAAATTTGTGCATCGCAATATCCGTTCTGCCGCAGCCAGTCAACCGCGACAAATCGCGCGAAAACAGTCTCACCGAGTTTGAAATTCCACTGTTTCCCTTTGGTTTCCGGTTCTTACCGGTCCAAAGGGCGCCGACAATAGGGATTCAATCTTGCTGGGTCAACAGGTTTTGACGAATAAATGAAAAGATTTTAGGTCTATTTTTTTCCGAATATTGCGTCTGAAGAACAAAATCCGAAACAATCTGATGCTTGAACCAGGTCGTCTGCCGTTTCGCATAGCGGCGCGTCGCCTGCTGCGCCTCGTCGATCGCCTCTTCCAGGCCCAGCTCACCGGCCTGATGGCGGAGGAAAACCGGCATGCCCAGGGCCCGCATCGCCGGCAGCGAAGGGTCGACCGCCTGCTGGCGCAGGGCTTCGACCTCCTCCAGCGCCCCAGCGCGGACCATCTGGAGCAGTCGTTCGTCGCACGCTGCGTAAAGAACGTCCCGCGGCGGTGCCAGGACGATGGTCTTGAAACGCAAGCCGGGCGGCGGTCCCTCGGGCGGGACGGTCTGCCACGCCGACAGGGGACGGCCCGTTGCCGCCTGTACTTCCAGTGCCCGCGCGACGCGTTGACGGTCACCCGGAGCCAGGCGGGCGGCGCTTTCCGGATCGACGGCGCGCAGTCGCTCGAACTGGATCGACGACCCCTCTTTTTCCAATCGGTCCCGGATATCCTTGCGTATCGCATCCGGAATTTCGGGGATAGGTGACAGGCCCTGCATTAATGCCCGCAAATAAAGGCCTGTACCGCCGCACAATACCGGCAACATTCCGGCATCATGCGTCTCCGCGATGGCCTCGAGCGCCAAATCGCGCCAGCGCGCGGCCGAACATATCGCCGTCACCGGCAATACGCCGTACAGACGATGCGGCGCGCGCGCTTCGTCTTCAGCGCCCGGCCGTGCGGTAAGAACGCGCAGCTCGGCGTAGACCTGCATGCTGTCCGCGTTGATCACCACGCCATCGAATTCTTCCGCCACGGCGAGCGCCAGCGCCGACTTGCCGCTCGCGGTCGGGCCGGCGACGATCAATACGGGTTTATCCGGCTTGCCTTCCATGACAGCCGAAGATACAGACTGCGCGATGATGGACAATGTTCTTACGCTGATCTGCGACCCCGCCGCCGCGGGCCTCACCGTGGACGACACGCGCGCCGCGGCCGCGGGGATCGGCGAATCCGACGGATCGGCCGCGGAACCGGATTGGCTCGCGGCGGGGATCGCCTGCGATTTGCCTTTTGCCGCCGAAGATTTGCAATCGGTCGCAGCAGCCGTTCGGGCGCGGCTGGTTGGCCGTCCCGTCGACATCGTCATGCAGGCATCGGCCGGACGGCGCAAACGGCTGCTGGTCGCCGATATGGAATCGACGATCATAGAGAACGAGATGCTGGACGAGCTCGCGGCGGCGCGCGGCATCGGAGAGGCCATCGCCGACATCACCGCCCGCGCCATGGCCGGCGAACTCGATTTCGAGGGCGCACTCAAGGCGCGGGTCGAAATGCTGCGAGGTCTCCCGGCCAACGCGCTGGAGGAGTCGCTCGTGGCGATTCGGATCACCCCGGGCGCCGCCACTTTAGTGGCGACCATGCGCGCGAACGGCGCCTATTGCGCGCTCGTTTCCGG
>CAYLTU010000358.1:0-4963 GCA_964386465.1 uncultured Rhodospirillaceae bacterium
TACCGACATTGACGGAACGGCTCTATGCCGACGACATCATCAGCGGACGGGACATCGAATGGAAATCCTTGCGTCTCAACCGTCTTGACCCGAGGACGGTTCTGAACGAATCGAAACTCGTCGGTATGAGTCCGCGCCGCCCGATCGTCGCCGGCCGCGCCGTTTTGACCACCGAGATCCAACCGCCAACGCTCGTCAAACGGGGCAAACGCGTAACGATTTTTCTCAAAACGAAGGTCATGCAGCTTACGGCCAAAGGCAAGTCGCTTGAGAACGGCGGCAAAGGTGACGTTGTCCGCGTCCAGAATATCGATAGCGGAAAGACCATAGAAGCCCGTGTGATTGGCCCGGAACGGGTTGCGGTCTTCACCACGGGCCCTATCGCACTCAATTAGGATCTGCCTGACAATGACAAAGTTTATTGATTACAAGAATCGATTCATTCTCGCCGTCCTTCTTGCCGTTGCCGTTTCAGGCTGCAACGCGCTGAACCGAATTGCGAATATGGGTCAGGAACCGAAATTTACCGCGATCGAAAATCCGACAACCAAGCCGGACTACAAACCGATCAGCATGCCGATGCCGGCGCCGGTGCTCGCGGTGCACAACCCGAATTCGCTCTGGCGCAAAGGGTCGCGGGCGTTCTTCAAAGACCTTCGGGCGAGTCAGATCGGCGATATCGTTACCGTCACGATCGCCGTCGACGACCAGGCGGACATCGGAAACGAGACGACGAGGACACGAACGACCGACGAAGACGCGGACGCCATCGCACTTCTCGGCTATCAGGGTGCTTTGAACGCAATCCTGCCTGAAGCGGTCGATCCGACCAGCCTCCTGGATATCAATAGTACCACGACCAACACCGGTACGGGAACGATCGAACGGGACGAGCAGATTACTCTCCAGATCGCGGCAATCGTGACTCAGGTCCTGCCAAACGGGAACCTCGTCCTGCACGGACGACAAGAGATGCGGGTCAATTTCGAAGTTCGCGAAATTCAGATCGCCGGCGTCATACGGCCGCAAGACATCACCAGTGCGAATACCGTTACCCATGAGCAAATCGCTGAACTGCGCGTCGCGTACGGCGGACGGGGTCAAATTTCGGATTTCCAGCAGCCGCGCTACGGAACCCAGATCATCGACATACTGTTCCCATTCTAGAATGGCGGTTGGCGACGTAATACGAGTGCGGTAGCACGATCAATCGTCGCGATGCGTACGCTCCATGCGCTCGTGCTGCTCCTGCGCCTCAATGCTCAGCGTCGCGATCGGCCGCGCCTCCAGACGGCGCAGGGAAATCGGGGTTTCGGTTTCTTCGCAGTAACCGTAAGTTCCTTCATCGATCCGGCTCAGCGCCGACTCGATTTTACTGATCAGTTTGCGTTGGCGATCGCGCGTGCGTAACTCCAGAGACCGGTCCGTTTCAAGGGTCGCCCGATCCGCCATATCCGGCTCCGCGAGGTTTTCCTCCTGCAAACTGACGAGCGTTTCGCCCGTCGCACGTAAAAGTTGGGTGCGCCAACTCATGAGCTTCTGCCGAAAATACTCCCGCTGCATCGGGTTCATGAAATCCTCGTCTTCCGAAGGCAGGTAGTCGGGCGGAAGTAAAGGAGACATACGCACTCCACTGGAAATGTTGTTTCGAAAGCGCGCCATATATAGTCGCGTGCGCGGAAGCGGGCAAGTAGCCGAAATGGCTTTACTCTTTAACGGGATTTAGTGGCTGGATTAGCCGTTTCGCTGTTCGTATTTCGCGACTTCGACGCGGACGCGCAACTCGATATCGTCCAGCAATTCATTCAAACGCGGGTCTTCGGCATGTTGCCGTCGCTCGGACACCATCCGCGCGAGATTGATCAATCGATCTTTCGGGATCGCACCAAGCAGCAAGTCCGTTCGGATCTGCTCCAGCTGATCGAGTGTATCGAACCCCCATTGCCGCGCCCGCGCATTGGCGGCGCCCGATGTCGCGTCGCCGACCGTCTGAATCGCTAAAACCGCATCGACCGTCTGCGTCGGCGCGGCCGGTGTCACCGGCGATCCGGAATCCCCGGTCGATCCAAGATGGCTGGCGAAACCAGCGCCACCCTCCGTCTTGTTCGCCTTGCCCTTCTTTTGCGGCGAAGAGGGTCGTATCCGGCCGGAAGAATCGATTTTCATGCGTCCAATCTACTCCTTCTGGGTACAGAACGAAACATTGTTCCCTAGAGCGTCAAGCGGCGCGCCCTTCCGACATACCTGGAAAACTTTGCCGAGCGTACCGGCACCGCTTGCCGACAGGGCTGGAGAACACCGTTCAACCGCCGGCATATTTCAAAAAAAATGCGTTTTTACAGCCATCTAGCATGACTTTTTAGTGGCACGGGATTCGCAAACGTTTCCCTGACGCGCGAATTTGAAAAGCCGGCCAATGGAACCCATGACGCAATTGACAACACTGCAGGGCAAGCCGCAGCGACGGCGGCATTGGCGGCTTTTGTCAATGCTTCTACCCGAACCGGAAAACCGAACGGCGTAAACTCGATGGCCACGCCGTCGAAAAGTGCAAATTCGGAAAGCGTTGCGGCGAGAACGGCATAATTCTCCCGGCGGCGCTCTATCACAGGCCTGACATCGAACGCGCTCAAGGTGATGGCCTGGTCCATCATATCCACTGAAAAGCTACCGGGTTATGGTCATCTGGATCGCTCCCCGCGTCTCCAGAGCCATGGCAACGTGAACTCACCTGACCAGATGCCTCGTTTCTCAATTCGGGCCTCGTCTTCCGCAGTCACGTAGTCCATGGAATAGCGGCGATAGGCGACAGCGTGCCCTTGCCGGACCAGCCAGGCATTCAGGTCTTCTTCACCGGATCGGCAGACAGCGACGACCCGCTTGTAACGATCGACGTCTCTCTGCTCGCACCGGACCGTGCGGCGTCCGATCTCGTCGGCGAGGGCCAGAGCCGCCGCCTGGCCGCATCGATAACGTGACCCACCCCGTTCGCACTGCTGGCCCCCTTCCGGAGCATCGATCCCGTGGAGCCGAATGCGTTGACCGCGGATCTCGATCGTATCGCCATCGATGACCGTTGCTGTTCCAATGATTTCGGCTGCGAGGGACGGCGTTGCGGCGAACAACGCTACGGCGATCAACAGGGTTATCGGGGCGGCTCTCATTCTCGATGCCCCTAGAACTGAGCCCAGCGGTAGAGGCCGAGTAGATTGATCACCGTGAATGCGCCCTGGAGCAAGACGAGGCTCGCCTCCCGATGCATCCAGCCGACCCAACTCCAGAGCAGGGACGACACGAGAAACAGGCCGAACCCGTAAGCCACGATCCCTAGGTTCAAAGCTATGAAAACGGCGCCCGCGACGCCGGCGGCCGTTCCGATCCACTTGGCCGGGCTGAGCAGGGGCGTATCGAAGCGGGCGCGTTTCAAAGGCGCCTCGAGGTCCAGACGACGCGACCGATGATGTGGACTTCCTCGGCATCACGCTCGTAGGTGTCATATTCGGGATTGACCGATTTGATGACGACTTTAGGCGGCTCGGAGTTCGGCTCGTGTTCGATGCGCTTGGCGACCAGGCCCATGCCATCCCAGATCACGAAGATCCCCGGCGGGACAGGCACGCGCTGGCTGGTATCGATCAGGATCCGGTCGCCGCTGGCGAGTAGGGGCTCCATCGAATCCCCGTCGATGGTGATTATGCGGAGATCAGCGGGGCGCGCCCGGAACTCGTGCCGGATCACGGGATCCGGGAAGAACCACATCTCCTTGGTTTCCTCGAGGCCCTCGTTCAGCGCGCCAGGGCCGGCGGAGGCACGCACGTCAATCTCTGGGATCGCCATATAGCCTTCTGGCGCCGTCGCCACGGTGCTCGGTTCGATACGACCTTCCTTCGGCGCTGCCTTTTTGCGGGGTTTGCGGGGCGGCACCTTCTTGTGCTTGAGCTCCTCGGCCTTGCAGCCCAGGTGTTCCGCCAGCGCCTCGCGATCGTCCTCGGAGAGCACCTTCGGCGTGCCACGATAGACGAACTGATGCAGGTAGGCCGCATTGCGGCCCATCGCGATCGACGCGCCCTTCATATCTGTCGGCGGCTTTCGATCCTTCACAAGCTTAAGGACCTTCAGCCGGACTGGGTCGAGATCCATGTCAAGGCTCCTTCGTGTCTGCATAATAGGAAATTAACAATCTTTTCCAATTGACGCAATAGGAAACATTTGATTTGAATATTCCTATTATGAAAACTCTCACCGAACACTTCCATTCGACCATCGAGGAGTTCCTCGAACGCACCGGCTTCAAGCCCACGGAATTCGGGCGCCAGGCGGTCGGAGACCCGTCTCTGGTGCTAAATCTGCGCCGCGGACGCTCGCCGACGCTCGCGACAGCTGACCGGATACTGGCCTTTATCCGGCAGAACAAGCACCTCGCTGATAGCCCCGGAACCAAATCCGCAAATTCCAAATAGGGAATTTTCAACGATGACTACCGAGAGAACAATCATCAAGCATTTGAACCAAATCGAACTGGCCGACCGGTGGAATATTTCCGAGCGCACGCTTGAGAGATGGCGCTGGACCGGTGAGGGGCCCGCCTACCTGAAAATCGGTGGCAGGGTGGTCTACCGGCTTGAGGACGTCGAGGCCTACGAGGCCGAGAATCTCCGCGCCAGCACCTCGGCGGCGGCCGGGTCCAAGTGATGGCCGCCACGACCGCCTCGATCTCCCCCATATCCAAAGCGTCGTTGGTTCGCTCCCTGGTGATCAGGGAAAGCAACTTCCTCAAGTGGCTCGAACATGCGCGGCCCAGGGACCGTCTCGAATATCACCTGGGCCATCTCGGCGCCGACCGCGAGGCGGGCAGTACGCTTTCCGATGGCTTGCGCCGGGAGCTGGGTCGGATCGCCGACCGCGCCATGGAATTCGCCTTGCTGGGGCGCCTCCACCTTGTCCAGGAGCGCCGCGGCAAGGA
>CAYLTU010000359.1:0-4950 GCA_964386465.1 uncultured Rhodospirillaceae bacterium
TGAATTTCGCGTGAATCAGCACACTAACTATTTGATTCTAGTGTGATTCAGATCCTAAATTTCGTCGCATTCAATGCGACGAACTTCAGAATCATCACACTAGAGCACATCAGGATTAAACGGAACCACTCCCGGTACCGTTTAATCCTGATCCGTTCTATCAAATGTCGAGCGTGAAACCAAAAAAAACGGGAGGAAGCAGCGCTTCCCCCCGCAAATTTTAACCGCGATGCCGTTAGTCTGCGGCACCCGTTACGGTTTCGTCGCCGATATCCTCGACCAAGGCCTCGACTTCGATGTCGGGAACGGTCGACATTTCCATCTTGTAGGCCAGGAACCACATCATGAAGACTCCGAGTATCCAGAACAGAATCTGCCATGCCCAGATCGATGGGATTCCAAAGGTCCAGCCTTCGATACCCGCATTTGGGGCACCGAAGATATCGTTGCCGATCACCGCACCCGGACCGATACCGAAGAACATCCAAGCCAAGGTGATAATCCACGCGATCGGCACCAGGCCCTTCTTCTCCGGCGGTAGGCCGGCATGTTTGCGCAGGAAGTCGTGGTACTGCATCCTGTGCTCACGCGCACCGGCATCCTGCGTCATCGCCGACACCGGCAGGCAGACCAGAAGGTTGAAGAGCATGCCCCAGCCGGCGCTGTGGATCGTCCAGGGCCAGCGACCCCAAGCGAGGTCGGCGTACTTGCCGTCACCGTTGTAAAACAGCGTGTCGAGGATCGACAGGCCGAAATTCTCGGTGAAGATAACCGCGATCAACCCAGCCGCGAGACCAAGCGTCGCGCCCTGCCGCGTAATCCACGGGAACCAGGTCACCGCAGCCAAAGATGGCCACATCTGGAACCCGAAGGCCACCGCGAGCCCGCCGAGCAGGACCAAGGCGTCACGGCTAAAGGTTGCCACCGTAAGCGCCGCGAAAACGATAATCGCGACACCAATCCGACCAAACAGCTTCTGCGTACCGTGGTCCGCGGTCGGATTCAGATAGCGCTTGTACAGATCGCGGGTCAGCATGGCGCCGGCGGTCGACATATACGCCGCGCCGGTCGACTGCATCGCCGCCAACGCACAAACCGCCAGCAGACCTACCAGCCACGGTGTCGAATCGCCGATCGAGTTGAAGTAGTGCGGCACCAGACCGCCCTGCTTGTTCGCCGTGAGGTCGGGAAGGACCGCGGCCAACGCCAAACTCGCGTCGGTCACAGCCTGATTGGCGCCCAAAAGATGCGCCCCCATGCCCTGGAACGCCGTGAAGAAGAACAGGATCAGCCCGATGCAGAACGACGAGGCGATGACCTGCTGCGGTGCGAACGGCCGCGGATCCGTGTTCGAGAACGCCCACATCGAGAACGCGGGTGCGGAATGAATCCCCATCAGCGCAAACATGTAGGTCAGGCACATCACACCGGTCCACAACCCGCCGACCGGCGTCTCCACGCCAAGGCCCGCCGTGAACTGGATCACCCCGGGAATGGCGAAGTAGGCGTTATAGTCGCCGCCTCCGAAGCCCTTCGTCGTGCCCCACTTACCGATATCGGTCGCCGCGAACTTGGCGAAGCCGGCGTTCAGCGCATCCCAGCCACCGGCCGCGTTCAGCGCGATGATGCCTGTGATGATGATGCCGAGCGCAAGCAGGATGCATTGCACCGTGTCCACATAGGCCACAGCGCGAAGGCCACCCGACGCCACGTAGATGAACACGATCAGCGACAGCACCCACATGCCGGTATTGACCGAGATCATGTCGTCGGTCAGGACGCTGAACAGGAAGCCCGACGCACCGAGCTGCACGCCCAGATACGGGATCGAGAACAGAAGCGCGACAATAACCGTCAGGATACGGATCGCATCGCCCTGGAAATAATCCGAGAACATTTCGCCGGGCGTCACATATCCGAAACGCTTACCCAGCATCCATTGCCGTTTCAGGAACATTACCCCGGTGAAGGGTATCGTAATCGTGTAGAACGACGCGTAGGCGTATTGGAAACCGTCCCTATAAACCAAGCCCGGATGGCCCATAAACGTCCACCCGGAAAACGACGTCGCCGTTGCGGCGAGTATAAAGACAATCATCGAAAGTCGGCGACCGGCAATAAAGTAGTCGGACGCCGTTTTCGCCGTCATCGCTCCGCGGATACCCCAATAAATGCAGTATGCCCAGTAGAGCGCGACGAAGGCGAACAGCCACATCACTTTTGCAGACAAGGCTCACTCCTCCCAGTTAGCGCAGCACCGACGACCCAATGATCGAGAAGCCGGATGCCGCTCTTGCAAAACAAGTTCTCTTCAATCAATCGGCAGCCGTCTCATACGGTTCAAATTGCGGCCTTGCATTTGCCGATCAAAGCAAAGAACCCTAATCTCCCAAGATGGGTGATTATCAAAGATCGGTAAAATTTGCAAGCAGAACAGGTTGTTTCCAGAATTCGTGACCGCCGCTGCAAAATAAGCGTGAAGTAATCATCTCCTTGTCCGCAAAAAATACCTATTATTCAGTCATGTACGGTCGACATAATCCTCATTTGTACATTGCAAGTAGAATAGTAAGTAGCGCTGAATGCTGCGTCGCAATATGATGACGATTTGGCATTGATTAATTTTTGAATATCAGTACCGAATCAGTCACATAGGATACAGGCGGGCGAGCGGATCGCCTGGATGGGAAGTGTTTTACGGTGACGCTCGAGAGTCCGACGGCAATATTCACGGAGAAAGTATCCGCGCATATGCGGCCGGCACCGGTTGCGCTTGAGCCGAATATATTGGTGCGCGACGCGGTCGCCCGCATGACCGAGGCGAAGGCGACCGCAGCGTTAATCGTCTCGTCGACGGGACGCATCGAAGGCATCCTGACGGAGCAGGACGTCCTGCGCCGGGTCGCCTTTCGGGTGCCGCCGGAATCGCAGGTGTGCGACGTCATGACGCGCTCGGTGCGCGTCGTATCCGCCGACGATTACCTCTACCACGCGATCGCCCGCATGCGGCGGCGCGGGTTGCGCCATATGCCGGTCATCGACTCGCAGGGCCGCGTCGCGGGCATCGTTCGTCTCGACGATGCGATGGTCGTTGCCGGGCACAGCCGGCTCAACCAGATCGACCGGCTGACGCAGGAGATTTCGCTCGACGGGATGCGCGAGGTCAAGGCCGCGCAGGTCGACCTGGCCGACGAGCTGTTCGCCGAGAACCTGCCGGTGCCGGAAATTCAATCCGTCCTGACCCATATCAATAACGATCTCTATCGCCGAATCGTCGAAAAGAACCTGGCGGAAATGGCCGCGGCCGCGTGGGGCGAGCCGCCGGTCGCTTTCTGCGTCATCGTCATGGGATCCGGCGGCCGCGGCGAAAGCTATCTCTATCCGGACCAGGACAACGGTTTCATCCTCGACGATTACCCGGATTCGCGCCACGGCGAAATCGACGCCTTCTTTATCGAACTCGCGGAACGCATGACCGTCGATCTGGACAGGATCGGAATTCCGCTGTGCAAGGGACATGTCATGGCCACCAACCCGGTGTGGCGGAAGACGGCGACGCAATGGCGGGACCAAATATCCCTGTGGTGCAGGCGCCAGAGTTTCGTCGCCCTTCGCTTCTCGGACATCTTTTTCGACTTCAGAGCGGTCTATGGCGAAGTCGATTTGGCCGCCTCGTTGCGCGAAAGCATAACCGGGATCGTCAAGGCCAACCCTTCTTTCCTGCGCGCCATGTTTGACGACGACAGGGAACACGGCGTGGCGCTCGGTTGGTTCGGCCGTTTCGTGACCGAGAAAGACGATGCGGATCATCTCGGCGCGGTCAATTTGAAGCACACCGGAACCCTGCCGCTTGTCGAGTCGCTCCGGCTGCTGGCCTTGCGCGAAGGCGTTTCCGCGATCGCAACGCTCGACCGTCTGGCGCAGCTGCGCGAGCGGTGTTTTCTCGAAGCGGATGAGACAGACTACTTGGTCGGCGCCTACCATCACATCACGCTTCTGCTGTTGCGCCAGCAGCTCACCGATTTCCGCGCCGGGAAACAGCCCAGCAATTACGTCCATCCCGAAAATCTGAGCCAGCGCGAACGCGATATCCTGGTCGACTCCTTCAAGGCGATAAACCGCCTGCGCGACCGCGTCCGCAGCGAGTTTACGGGTGACGTCTTCTGATGGCGACACGCACCGCGCTGTTGCTTTTCGCCGTTGTCGCCGGCGCGGGGCTCCTTTGCTTCGCCGCCTCCATGGTATCGATCGTGTCGGCTAAAGGCGGATTTGCGGGTACGCCGTGGATTGCCATTATCGGCGCCTTCCTCGCCTTCGGCGCAATGGCCGGTTTCGCAAGGACCCTGCAACGGCATCTCGACGCGCTGCGCCGGTTGCGTGAAGGGGTGATGATGCTGCAGGGAAACGCCGCGGAAGCGCTCCCCGTCCTGTCATCGTCCGAAGTCGCAAAATTACGCGATGCCGTGGACACCATGAGAGTGCATCACCTGGAAAGGCAGGCCGCGCCAGACCGGCGTCTGACGGCCGTGTTGGGATCGATCGACGAAGCGATCGTCGTGATGACGACGGCGGGACAGGTCAGTCTGGTCAATGCCGCCGCGCGGCGCCTGCTCGGCGGCGACCGGGTCGCGGTCGGAACGAGCCTGTTCGCCGCGTTGAGCCGGCGCGCGGTCGAAACCGCCATCCACGATTCGCGCGCCGCCGGCGGCCCGGTCACCGCGACCCTTTATACCGTCGAGAGCGAAATGCTCGCGGCGAAAGTCTGCCATCTCGGCGATCATGGCGGCGCCGTCTTCACGTTTCCGACGGCCTCGTTCACTCACCCGTCCGGCATCGAGCACGATCTCGCGCTGCACGAAACCCCGCCGCCGCCCAAGCCCGTCACGAAAGACACGAAGCTGACGGAACTGCCGGTCTTCGTCTTCGATTGCGAGACGACCGGGCTGAACG
>CAYLTU010000360.1:0-4917 GCA_964386465.1 uncultured Rhodospirillaceae bacterium
GGTGTTGGTGTTGAACTTGACGAGGTTACGTCCGGGGGAACAGGAACACTCACTGTATCTAATGGCGGACAGGTCGTTGCCGACACGATCGCAATTGGCGGAAATGGCCTTTTAAATGGGTCTGGTGGTGAAATTACTGGTGACATCATAGTGTTCGATGGCGGAATATTTGCGCCTGGTAGTTCTCCTGGGACTTTTACCATCAACGGAGCCGTCACTGCTCAAGCTGGCGCAATTATCCAGATAGAAATTGGCAACACGCCGAATCAAAGCGACTTCGTGGAGGTTACCGGGGCACTGGAATTCGAGGATGGTGTCGTTCTTGAATTGGTGTTTGCCGACGATTTTGTTCCCATCGATCCGATCGTTATTACCGATTTCTTTACAGATGACCCGGCACTTGTTTCGGCGATTGCTGATGCGGCATTTGAAGTTGAATTCTTTTCGGATGCTCCAGCTTTCGATGAACCGACTTTTGATGTAACGACTCTTCTGGATACGTCAAAGATTGGATCAGGGTCAGTTATTTCAGACGAAGTACGGGATGCTAGTGAAACAAGCACAGAAAACATCCTGAATCAGAAAGTTCCAGAGCCGGGCGCGCTTGCATTAGTCGGTATTGGACTCGTTGGGTTGGGTCTGATCGGACGGCAGCGTAAAGCAGCTTAATTCGATTCTAAAGGTCATTGATGCAATTGAGACCCAATCGTTCGAATTGGGGTTTATAGTCGTGTTGCTTGCTTTCTATGATGTCTGGAAATGGCTATACCCGGAAGAACCAGTGTTCCCAATCGACTTCTGTTGTTCCTTCAGCTGAAGACATCTGACGATTGGCGTTTTGCCTGCGCGGGCGTGCAACAGCAAAGTCCAGGACGATGACCCAGCGCCCTACTGTGCAATTGTCCTGACTTTCACCATCAGAACACTAAACGACGTCGATCCGCAGCCCCGCCTGATGCATTAGCGGTAACACCCGTTTTCCGAAGAAGTCGAGGTCGGGCAGGAAGTCGTAGAAGTTGACCTGCATGCCGTCGCAGCCGGCGCGCTTCAGCTTGATGAACCAGTCGACAATCTGCTCCGGCGTGCCGACGAGGTGGACGTTGCCGCCGACCGCCCAATTGGCCGCGGAGTGGCCGCGCCATGACGACTGATCGCCGCCCCTGAAGGTGGCGACGAAGTTTTCGGTGGCGACCTCGTCCCGCTGATCGAGGATGCGGTGGTACTGCTTCCAGGCCTCTTTCTCGGTTTCCCGGCAGATCACGTGTGGATTGATGATGGTCTTGATCGTGCGCTTCTTGGCGGCGCGTTCGAACGGGGTCAACTGTTTGGCCATAACCGATACTCTATTCGCCGCTAAAGTCGGGGGCGCGCTTTTCTACGAACGCCGTTACCGCTTCCTGCCGGTCGCGCGTGGTATTGGAACTGACTTCGTAGGCGATGGCGGCGTCCATCACCCTGTTGGCGATGTCGCGCAGCACGAGATTGACGGCGGTCTTGGTCCAGCGCACCGCCCAGCGCGGGTTGCCGAGGATCTTGCCGACCACCTGGTCGACCTTGGCGTCCAGTTCGGCGGCGGGCACCGCATGGTTGATCAGGCCCATCGCGGCCGCTTCGGACGCATCCAGCATGTCGCCGGTCAGCAGCATTTCCTTGGCCCGGGCGAAGCCGATCAGTTGCGGCCAGATCACCGCGCCGCCGTCACCCGCGACAAGCCCGACCTTGACGTGCGGGTCGCCGATCTTGGCTTTCTCGTCGGCGATAATGACGTCGCAGAGCAGGGCGATCGAGGCGCCGAGCCCGGCGGCCGCGCCGTTAAGGCGGCAGACGATCGGCTTCTCCAACTCCAGCAGTCCGTTTACGATGCTCTTGGCGTCATTGGCGATACCACGGAACAGAGCCGGATCGTCGATCATCTCCTGGAACCACTGCATGTCGCCGCCGGCGCAGAAGGCGCGTCCCGCACCGGTCAGGACGATCAGGTCGCTGTCCGGGTCGCGCTGCAGTTCGGGAAAGACGCGCGCCAGTTCCTCGTGCATTTCGAAGTCGACGGCATTCATCTTGCCCGCGTCGATGGTGACCCACAGGACGCGCCCTCGGCGCTCGAAATTGAGCCGTTGATAGCCGGAAAAATTCATTGCCTGTTCCTTTTGTTGGAAGCGATACGGATTGTCGCGAATTTCGCAGGTAAACTCGATAGCAATAATCGTCGGAAGAAATCATAGTTACGGCGTTTGCCGAAGACGGATTTGCGCATTGTCGCAGGTAAGTGGCACATTTGGCTCGAAACGGGTTGCGCTACCGTTGGATCAAGCGGGGAAACCGGGAGAGGGAAAGATGAAAATCGAACAGATTTTGGCCGAGACGCCCAAGGTTCTCAGCCAAGAACAGCGGGAGTTCTATTTCGAGAACGGGTACCTGCTGTTGGAGAGTTTCATTCCGGCGGATCTTTTGCGGAAGCTTCAGAAAGTGACGAAATCCTTCGTCGAGAAATCCCGCGAGATCAGCGCGTCGAACGATATGTTCGATTTGGAACCGGACCACAGCGCCGAAGCGCCGCGCGTCCGCCGCCTCAACATGCCTTATCGCCAGGACCCGGCCTACTGGGACCTGACCAGCAACAGTCCGATCACCGATGTGGCGCAGGATTTGCTGGGCCCGAACCTGAAGATTCATCATGCCAAACTGAACTTCAAATGGTCCGACGGTGGCGAAGAGGTGAAGTGGCATCAGGACATTCCGTTCTATCCGCACACGAATTACGGCGTGCTGGCGATCGGCATCTACCTCGAAGACGTCGACGACGACATGGGCCCGATGGGCGTTGTGCCTGGCAGCCACAAGGGCGAGATTTACAATCACTACAACGGCAAGGACCAATGGGTCGGTGCTCTAGATGAGAAGGATTTCGATCGGGTCGGTCTCGATAACGTTGTCTGGCTCAAGGGGCCTGCCGGGTCGGTGACGGTGCACCATTGCCGCATCGTGCATGGTTCCGTGCCGAACGGATCGCCGCGCGGCCGTCCGCTGCTGATCAACGCCTATTCCGCGGCTGACGCACTGACGGTCTGCGCGCATCCTTATCCGGGTCCGCTGGCCGACGAGATTGTCCGGGGCAAGCCCGCGCGCTGGGTGGATTATGATACCGAACCCTGCCTCTTGCCGCCGGATTTTTCCGCTGGCTACAGTTCTATCTTTGCCGCACAGCAGGAGGAAGATGGCGAACGCTACACTGTTTGAGCCGATCGCCACGAGATCGATCCGAAGCGGATAGGTATGGCCGCTCGCAATACGCCACCGACAATCGAGGGAGGAGCCCATGATCGAAGTTAACGGCATGGCGCATGTCATCCTGACCGTCGGCCAATACGACAAGGCCAAGGCGTTCTACGGCCGCCTGATGCCGGCCATGGGGCTTGAGAACGTCTTCGACGGCGACAATATGTGCTACTTCGTCGGCGGCCGCACGGCGGTCGGTATACAGCCCTGCGATCCGGCCCATGCCGGCGAGCGCTTCGTGCAAGGCCGTGTCGGCTTGCACCATATCTGCCTGCGCGCGCGCTCGCGCGACGATGTCGACAAGGTCGCGGCATTGCTCGAGGAGATGGGAGCCCATATCGTCAGTCCGGCGCAGGAAGGCGGCTGGGCGCCCGGCTACTACTACGTCCTGTGCGAGGATCCGGACGGTATCCGGGTCGAGATCAATTACGTGCCGGGCCAGGGCGTCCTGGCCGAAGGCGAAGGATTCAATCCCGGCGACGATTACGAGTAGGTCGCTGAAAACCAGGAAGGATATTGTCGGATGGAACTGACCGTCGTCGATTACGAAAAGCGCGGGCATATCGCCTATGTCACCTTGAACCGGCCGGAGAAGCTGAATGCGATGAACGCGGCGATGCACGCGGAACTCGGCGAGATCTGGCAGGATTTCCAGAACGATCCGGCGCTGCGCGCCGCCATATTGTCGGGCAAGGGCCGTTGTTTCAGTGCCGGGGCGGATCTTTCCGGCGGCGCGCCTGACAGCTACCGCTACAACGGAGAATATCCAGATATCTCCCGAACGCGCCGGGTCTACAAGCCGATCGTCGCGGCGCTGCACAGTCATGTCGTCGGATATGGCATGTGGATCGCCATGGATGCCGACATCCGGGTCGCGACCGCCGATACCTCGTTCTGGCTGCCGGAACCGCAATGGGGCATCGCGACGATACCGGCCGGCTGGTTCCCCAAAATGATGCCCTGGGCAATCGCCTCCGAACTTCTGTTATTGGCGGAACGGATTGACGCCGAGCGCGCGCGAGAAGTAGGCATCATCAATAAGGTCGTGCCGGATGAAGAGCTTATGGCGGAAGCGGAACGGCTCGCGAACCGTCTGGCCGAACTGAGTCCGGTGGCGGTGCAGGGTATGAAGGAGATGATGGTCCAGGCCAGCAACCTCGACTACACGGCCATCGATCAGATCACGGAGGACGCGCAGAACCGCGTCATGAACTCGGAAGACCGCAAGGAAGGCGGGCGCGCCTTTATCGAAAAACGGTCCGCGTCCTGGCCGGAGTCCTGATACGGGAGATATCTACTAGGCTGGTTTGAAACACTCTAGCGGTCACTATCCATGACCTTTGGCTTAAGACGCCCAGGCGTGCTTGCTTTTGTATCGCTCGGTAAAGGCGGAAATTTCGCTTTCGAATTCCAGTGTCAGGCCGATCTCGTCGAGGCCGTTCAGTAATCGGTGTTTGTCGAAGGGCTCGATCCCGAAACGATAGGCCGTTTGGTCCGGACCGGTCAGGCTTTGGGTATCCAGATCGATGGCGATTTCCGCGCCGGGGCTCTCGCGCAGCTGCTGCCGCAATGTTTCGCAGTCCGCCGCGGACAGGCGCACGGGCAGGACGCCGTTCTTGATGCAATTGCTGTAGTGGATGT
>CAYLTU010000361.1:0-4895 GCA_964386465.1 uncultured Rhodospirillaceae bacterium
GCTCGTTGAAGGACGGCATGATCCATTCGCCGTTCTCGTCGAACTTGCCGATCACGCGCGGGCGCACATCAGCGCGCCAGTTGTAGAGCTGTTCCTTGAACTGGTTCTCGATCAGCGCGCGCTTCTCCTCGACGACGAGGATCTCCTCCATGCCCTCCGCGAACTGCCGGACGCCCTCGCGCTCGAGCGGCCATGTCATGCCCACTTTGTAGACGGACAGGCCGATTTCCTTGGCGAAGCCGTCGTCGATGCCGAGGTCTTCCAGCGCCTGCATGACGTCGAGATAGGACTTGCCGGCGGTGACGATGCCGAAGCGGCGGTTCGGACCGTCGATCACCGCGCGGTTGAGGTTGTTGGCCCGCGCGTAGGCCAGCGCCGCGTAAAGCTTGTGGCGGTGCTGCCGCTCCTCCTGCACCAGCGGTTCGTCCGGCCACCGAATATTGAGGCCGCCCGGCGGCATCTCGAAATCGTCCGGGATGACGGTCTCGATGCGGTTCGGATCGACATAAACCGAGGCCGAGGTATCCGCCGTCTCGGCGACCACCTTGAAGGCGACCCAGCAGCCTGAATAGCGCGACATCGCCCAGCCGTGGATCCCCATATCGAGGAACTCCTGCACGCCGGACGGGTTCAGCACCGGGATCATCAGGTCGGCGAAGCCGAACTCGGTCTGATGCGCGGTGGTCGAGGATTTGCAGGTGTGGTCGTCGCCGGCCAGCAGCAGGACGCCGCCATGCTTCGAGGAGCCGGCGAAATTGCCGTGCCGCAGCACGTCGCCGGACCGGTCGACGCCGGGGCCCTTGGCGTACCACATGGAGAAAACGCCGTCATAGGCGGCGTCTGGGAACAGGTTGAGCTGCTGGCTGCCCCAGATCGCGGTGGCGGCGAGGTCTTCGTTGACGCCGGGTTCGAAGTGGATGTGGTTCTTCTCGATGAATGGTTTGGCTTGCCACAGCTGCTGGTCGAGCGCGCCCAGGGGCGAGCCTCTGTATCCGGAAATGAAACAGCCCGTATGGAGGCCGGCCGCGGCGTCGCGCTGGCGCTGCATCAACGGCAACCGGACGAGGGCTTGAATGCCGGTTAGGAAAACCCGGCCCGACTCCAGTGCGTATTTGTCATCCAGCGATACCATCGGTGCGGCCATCGTGTTCATCCCACTCTCGTAACGGTGATCCTATCGGTTCGGCCAAAAAGGGTATCGCGCCGGGGGGCCAATTCAAATCGAATTGGGCGCCAAAACCCCAATTCGCAACGTCCTTGCCGTCAGTTTCGGTCTCGGTTGCGAAAATTTCGAAATTTGCCGTCGGATTTGCTAAAAATTATCGGCAACCCGTAAGCGAAAATGGCTGTGCGAATCGGTCAAACCGGCCTATCGCCGGCTACCGTAACCCGGTGCATGTGTCGCGTATGTTTCGGGTCGTAGGGCAAGGCGTGGTGCAGCGCTCGCCGATTGTCCCGGAACAGCACGCCTTGCTGCCGCCGTTCGTGTGTCCCTCGTTGACGTACAGGGCTTTGCGGCCGGTTTCGACGTTGGTCCGGACGACTGGATGGGTAACCTCGCTAAGTTTCGCCAGTTATTTTCGCTGAGTTGCGGATGGTCCGAGCTGTGTACCGCCGCGGGGATCAGGTCACGACACCGCGCAAGACCCGTTTGCCGATGCAAAGCTCGTCCATGAATTCATGCTCCTCTGCGTGGCCCGGCTGGCCGCGGTGAACTTCCAGCGCCGCTTCGTCCCGCCACAATTCGCTTAGGACGAGCATGTTTTCCTTGCCCGCCGGGACGAAGACCTCCATGCGGAAGCAGCCGTCTTCCTGCAGGCATTTCGCAGCGGAGGCGCGTACGCGTTTCTCCTGTTCTTCCAACTGATCGGGTATGACGTCGTACTCGACGATGATCGCAATATCGCTCATTGCGGCTCCGACTTCCTATTCGAATGTTTGTAATTGGTGCGGCGATCGTATCACCCTTTGTTCTTGGCGCAAACGATCCCTTGTCCTTGCCGCCGACGATGGCTTGGCGTTAGGGTCAGGCGGGATCATGTACTTGATATGGAGGAAGGTTCGCGGTGGCAGCTTGTAACTTACAACGGCTTGTTTCGATGTTAGGCGGCTGATGGCGAGCGCATCCTCCAAGAAGGTCATCTACGCCGCGCTGTTCGCCAACGCGATGATCGCCGTAGCGAAACTGGCGGCGTCGATATTTACCGGCAGTTCCGCGATGTTGAGCGAAGCGATCCACTCGGCCGTGGATACGGGCAATCAGGGCCTGTTGCTCTATGGCAATCGACGCGCCGCGAAACCAGCAGATGCACAGCACCCATTCGGATATGGGATGGAGTTGTATTTCTGGACCTTCGTCGTCGCGATCCTGATCTTCGCCGGCGGCGCGGGGGTCTCGATCTACGAAGGCATCGAAAAGATCAAGGATCCGCACGAGGTCAGCAATGTTCTGGTCAACTACATCGTGCTCGGCTTCGCAATGGTGTTCGAGATTTTTGCCTGGGTCGTCGCCTACAAGGAATTCCGCCGCACCAACACAGGCACGGGATTGATAGCCGCTGTCCGGCAGAGCAAGGATCCGACGGTTTTCACGATACTGTTTGAGGATACCGCCGCGGTGCTCGGTCTGCTGATCGCCTTCGTCGGGTTGTACCTCGCGGACACGCTGAACATGCCCATCCTCGACGGTGTCGCGTCGGTCGGCATCGGAATCGTCCTGGCGATCACCGCCTTCTTGCTCGCCTACGAGTGCAAGGGGCTGTTGATCGGTGAGGGCGCGGCACCGGCCGTGGTCAAGGGCATCGGCGAGATTGTCGACGCCGATCCCAGGATCAAGCAGACGAACGAAATGTTGACCCTGCATTTCGGACCGGTCGATGTGCTGCTGAATCTCAGCCTCGACTTCGTCGATGAAATTGACGCCAACGACGTGGAGGCGGCGATTTCCGAGCTGGAAGCCAGCATTAAGCAGCAATTCCCGGAAATTGCACGTATCTTTATCGAGGCTCAGAGTGTCGCCGGCCATCGGCGGGCGCTCCGGGATGATGGGACGCAGAGCTAGAATATAAGAGGAACAGGTCATGCGCGGTTTGATGATGGATACGCCGCTACTGGTGTCGTCGCTGCTTCGCCATGGCGCGACGATTTATGGCGAACAGGAGATTGTCTCGCGGACCGTCGAGGGACCGATACACCGCTACGGTTACGCGGAGGCGCACCGCCGTTCGCAGCGCCTGGCGAATGCGCTCGCCTCGCTGGGGGTTGAGCACGGCGACCGGATCGGCACGATCGCCTGGAATACCTACCGCCACTACGAGATCTATTTCGGTGTTTCCGGCATGGGCGCGGTCTGCCACACGATGAACCCGCGCCTGCACCCTTCGCAGATTCTCTACATGCTGGATCATGCCGAGGACCGCTACGTTTTCGTCGACACGACCTTCGTGCCGCTGATCGAACAGGTCGCGGACCAGGCGAAGACGCTTGAGGGAGTCATCGTGCTGACCGACCGCGCGGGAATGCCGGACAGCACGCTCGAGAACATTATCTGCTACGAGGAGCTGATCGAGGGCCATTCCGACTCCTACGATTGGCCAGTGTTCGATGAGTCGACCGCGTCGTCGCTGCGCTACACCTCGGGCACGACGGGCAACCCGAAGGGCGTGCTGTACTCGAACCGGGCGACCGTCCTGCATTCCCTGACGGTCGCGGTGCCGGACGTGCTGAACCTGTCAGAACGCGAATGCATCCTGCCGATCGTGCCGATGTTCCACGCCAACGCTTGGGGAATCCCTTATGCCGCGACGATGACGGGCACGAAGCTGGTCATGCCGGGTGCGAGGCTCGACGGTGAGTCGGTGTACGAGATGCTGAACGACGAAAAGGTCACCTTTACTGCCGGCGTGCCGACCGTGTGGCTCATGCTGATTGCCTATATGCGCGAACAGGGCAAGCGGCTCGATCATCTGCAGCGTATCGTGATCGGTGGGTCGGCGGCGCCGCGCTCCATGATCCAGGCCTTCGAACGGGAATTCGATATCGAGGTGCGCCATGGCTGGGGCATGACAGAGATGTCGCCGGTCGGGGCGGTAAACACTCTGACCCCGGCGATGCGAGAGTTGCCGGAAGACGAGCGCCTGGATATCCAGTGCAAGCAGGGCCGGCCGCCGTTTGGCGTGGAGATGAAAATCACCGACGACGAAGGCAAGTCTCTGCCTCACGATGGCGTCGCCTACGGCGAGCTGCTGGTCCGGGGACCGTTCATCTGCAGCGGCTATCTCGGGTTGGACAATTCGGAAGCCCATGCCGACGGATGGTTCGATACCAACGACGTGGCGTCGATCGATCCGCAGGGCTACATGCAAATCGTCGACCGAAAGAAGGACATCATCAAGTCCGGCGGCGAATGGATCAGTTCCATCGACCTGGAGGATTTGGCGATGGGACATCCCGACGTGATGCAGGCGGCGGTGATCGGCATCGCACATCCGAAATGGGACGAGCGGCCGCTGCTGCTGATCGTGCCGGCGGCGGACAAAACGCCGGACAAACAGGGACTATTGAAGTACCTGGAGGACAAGGTCGCCAAGTGGTGGCTGCCGGATGATGTCGTGTTCGTCGAGTCGTTCCCCATCGGTGGGACGGGGAAGGTCCTGAAGAACGAACTGCGCGAGAAGTTCAAGGACTACGAATTGCCGGGAACATAGATCATTACAAACTAAAATTGTCTCAGGCGTGAAGGTATTTACCGACACGCTGCACACCCCCACCCTAGCCCTCCCCCATCGAGGGGGAGGGAACTATTAAGCGCCCCTCTTAAAAAAAATATCCCCTCCCCCTTGATGGGGGAGGGCTAGGGTGGTCTGAACCGGCGACATAGGTAACAGAGTAGACCG
>CAYLTU010000362.1:0-2964 GCA_964386465.1 uncultured Rhodospirillaceae bacterium
ATGTCCCGTCGACATCGATCGGAACGCCGAAATTCTGTTTCGACAGGCGGATCGCCAAGGCCGATTTCACATGGCTGACATTCGGCGCGGCGGTCAGTTGAGAGGTCAGGAACCGGTTGTAGGTATCCCAGTCGGCGGCCACGATCTTCAGCAGGAAGTCCGTTTCACCTGCGAGCATGTGGCATTCACGCACTTCCGGCCATTCCGCGACCAGGGCCTCGAAGGCGACGAGGTCCGATTCCGCCTGGCTGGTCAGACCCACTTGCGCGAAGACCATGACGCCGAAACCGAGCAGCTCCGGATCCACATCGGCGTGATAGCCGCGGATATAACCTGCTTCCTCCAGCGCCCGCACCCGCCGCAGGCATGGCGGCGCGGAGATCCCCGCCCGGCGCGCCAGCTCGACATTCGTGATCCGGCCGTCATCCTGCAGGTCCCGCAGGATACGGCGATCGATGCGGTCGAGTTTCACGCGGCGCATTGGAACTCCCATCGGGATTGAGCGGGTAATAATATTACAAGGATGCGGAGTGTGTGCAAGCTTCCGCCATACGGCTTGCCCGCCGTCCCGCATAACGCCATATTCCATTTCCCGTTATCTCCAATCCGCGAATCGCACATGGCAAGCAGCATCGCCTGGGTTTTAACCGAAGGCATGGCCGGGATGGTAACTCAGGCCGTCGGGCTGGCCGAGGCCGTCGGCCTGCCGTTCGTGGAAAAGACGATCCGCCTGCGGGCGCCCTGGCGGTGGCTGCCGCCGCGCTACTGGCCTCCCGGCACCGTGGGATTGGACAAGTCGAGCGACCCGCTGACGCCGCCCTGGCCCGACCTCGTGATCTCCTGCGGCCGCAAGGCGATCGGCCCGGCGCTGGCGGTCAAGGGGCGAAGCGGCGGTAACAGTTTCTGCGTCCATATCCAGAACCCCCATCTTCGGCCGCAGGCCTTCGACCTCGTCGTCGCGGGAACGCATGACGATCTGACCGGCGATAACGTCATCGTCACCAAAGGCGCTATCCATCGTGTCACGCACGCGCGGTTGCAGGCGGCGGCGGCGGAATATGCCGCGCGGCTCGCAGACCTCCCGCGTCCCTTGACGACCGTGCTGGTCGGTGGTCCCAACAGGGTATACGGCATGTCTTCCAAAGAGGTGTCGGCCTTCAGCGACAAACTCGCTGCCTTCGCCAAGGCCACCGGCGGCACGCTGCTGGTCACGCCGTCGCGGCGCACGGGGACGGACAATATCGCCTCGTTGCGGGCGGGCCTTCAGGGCAGCGCGGCGGAGATCTGGGACGGCGCCGGCGACAACCCGTATTTCGGATATTTGGCGAGCGCGGACCAAATCGTCGTCACTTGCGACTCGGTCAGCATGGTTTCGGAAGCCTGTGCGACCGGCAAGCCGGTCTACGTCCATGATCTGCCCGGCGGCAGCGCCAAGTTCAGCCGGTTCCACGACGCGTTGCGCGCCGACGGTATCACGCGCGCCTTCACCGGCCAGCCGGAGTCGTGGCGCTACGATCCGTTCGACGATACGGCCAGGGTCGCGGCCGAGATCCATCGGCTGCTGGGAGGCGCGTCATAGGGCCACACGGCTGGATGGCGATTGCCAGATTCCGGCGAATCCCTATATCTTGATTCGGCGTGCTCCGGCCAAAACAAACGAATCAGCGGCGCCTTTCTAAAGCGTACGCCGGGAAGGAAAATGGCACTCGATATCGATACCTTTAGCAACGTTTCCGGCGGACTCAGCTTTTTCAAAGCCGTGGGACATCCCCTCGCCGCACCGAAAATTAACGCGTTGCTGAAGCGGTTGCCGGGACCCGTCGCGATCTACGATCCGGCTGGCCACGCCGCCGCCTTCGCGGCGCTACACGATGTCGCGGCGCTTGAGATCGCCGGAGTGTTCGTGCAGGACCTAAACGCCATCGGTGTGCCGGTGCTCGGCCAGCTCACGCAACCGGTGACGGCGCTGCCGGATGCCAAGCCGGGCAGCGCACTGGTGCTGGCCTTCGACGCCGAGCGGCTGATCGCGCATATCCACCACCTCGTCCCGGAGGGCGTCGAAATCGGCTCCCTCGACGAAGCGCGCCTGGAAGAGGCGATGCTGACCAACCCGGGACGCTACCTGGATCCGATCAATTTCGCCACGAACTTCGCCTTTTTTCGCGATAGCGGAGCCGACCATACACGCCTGGCGACGGCCAATTACTGGGCCGGTTACGGCGCACGGAACACGCGGATCTGGTTCCGCCTGTTCGATGCAACCGGTACGGCGATCGCAGACTGGCATCAGGAATTACCCGCCGGCGTCAGTGCGGTAACCGTGGACAGCCGCGAGGTTCGGGCCCGGTTCGATCTGCCGGCCTTCACCGGACAGCTTTTCATCCATGTCGTCAACGGCGCCGGACACGACGTCGTCAAATACGCCCTCGACACTTATGGCGACGCCGATTCCGTGCTGTCCTGCACACATGACGCAAACGCCTGGCCGTCCGACCTGTATGCCGGTCTACCGGCGCCGGAAGCGGGCGGGCAGGTCGTGCTGTGGGTCCAGAACAGCCATCCTTGCCCGATTCCCGCCGGTGCTATCGGATTGGCCCAAATGGGTCGGGCGGATGTCGCGGCGCTCGACCGGGAAATACCGCCATTCGGGAGCTACGCGCTGGACGTCGCGGATCTGCTGCCCGACCTGAAATGGCCGGCGCAAATCGAAATCCACGCCGGCAAGCACTTCGTCCGGCCGCGATACGAGGTCCGCTCGCCTTCCGGCCGCTCTCGCATCTCGCACCCCAATGTCGAGCGGACCGACCTTAAACCCGATCCGGGAATCGCGGAGATCGGAAACCTGCTGGGCAAAGGTTATCTTCTGCCCGCGCCGATTTTGCCGGTCGACCGCTTCCGCACCGCAGTACTTCCGACGCCGATGTCGACGGCGCAGGATACGATGCCGGTCGCGGCGCTGCTCTA
>CAYLTU010000362.1:3064-4872 GCA_964386465.1 uncultured Rhodospirillaceae bacterium
GCGGCAGATCGCCGAACACAGCTTTGGCAATTTGCCGCGCGACCACGGCGCGTTGCTTGAAATCGACACGCTGCTGAACGGTTCGGCCGGTCCCGAACTCGAAACCGGCTACGGCCATGTCGAACTGGTCTACGACTTCGCCCAGGGCGGCGACGGCGACGGCTGGCTGCACGGACTGTTTCGTTACGAAGGCAGAACGACCGGCCACGGCGCGGACACCAGTTTCGGCGCGCATATCTTCAATACCGTGTTGACCTACCGCAACGAGCCGCAATCCTATTCGGGTCCGGCGCCTGGTCTCAGCACGCGGTTGTTCCTGCGCCTCGGCAAAGCGCCGCTGGAGACCATGTGCCATCTGATTTATCCGGCGTCCGCCCCTTGGCAAGCGGCCTCCGATACCCATCTGATCCTCTATGACGGCAGCGGCGCTGAAGTCGCCGACCAACAAGTGGAAATACCTTGTGGGGGCTCTCTGTATTGGTGTTATGGTGACCTCTTCGGCGCGGCGGAGAAGGCCGCCGCCGGCGACGAAGGATATGTGATAATTCGCGATCAAACCTGCCGCCTTTTCGGCTATCATGGTTTGCAAAATGGGGGTGAGAGCTTCAGCTTGGATCATATGTTCGGTTTCTAGAAACACCGGACCAAAACATGCCAAAGGGACATGATCTCGCTGGGTTAGAGCAAGTTTCGCTATGGATTGGGACAGATTACGCATTTTTCACGACGTCGCCGAGGCGGGCAGCTTCACGCATGCCGGTTCGACCTTGAATCTGAGCCAATCGGCCGTCAGCCGGCAGGTCAGCGCGCTGGAAGACAGTCTCAGCATCAAGCTGTTCCACCGCCACGCGCGCGGGCTGATCCTGACCGAACAGGGCGAACTGTTGTACCAGACGGTGAAGGACGTCTTCCACAAGCTGGCGGTGGTCGAGTCGCAGTTGAGCGAGACGCGCGAGAACCCGTCCGGACCGCTCAAGGTGACGACGACGGTCTCGTTCGGCTCGACCTGGCTGACGCCCCGCATCAAGGAGTTCGTCGAGACCTATCCGGAAGTCGATTTTCACCTGATTCTGACTGACACCGAGCTCGATCTGGGGATGCGGCAGGCCGATATCGGCATCCGCCTGACGCCGCCGCGGCAGCCCGACCTGATACAGCGTCATTTGCTCGCCCTCAGCTCGCATGTCTACGGCTCGCGGCAGTATCTCGAAGCCCACGGCGTGCCCGAAAAGCCGAAGGACCTGAACGATCATAAATTGATCGTTTACGGACAGGACGTGCCGCCGCCGGTGCCGTCGGTCAACTGGCTGCTCGAAGCGGGCGCCGACGCAAAGACACCGCGCCGGCCGGCGCTGCACGTCAACAACGTCTACGGTATTTACCGCGCGGTACGCAGCGGCCTCGGTCTCGCGAGCCTGCCGGACTACATGATTCCCGACGACGTGAATCTCGTGAAGGTGCTTCCGGACCTCGCGGGACCGTCGATTCAGGCCTATTTCGTCTATCCGGAAGAGCTGCGGCACTCGAAGCGGATCGCCGTGTTCCGCGACTTCCTTCTACAAAAAATTGCCGAATCAAAGAGTTAGGAAATTTTCTGGAACAAATCTCGGTTATGCAATTTCCGCATGGCTGAATTGTCAAAATCCCGTTAGCGAAGACGCCGCCGAAATCCTATCTATTTGTTACCTCGTTGTTGCATTGCAACAACACACGCTTCTGCTTCCAGGCTTGAGGGCCCGGATTCAAGGATCGCAAGATTCTTCGTCTCCCAGACGTGAAGCCTCCCTGTTCAAACTGGCCGGAACCCT
>CAYLTU010000363.1:0-4853 GCA_964386465.1 uncultured Rhodospirillaceae bacterium
GACGACGCCGATGCCACCCAAGTCGTATTTCATGGCCTGTCCTTTCCGCTGGGGGCTGCGCCGCTCCAGATGCTATGTCACGGCCAGCGCGCGGGCAATCACTCGGCCGCGCCCAGCGCCCTCCGGAACCGTGGATCCCTTTCAATAAAACCGGGCCGCGCACCGGGATCGCCCGGCGCGGGAGGGACGGCCTTCAACAGGTGGAATTTCGCGATGGCTTAACCGCCGCGTTTGGCAATCAGGTCGATCTCGACCCGGCAGCCGCGAGCCAGCGCGGTGACGCCGACCGTGGTGCGGGCGGGACGCCGGTCGGCGGGGAAGTACGTCTCGTAGACCGCGTTCATGCGATCGTACTCGTCCTCGAACCGGGTCAGGAAGACGCGCACGCTGACCACGTCGGCCAGATTCGACTCGCAGCCCGCCAGCACGGTCTTCAGATTGGACATGACCTTATGCGTTTGATCCTCGATAGACTCCGGGATCGGATCGCCGTCCCGGCCGGTCGGCAGCTGCCCGGTGACGAAAATGGTGTCGCCAGTCGACACCGCATGGCTATACGGCGCCACCGGCGTGGGTCCGTTGGCGAAGAGATGAAAGATGCGGTCGTTCATGGCGCGTTAGACCTACACAGTTTTTGGGAGATGGTAAAAATGGGTTGGATGGACCGAATCGAGTTAAAACTTTAAACGGATACATACACCGCACGTAGTTTAACCCACCTATGGCAGATACACTCACCAGAATGCAGCGTAGCGAGCGTATGTCTCGGGTTCGGGGCAAGGACACTAAACCCGAAATGGCTGTCCGGCGTCTTGTATACGGGATGGGTTATCGATACCGATTGCACGGGAAAAACTTGCCAGGTACACCAGATCTAGTGTTTCAGGGTCGAAAGAAGGTAATATATGTACATGGCTGTTTTTGGCATCGCCATCGGGACCCCAATTGTAAACGAGCGAGACTGCCCAAGTCTCGGCTCGAATTTTGGCTACCAAAGCTAGAAGGGAATCGTCAGCGAGACCAGTGGAACCAATCGGAGTTATGCCGACTAGGTTGGAAGTTTCTAGTTGTGTGGGAATGCCAGTTGAGCGATATTGAAGAACGAAAACAGAACATTCGAGAGTTTTTGGGAGACACGAATGCGTTCGGTTGAACTATTTGCTGGAGCCGGTGGACTGGGAATAGGCGTAAGTCGGGCTGGATTTGAACCAGTCGCCGTAATTGAAAAAGATCGTTATTGCTGCGATACGATCCGTCAGAACAAGGACACTGGCAATTGGCCAATCTCGAATTGGCCTCTCTGGGAAGGGGATATCCGTGATTTTGTTTTTGATGAAATAGGGCCGAGTGTGGATTTGATCTCCGGAGGTCCTCCATGCCAGCCGTTCTCTCTTGGCGGCAAACACCGGGGACATCGTGACTCGCGAGATATGTTTCCACAGGCGGTTCGCGCAGTGAGGGACCTACAGCCGCGTGCGTTTCTATTTGAGAATGTCAAAGGTCTTACTAGAAAATCATTTTCTGAATATTTCGAATATATACAGTTTCAACTGAAGTATCCTGAAATTTCTCAAATGGATGACGAACATTGGTCGGACCATTATTCGCGACTTAATCAACATGCCGAAACAGGACGATCGAAAGGCTTACACTATAGGCTGTGGGTAGAAAAATTGAATGCGGCGGATTACGGCGTACCACAACGTCGCGAGAGAGTTTTTTTTGTTGGCTTGCGTGATGATCTGAACATTGAATGGACTAAGCCTCCTGAAATTTATTCCAATGACGCGCTCTTGTGGGAACAAAGTAGATCCGGTGAATATTGGGATCGATACAAGGTCGCGCAACAAGACCGTGTCATGTCATTTCGGGCGTGGCGTCGCGCAAGAAAACTATCTGCAAAGCCAAACACGAAACCGTGGAATACTGTTAGAGACGCTATTCATGATCTACCAGACCCTGAAATCGGTGGTCGAGATGTTAAAAAGATATTGAATCATCGATTTCAAGCTGGGGCTAAAAGTTATCCGGGTCATACGGGTAGCCCGTTGGACGAACCTGCTAAGACGCTAAAAGCCGGAGTGCATGGTGTTCCGGGTGGTGAGAATATGCTGCTACGTCCAGATGGAAGTATTAGGTATTTTACTGTTAGAGAGAGCGCTCGACTTCAAACCTTCCCAGATGAATTAATATTTCATGGCTCTTGGACCGAAACCATGCGGCAATTGGGTAATGCTGTTCCAGTTACTTTAGCTACGGTAGTGGCTGATAGTATTTATAAATGTCTTGAGATTACTGGAGAGGCTTGCGCCGCATGAGCCGGAGTCGGTCAAAACATCCAACAGTCGAAATAATCGAGAACTTGTCGCAAGAAATTGATCGTCTGATCGATTTGTCACTTGAAAAGCCGCCGTCTGCAAGTGCACGTAAGTCAATAAATGAGAATGTTCGGACTATTGTTCAACGAATGCAGGAATTTGTCGTCGATCTTGATCCAGTAAAGCAACCCCGAGCAGTTTTTGACCCTAGTGACCCAGTAGTTGTCGGTCGGTTCGTTGCTCTTGCCTTAATTGCTCAACCTCGCGTATCGCTGAAAGAACTTGAGCAATTTTATGGTTCAGGTGTCTATGCGATTTACTATTTAGGAAGTCATTCAAATTATTTACCAATTTCTGATTCTGAAACTCCAATATATGTTGGTAAGGCCGACCCTCAAACCGATCACGCGAGATCGCCAATTGAGCAAGGGAACCGACTCCTGCGCCAGCTTAAGGATCATAGACGATCTATCAGTAAGGCAGCCTCGACGTTAGACCTCGCAGACTTTGAATGCAGGGCATTAGTTGTGCAGAGCGGGTGGCAAGGTGCAGCAGAAGATTATCTGATTCAGCTTTTTCGTCCTATCTGGAATAATGAGACCAATATTTGCTATGGATTGGGAAAACATGGTGACGATCCCAAAACACGAGCAAATTTACGTTCACCTTGGGATACACTCCATCCTGGTCGCGATTGGGCACATCGAGACGTGACCGTGAAAGACGCGAGAGACGAAGAAAAAATAGTTGCTGATCTAATGGAACATTTCGAGAACCAGCCAATTTATTCGACTGTTGATGAAATACTTAAGGTATTTTTTGTTGGGCTGAGGCAGTTATAGTCGCTCGCGTGATACTTGGCGAGGTAATCATGCGTCACGAATCTTGGATTCCTCGTAGAAAGCCAGCGGCGGCAGTCCCGCTTCCTTCCTTCGCTCCTTCAACTTCTTCAACGTCTCCCGTCTTTCCGGCTCGCCCCAGCGCGGCCAGCGGGCGATTTCCTTGGGCGTGCGGAAGCGGCCGAAGCAGGTGTCGGTGCGGTCGTCCATGACGCACATGCCGAGACAGGAGGGGTCGACGGCGGTCGCCATCAGACCAGCGCTACCGCTTCGAGGGGATCCTGCCGCGGGGCCGGCAGGCTGTCGTACAGATCGGCCAGCAGGTCGCTGCGCAAACCGGCGCGGGCCGGGTCGTCCCACAGATTGGTCCACTGCAGCGGGTCTTCGTTGAGGTCGTACAGCTCGCCCTCGTCGCCGCTGTAGTAGTTGGTCTTCTCATAGGCGGTGCACATATAGCCGTCGCGGTAGATCGAGCGCAGGCGGATTTCGTTGCCGAGATAATCGCTGTCCCACTCGGTGAGGACCCGTTCGCGTCCCGAGTTCATGTCGCGCGGCAGTGCGGCGCCTTCCATCCTGCTGTCGGGATCGATTCCCGCGATCTGACAGAAAGTCGGGGCGAGGTCGAGATGGCCGACCGGCTCCGAGATCGAGCCGGGTGCCACGCCGGCCGACGGCGCCGGCCGCCAGATCATCGGCACCCGCATCAGCGCGTCGACATGGTAGGGACCCTTGAACAGGAACCCGAACTCACCCTGCATCTCGCCATGGTCGGTGGTGTAGAACACGTCGGTGTCCCGGCCCCAGCCGCGTGCGTCGATACGGTCGAGCACCTTGCCGCAGGCCTCGTCGATCAGCTCGTTGGAGATATGGACCATCGCGTTGACCTCGCGGACCTGGTCCGGTGTCAGCTCGTTGGGCCGGAACAGCGGCGGGACCTCGTAATTGAACTGGCCCTTGCCTTCGTACCATTCCAGCCAGTGGCGCGGCTTCCGTGACAGCAGTTCGACGATCTTCTCCGGGCTGCCGGGATAGAAATCAGGCAAGTCCAGGTCGCGCCATGGGCAGCGGTGCAGTTCGGAAGCCGGTGGGTCCCAGGGATGATGCGGGTCTGGGAAGGACATCCACAGGAACCAATCCTCCTCCTCCGGCAGCGAGTCGAGCCAGGCGATGGCGCGGTCTGCGACCCAATCGGTGTGGTACAGCTCGCGCGGAATATCGTTGTGCCAGAGCTGCGCCAATCCGGTATCGCCGCCACCGCGCGAACTGATTTCCTTCTTCTCGGTGACGTACTCGAAATAGCCGTCGACCGCGTCGGGATGGTTTTCGGCCAGCCATTTCGGGTAGTGGAACAGGCTGCGTCCGGCGCGGCCGGTGTGGCCGGCAAGCTCCATGTGCTCGAAGCCGCGATGCGGTCCGGTCTTGTCATCGCGCGCGGCGAAATTCTCGAAATAGCTCTGGTCCGGCGCCGAGGCGGGCTCGAAATGCGCCTTGCCGATCAGGGCGGTACGGTAGCCGGCCTGATCGCGTAGTGTCGCGGCGACGTCCGGCCCGTCGGTCGGCAACGGGATGCCGTTCATGATGACGCCGTGGCTGCGCGTGTACTGGCCGGTAATCATGGTCGAGCGCGCCGGCATGCAGACCGTGTTCTGATTGTAGGCGCGGCTGTAGTTCAGCCCCTGCGCGGCCAGCCCGTCGA
>CAYLTU010000364.1:0-4847 GCA_964386465.1 uncultured Rhodospirillaceae bacterium
CTTCCGAATATCAAAGTTTATTAATCTTAGAAACTTATCGATCAGGACACTAGATTCAAATAGTTGGTGTGCTGATTCACGCGAAATTCAATCCTTTGAATTTCACGATCAGGACACTAGGCACCGTCGCCAATCAGCCGGCCGTAAACCTGCATCGTCTCGGGCGTCGGCCGGAGGCCATATTCCTCGTCGAGAGTGTGCCGCCAGGACCGGAATTGTTTCTCGGCCCAGTCGGGCCTGCCGAGATTGACCAGGTTTTCCAGCAAGGCGCGGAGAAAGCTTTCGCGGCAGGGATCGCTGAGAAGCGCAGTCCTACAAACCTGCGACGCTTCCAAGAACTGACCGTCTTCCGCATGGCATTTTGCCAAGCCGGACAGCATATCGAGGTAAACCTCGCGCAAACGTTCGCGTTCCTCCGCACACCAATCTTCGTAGGGTTCGGCTTCCAGATAATCGCCACGGTAGAGGCTTTGAGCCTCCATAAACCGGGATTTCGCTTCCATCCGATTTCCGGATTTTAAAATTCTCCATCCTGTCGCGATCAATTCGGTGAAGGCCTGCGAATCAACCCAAACCGCGTCGGGTCTTAAAATGTATGACTCGCCGACGGTCTCGATGATTTCACTGGCCACCGCGCCGGTTCGCAGACTGGCACGCAAGAAGGAAACGGTTACCTTCAAACGTTGCCAGCCACGCTCCGCATCGGCATCCGGCCACAACCAATCGATCAAACGGTCGCGGTGGACCGGTCGTCCCAGTTGGTTAACCAGACATTTCAGTACCACGACGGCCTGTTTGCGCTTCCAACTGTCGACATCCAGACCCCGGCCTCCGACAGCAAGTCCGAAATGCCCCAGGGTGAAGATCCTGAGCGGTTGCGTGCCGACAATTTCGGGATCCACCCAACCGGCTTCGCGCATGAATACGACTGCCACGGCTTCGTCGCTCTCCGGTTCTCTGGCCTCCGGGGGTATGACCAACGTACTGATTCCGGCGGTGACCATCTGGCCGTTCTTATGACGGAGTTTGCAGGCGCCGATATTCCATTTCTCGCCCACGACGATGCAGGAACGGGCTTCGCAAAGCATTGAACATAACGGTTCGCCCGTGGGATAGAACGCCTGTAATACTTCACCGCAACGTTGACTGTCGGCTTCCACCGCCGAGTAACCCAGCAGTTTCTCCGCACCCGCGTTCCACCCTACGATCCGCATATCGTCACTAACGGCGAATGCCGGGTCGGAGGCGAACGCAATGAGATCTGTTGTCTTCATGCCTTTCCCCATGCTCCGAATCTTCGGGTAACGGTTACAACAGAATTCCGTCACCCCTAGAATGACCCTTGGCCTAGAATGAATTTGAAAGACGCTCTTGAGTATGACCTAAATCAATTCTGTGAAACGGTGCCCCACCAAATCCGGCGCCGGGCCGCTCAATGCGGTGCCATGGAGGAGGTGCGAAGCCCCGTGTGCCGTTTCTTGTCTTCCACCGTGAAAGAACGGTGTCGCTCGTCGGCGGGAATCCTCTAGACTAGCCTGCGGCGAAAGACGCGGAGTTGGAAAATCTGACCGTGGCGGATCCTGAAATCCAAGACGCCGGCTCGTCCGAGGGCGCCCTCGCAGGATCGTTCTTGACCCGACTGGCGATACGCAATCGTGGGCGTCTGCTCGCTTCCGTGGTCCTTCTGGCTCTTGCGATCCTGCACGCGTTGGCCGGCGGCAAGGAAGGTGGGCGGTTCCAAAACGCAATATTCGACGCATACCAGCGTCTTGCGCCACGGACGGTGGAATCATTTCCCGTCACGATCGTCGATATCGACGAAGCGACCCTCGAGCAGTTCGGTCAGTGGCCATGGCCCAGGACGCTGCTGGCCCAGCTGATTCAAGGCACCGCGGCGCTCGGGCCGCTTGCGGTCGGCATCGACATCATCCTCGTCGAACCGGATCGGATGTCCCCTGACAGCTTCTTGAAGCATTATCCCTTGCTCTCCACCGATATCGAGAAGGCGCTGTCGGGGCTGCCTACCAATGACGCGATATTCGCTCAAACCATTCGCGATCTCCCGGTCGTGGTCGGTCGCGCCGCGTTTCCCTTTGTCCCGCCGGGCGCCAAGCCGCGCGCCGTAACCAGCACGTCGATACAGGTGGAAGGGAGCGACCCCAGAGCCAAGCTGACCCAATTCGCGCACCAGCTGGTCAACGTCCCGGAAATTTCCGAAGCGGCGTTTGGGCATGGTTATCTCAACGGGCCGCCGGACCCGGACGGGACGGTCCGGCGCATGCCGATCGTGATGTCGGTCAACGGTAAGATCGTGCCCTCGATGGCGCTGGAGATGATACGCGTGGCGCTTGGCGCCAACTGGTTGACGGTCGTCGGCGATGCCGATGGCTTTGTCGCGGTGCGCGCCGGGGAGGCGGTCCTCGATGCCGACCCGAAAGGGATCGTCAATCTGCATTTCGCCCCCAGCCATCCGCAACGGCGGATTTCAGCGACCAGGGTCCTCTCCGGCGAGCTTGCCCCTGACACGTTTGCCAACCAACTCGTATTGGTCGGCGTAACCGGGCTCGGGCTGACGGACGCGCCGGCAACGCCCATTTCGCCCCGCATGGATGGCGTGGAAGTGCAGGCCCAACTGATCGAGAACATCCTGCTCGGGAGCCGGCTCATTCGGCCGAGTTACATGTCGCTTGCGGAACTGGGCGTGTTTTTGATGGCGGGCGTCCTGCTCATCGCGGTTATGCCACGGTTCGGCCCGATCCCCGGCGTGGTCCTGGCGGCGCTGATCGCAGTCGTGTCAATCGCCGCTGGGATCGGGGGTTTCACCGAATTCAGGCTGTTGCTGGATCCGTCCTATCCCGTTTTGGCATCGGTAATGGTTTTTTGTTCCCTGTTCCTCAGCCGTCATTTGGAGACCGAATGGAACAAGAAAGTTCTCGACGCCAACCTGCGACGCCAGCGGATCGAGAACGCACGGATGGCCGGCGAGCTGACCGCCGCGCGGGAGATTCAGATGGGCATCCTGCCCGGTCACGAGGCGTTCGAGGCAATGCCCGAAAGCATCGACGCGTTCGCCTTCCTCGAACCGGCCAAGGAAGTCGGCGGCGATCTGTACGATATATTCATGATCGATAACCGCCGCATGTTCTTCATTGTCGGCGATGTTTCCGGCAAGGGCGTTCCGGCGGCCCTGTTCATGGCCCTCAGCAAGGCCTTGTGCAAAAACGCGGCGTTCCGCAATACCGGTTCGATCAACGATTTGATCAACGGCTCCAACGTGGAGATCATGCGGGAAAATCCGGCTTTCCTGTTCGTCACCGCGTTTGCCGGGATCATCGATATCGAAAGCGGCGAGATGGAGTACTGCAATGCCGGCCACGATGCGCCCTATCTCCGTCGCGCCGACGGCACGTTGCTGACGCTCGAAAGCGTGGGCGGCCCTCCGATCTGCGTGGTCGACGATTTCGAATACCCGATGGAACGGTTTCAGCTCGCGCCCGGCGACTCGCTGCTGGTCTTCACCGACGGTGTCACCGAAGCCATGGATATGGACGAGGAAATGTATGGCTTCGACCGGATATCGGCCTATTTCACCTCCATTGAAAAGGATGCGTCGGCAACGTCAACGGTCGAAGGGCTGTACAAGAATATTGGGGAATTCGTCGGCGACGCCCCGCCGTGGGACGATATAACGATCATGAATCTTCGCTATCGGGCGACGGGCTAGACAGGCCTCATCGGACGATGACCCGGACCCGTCCCGCCGGTATCGACGCCGGTTTTTGGCCGCTCCCCTTGACGAGCTTTGCCGCGACGACCCGTCTTGTACCGCGGGAGATCAAGGCGTCCGCGACCTTCCTGGCGCGCTGCAGCGCGAGACCGTCGCCACCTTCGCCGGCGCCGGCGAAATAAGCGTACCCCGTGGCCTGGACCTCGGCCGCCTGCCGGCCGTCGACATCCTTGAAGAGTTTTTCCAGCACGCCTTGCGATTCCGTGGTCAGTTGCAGGCTTCCTGACTTGTAGTACAGGTTGAAGAAGACCGTTCCCGCCGGTTTCGCCGCCAGCGCATCGGCGAACAGGTTGCCGACTTCTTCCTTGGACACGGTGGCGGTTTCCAGTTTGCCGCTCCCGCCGACCGTGACCGACGCATAGGGTTTGTCCAGCAGCACCGTTCCGCCGCCGTCCGTCTCTACCGCGACTTTTCCGACTTTCCCGTCCTCATCCGGCAGCAGGACGATGAGGTCCGGTTTGGGGGCGCAACTGGCCAGAAATATCAGCGCGAGGAACGCCGCCGCATTCCGAAAGAAGAACATGGCGTGTGGTCAGCCGCCGGCTCGAACCAGGAAGCGCGTACCGCGCACGCCGAGGATCGTCGCCGGTGTCCGCACCGTCATGGCGTCGGGATACTTTTTGGCGATACGCCCTGAAATGACGGAAAGCGTGCCGCGCTTCAGCTTCGAATGAAATACATTCTGCTTCCGCTTGCTGGCGCTGAACCGGAACCGGGTCAATTCGATCGTACTTTCCGGTCCGGCCGAGAAAAGCGTCTTATCGACGAATACGATACCGACACGGCTGCCGGATCCCGTCTTCACCGTGTCCGCCTGTTCCAATTCGTCTCCGGGTTTTGCCTTTACCGTCTTGCCGCCGCGGACGATTTGAACGTCGCCCTGCAATGTCTTGATCTTGCCGATACCGGCAAAGCTGGACGCGGGCCAAACGAGAGCCACTCCGAGGAGGGCGGCGAAAAAGAGGGTCAATCTGTTTTGCATCGTTTTCTTTCCCATATTGTTGCCGGATTTAACCACTACCGACTGACGTCGGTAGAATGAGGCGTATGCTTCTCGATG
>CAYLTU010000365.1:0-4836 GCA_964386465.1 uncultured Rhodospirillaceae bacterium
CGGCAATATTTCGACGCGGAATGCGACACCGACCGCGTGCGCCGCGTCGAGGATGGCGACGACAGCATGGACGCGGAGATGTGGCGAGAGCTCGCGGAACTCGGCTGGCTCGGCCTCGCACTGCCGGCGATCCATGGCGGCAGCGAGGCGCCGTTTACCCAGCTCTGCCTGCTGTTCGAGGAAGCCGGCCGGGCGCTCGCGCCGGTGCCTTTGCATCCGCACAGCGTCGCCAGCCTGACCCTGGCCGATGCCGTAGCGCGCGGCGAGGGCGGGCGGTTGGAGGAAAGCCTGCTCGGCGAGGCGGCAGCGGGAGAGCGCTTGTTGACCTGGGCCTGGAACGAACGTCTGCCCGGCGTTGGACCGGAGGCGGTTGCGATGAGCGCCGTCCCGGACGGCAATGGTTGGCGGCTAAATGGACGCAAGCGTTTCGTCGAGGCGTTCGATCAGGCCGATTTCTGCCTCGTTGCGGCGCGGACCGATCCGTCCGATGGTCCCGGGGGCGGCATGACCCTGCTGCTCGTCGATACGAAGTCGGAGGGGCTGTCTTCGACGGCGCAGCGCGCGCTCGGCGGCGACTTCCAATCCGAGGTCGTCTTCGAAGACGTCCATGTCGACGGCGACGCGCTGGTAGGCCGAGCCGACGCCGGATGGGAACTGGCCGAGCCGATGTTGCAGCGCGCGGTCGTATTGAACTGCGCGCTGATCGTCGGCGCCGCCCGTCATTCCGCGGAACGCGCCTTCGACTACGCCAAGGAACGGGTCGCCTTCGGCCATCCCATCGGTTCGTTCCAGGCGATCCAGCATCTCTGCGCCGACATGATCACCTGGGTCGACGGTGCCGAGCTGCTGACCCGCGAGGCCGCCTGGCACATCGCCGAAGGCCTTGATCCGGCCCTGCCGGTCGCGGCCGCTAAATCATTCACCAACGAGCGCTGCCAAAGGGTCATCCACGAGGCCAACCAGATCCACGGCGGCTACGCCCAGGTCAAGGAATTCGACCAGCAGCTCTGGTACCGCCGCGCTGCGGCCTGGAGCATGCGGCTCGGCACGTCGCTGGAACATCGGCGAACGGTGGCGCGGGCGCTGAGATTTTAATACAGGGTACGAACCTACTCTTGATCCTAAGGTCTGCTGACATTGGCTAATTGCAATTGCTTGAAGCGGACGTAATCGTCGCTCCGTAATCTAATCCAACGATTTGGAAAGATAAGGTAGTGCAAGAATTTCGAAAATTTTCATGGTACAAATTCTTGGAATTGGATAATTCCTTGATTTCGTTTTTTTGATAATATAAAAATTTTCGATCTGAATGCGCATCAAAAATGAAGATGCCTACAAATAATTCGACAATCTAAAGCCAGTACATCATGGGTCGTTTTATTTTCTGCTTTTGCGGCAGCGCGGAACTACGGAATTTAACCGAACTGAGTAAATAGGCTGGGATTAGATTTCTCAATTCGATAAATCTGATATAGTTAAGATTGAGATATTTGATTAGCTGACCGGACTCGATAGCAAGCTGAATATTAAATGAAATAACTGCCTAAAAATCCAGATGAGCGCGATCTTTATCAGCCATAGCAGTGAAGACAAAACAGTTTGCTCCGAATTGGTGAGCTGGCTTCAATCCCAAGGGCATCGTTCCGTATTCCTTGATTTTGATCCGGAGCTCGGAATTCCACCAGGCCGAAATTGGGAGCAGGAGCTTTATCAGAGGCTTCGCGCCTGTCGAGCATTGATCGTTTTGTGTAGTGAACATTCAATGTCCTCTGATTGGTGTTTTGCGGAAATTACGCATGCCCGGTCGCTCGGAAAGCATGTGTTTCCTGTAAAAATCGGCGAATTCCATCCTAAACCGATCCTAAATGATCTTCAGATACTCGATCTGACGGTCGACCCCGAAACGGCGTATCAGCGATTGTTGCGTGGATTGGAGGAGGCGGGCCTTGACCCTGCGGATATGTTCGACTGGGACGGAAGTCGGCCTCCTTATCCTGGCCTTTTGGCATTTCAGGAATCCGACGTAGCAATCTTCTTTGGCCGCGAAGCCGAGATTCGCGAGGGGATCGACACGTTGAATCGAATGCATCGATTTGGCGGCGCGCGACTCGCGGTGGTTCTGGGTGCTTCGGGAAGCGGAAAGTCCTCACTGGTACGTGCTGGAATATTACCGAGATTGCAGCAAGATACCGAAAACTGGATTGTCGTGCCGCCATTTCGGCCGATGCAGAGTCCGTCGAAGCGGCTTGCGACGGCATTAGCGGGCACGTTGGCGCGTTACGATGTACAGCGCGATTGGAAATCTATCCAAGACGAACTACTCGAGGATGCGGCCGGCCCGGAATCATGCGGAGGCGCCCTTAACGGCTTGGCTGAAGAAATACGCGTGGCGGCCGAAAGAAGCGAAGCCACGGTGTTGCTTGTTATCGACCAGTTCGAGGAACTCCTGGGACACGAGACCGATAAACAAGAAAATCGGCTTCTAGATTATCTGCGGGCAGCATTGGAAGCGCCCGACGCCGGATTGATGGCTGTTGTAACATTGCGTTCCGATTTCCTTGCTGATTTTCAGCGCCGTTCAACCCTCAGAGAGATGCAATTTGAAGGCATTCCCGTCGGTCTCTTGTCGGCGGAGGGATTGGTGCAGGTTGTCCAGGGGCCTGCCGAAATTGCGGGAGTCGAACTCGAACCCGGTCTGGTGCAGGCGATTGTCGACGACACAGAAACCGACGACGCGCTTCCTCTGCTCGCATTTACGCTTCGCGAGCTTTGGGAAAACTACGGCGCGGACGGCGTTCTGACAATTAGGGAATACAAAGACGATTTGGGCGGAATCAACGGCTCGATCGCGCGCGCGGCAAATGCCGTACTCTCGGCGAAACCGCTTACCAAACCAGAGGAAACAGACCTTCGCGACGCACTCATCTCGATGGTGCGAATAAACGAAGAAGGACAATATGCAAGAAGAGTAGTGCGTTGGAGTGATTTGCCAAAACGGGCGTACGAGCTGCTTGAACGATTTGTAAAGGCGCGCTTGCTGGTATCGAGTGGCAGTGCCGACGACCTATTCCTCGAAGTTGGACATGAAGCGCTGTTTCGGGTCTGGGACAGGTTAAAAGGATGGCTCGACGAGGATCGCACCAAAATTCATTTGCGGGATAGTATCCATCGAGCGGCTCAGGATTGGGTTGAATCCGGGCGGGAAGAGCAGCTGTTGATCCATCGCGGCGGCCGCCTGGACGACGCGGAAAAGTTAACGAACCAGCGGCGGTTCGTTTTTACGGCCGAAGACCGCGAATATTTCGACGCATGCGTCGCGTTACGAGACGCGGAAATACAAGCAGAACAGCGCCGTCGCGACGCTGATCAGGCAGCGGAGACGGAACGGCTGGAACAAATTTCGGAACGGCGTCTGCTTGAAGCGCAAGCCGCCACCGACCGCGAGCTATCGGCAAAAAGACTCACCCGCAGGACACGAATCGGTGCTCTGATCGCGTTGGTCCTGGGGGCGATCGCTGCCGCGTTTGGTTGGTTCGGGTTGGAACAGAGCGACGTTGCTAAACAACGACAGTTAGAGGCGGAAAACCAGCGCGATGTAGCCGAGAAACAATCGCTCGTAATGCAATCGCGCTGGCTTTCAGGGCGGGCGATCTCTGCGGCCGAAGAGAGATACGATCTTGCCTTACTTCTCGCCGTGGAAGCGAGCAACCGTCGCACGACGTTCGAATCGACATCGGCATTGTACCTTGCGTTACAGAAAAACCCTCGTTTAAAGAAAATTATTCACGGCCACATAGATATAATCGGTACTGGAGCCCAACCTCTACTTTCCAGTGCTGTTGCATTCCATCCGAATGAAAACATTCTCGCCACGATAGGCGGCGATGGCGAGGATCGTATTTTGGTGTGGGACCTACAGACCGGGAGAATGATTGAGGAGTACCTTATTCCAGGAGTCAGTTCTTTAGATGGTGTGGTTTACTCTCCGGACGGTAAATATTTCATAGCGCACGACGCCCACTTTGTATGGACAACTGACTGGCCTATCAAAAAGAACTGGATGAAATTACCGATATCATCAAAGCCACAATCAATAGCGATTGGACATGCCAAAAATATTCTTGCCATGGGGCATGATAACGGCGAAGTATCGCTATGGACAATTGGAAATTGGAATCTTCTAAAAACACTTAAGTTCAAAACCGATAGACCAATCATGGCGCTGGACGTAAGTTCGAATGGTAAGTTCGTATTCGCGGCGACACCGGGTAGCTCAAGGTTTCCTGGTGTAGAGATTGTCTGGAATACAATATCTGGCACCGTAATCCATAGCAAAAAGACTACTTCACGAGGATATGACGCGGCCATAAGTGACAACGGGCGATGGGGAGCATTTTCCTTCTCTGACGGTAATGCAAAAATATATGGGATTGGCAAAACATCTCTTGAAAAATACTTGGAGTTCGATACTGATGAAGCGGTAAGAAGCATAGAATTCTCACGAGATAACGGCTCGCTAATTGTCGCAACAGTGAGTGGTGATATTTCCGTTTGGGACTTGAAGAGCAAAAAAAGAAAATCAGAACAAATACGCCACGGTAGTGAGATCACCGATATTTCGATCAGTCCTAACAGTAAAATGCTTGTTACATACGGGCAAGATCATTCGGTAATGCTTTGGGATATCTCTAAAAAACGAGCACTTGGTCGCATTGTAACCAACTTCGGCCTCAAGGCGTTTAAAGAAAAATTTTCGGGGCTTTTTGTCAGCCCGGACGACAGTAATTTAATTTTAACTACGGATAAAAATATCTGGTTAATCGATGTAGATACCGG
>CAYLTU010000366.1:0-4833 GCA_964386465.1 uncultured Rhodospirillaceae bacterium
GATTTCATGGGCCTGGCACTTGGCGGTCATAAACATGATCGGCGTCGATTGCCACCGCGGCAGCGCGCGAAGTTTCCGGAACAGTGTCGGCCCGTCGATTTCCGGCATCATTACGTCGAGAACGAAAAGATCGGGATCGAACGCGTCCGCCCTCTCCAGCGCCTCTTTCGCCGTCTCGCAGATCATCACGGTAAAGCCGCCCATCGACTCGAGCGTGAATTTCGTGATCGTCAGAATATCGACGTTGTCGTCGACGCACAAAATTTTATGCAATTCGGTCATCGCGCGTCACCCTTCCACGGGACCTTTGGCCAACCTCAATTTCGCCTCTTCGTTTGGTCCACATGCTATTGGGAAACATTGTCAACATGACGCCGCGTCAAACGGCACGTCCGATGACGAATGCTCTGCGGTTGCCATTGCTGGTGCCCCATCAGCAAAATTGACCTTTCGACAAGGCAAAGATGCCAGAGTAGTGGCTGCCGCCCTGTGATACATGTCACAGTCGATTCAATTTTACAACGACTCGCGTAAAAATTGGTTCGAGTCACCGCGATTCCACCAAACTGGCGATTAACGCATACGAACTTCGCTATCGAGCGGCCGCATGTGACCGATCCCAGGCCGAAATGATCGGGTCTCCCTTGATCAACGTCCGATGCAAAACGCGGGCTTGGCTGTGATCCACCAGTGAACGCGCGTGCATGGTGCAGCGATTATCCCACATCAACAGGTCGCCTGTCCGCCAGTCGTCATGTGTCCATTTCAAGCTGTCCCGCGTCGCCGCGTCCCACAATCTGGCGAGTAACGCTTCGCTTTCCGCGTCGTCGAGTTCGACGATATAGCTCGACGGCCATTCGTAGTGCCGGCCGAGAATAAGCGCCCGTTTTCCGGTAACAGGGTGGATGCGTACCAGCGGGTGGATCGCACCGGTGATGTCTTCCCGCTTCTGCGGCGGCTTCTTTGTCGGCCGGAGCTTCGCGGCGGTATCACGGTGGTCGTCCTGAACGCAATGCTTGCCCTCGATCGCCGTCTTGAGCTCGTCGGAGAGGTTCTCATAGGCGAGGTATTGATTGTTTTAGGCGGTCGCGCCACCGCCACCTTTACCCGGCACGACATGGGCATGAAGCAGGCTGCCGTTCGGCGGCACGTCGACATAGGAATTGTCGGAATGCCATTTCAGGCCGAGGCTGCCGCCAACCTCGGACGGCGCGCCGGCTTTCCCCGACGCATCGACGTTGGAAATGATCGTGATCGCCGGTTTCTTCTGCACGCGGTCGTTCTCGCCCGGTTTGACGCCCGCCTGAAGAAAGAAATCGCGCGATTTGGCCGCCTGGGTGCCGCCGAATAGTCCCGCCGTCGCCAGCAATTGGTCGTCATCCAGCTTCAACCCGCGGAACAGCAGCACGAGATGATCGGCCCAGATTTTCTCCAATTCGTCGCGCACCTCGTCCGGCACCGGTTTCGCGAAATCGATCCCGCGCACCTCGGCGCCGAGCGCCTTTCCAGTCGGGATGACTTCGATGGCGGACAATGTATTGACTTCAGACATGCTCGGATCACTCCTCTTCATGCAGACTAGAGTTCGTTCATACCACGCGCCGGAACAACCTCAATTGCGGAGTCAACGCCATGCCATTCGACACCAAAATACTGGGCGATGCGGTCGATGCGATCGCACCTGACGGCTCGGAAATTCGCCTGCTCGGCGAGGTATCGCGGGCCAGCGCCGCACATTGCACGTTACCGTCGGGCGGCGTTTCCCTGGCGGTTCGGCACAAATCGATCGAGGAAATCTGGTATTTCCTGTCCGGCGCGGGGGAGGTCTGGCGGGCTCTGAACGGCAAAGAAGAGACGGTTTCGGTTTCGGCGGGGACCAGTGTCACTATTCCGACCGGCGCGCATTTCCAGTTCCGCAATACCGGGAAAGCGCCGCTCTGCTTCGTCATCGCGACCATGCCGCCCTGGCCCGGCAATCAGGAAGCCGAGCGGGTTCCCGATCACTGGCCAACGGTTTAAAGGTTACGGAAACCGTCTAGGATACTGAGCGCGCCGGGACCGATAAGCACGATGAACAGGACCGGCAGGATGAATATCACCATCGGCACCATGAGGGTCGCCGGCAAACGCGCGGCTTTCGCTTCCGCCAACATCAGGCGTTCGTCACGCAGTTCCCGCGCCAGGACACGCAGCGACTGAGCCAAAGGCGTACCATACTTTTCGGTCTGAATCAGCGTACTGACCAGCGAATCGATGTGCTTGATACCGGTCCGCTCGCAAAAGTTCTCCAGCGCCTGCCGGCGATCCGGCAGGAACCCGAGTTCGATGCCGGTGAGTTCGACTTCATCCGCCATTTCCTGCGAGGAATGGCGGATCTCGTTCGCGACCCGGGCCAAAGTCGCGTCTAGGCTGGACCCGGCTTCGGTACATATCACCATCAGATCGAGCATATCGGGCAGCGCCTTGATCAGCGCCTCCTGGCGGCGTTGCGTGACATTCTTGATGAAGACCTCTGGGAGATAGAAACCGACCATGACGGCGCCGCAAGCGGCCACCAGTTTCATATTGTCCTGCAACGAAAGGATATCGAGAACATAGAGGGCGAATACAGCGCCCACTCCGCAGGTTATCGGCAAACAGAGCTTCGCGAACAAATAGACGGCGACCGCGTCGTTCGAGCGAAACCCCGCCCGAACCAGCTTCTTGGCCGCTTGCGACGCCGTCTGACCGCGCATTAGCTTCAGTTTCTCCACGGTACGCTTTGCGAATCCGACGCTGCGAGACACCTGCGGCGCACGGTGCTTGGAAGCGGTCAGGTCGCGCTTCAGCGCCTCCCGCCGGCCAGCCAAGGCGCCGATCCGGCGCTGTACCGGCGACCGTTCAAGCATCGCGCGCCAAACGGTAAGGACAGCCAAGAACGCCGCCGCCGCCGCGACCAGCGCGATGTGCGTCCCGTCGACTGGAGCATTCTCAAGGAGTTGTTCGAAATTCATATCTCGAACCTCACCATGCGGAACATCACGAATCCGCCGCACATCATCATGATCAGGCCACCGACGACCAGCGCAACGCCTCGCGGATCGTTGAACAGCTTCATGATGTAATCGTTGTTGACGAGATAGAGCAGCGTGAACATCACGAAAGGCAAGCAGCCGAGGATATAGGCACTCGCCCGCGCCTCCGACGACAGCGCCTTGATCTTCAGTTTCATTTGCCGGCGCCGGCGGAGAATGTCCGACAGGTTCGACAGCGTCTCGGCCAGATTGCCACCCGTCTCGCGCTGAATTGAAAGGCTGATGCCGAAGAATTTGATCTCCGGCGTATCGATCTTGACGCCGGCGTCCATCACCGCCTTTTCAACCGGATCGCCGAAGCTGAGCCGTTCGGAGATGTCGGCAAAAGTATCGCTTACCGGCCCGCTCAACTCACGGCCCACGGCGATGATCGACTCGGAAACCGGTAGACCCGCGCGAAGGCCGCGGACGATGACGTCGATCCCTTCGGGGAATTCGGCGGTGAACCGCGCCTGACGCCGCTTGACCAACGCGTTGACAAGCATGTGCGGAATGGCGACCCCGGACGCGATACCTAGCAACGCGGCCACCGCCGCCGGCAGTCCAAGGAAACTTACCGCCGAAACGCCTTCCGCGATGGCGATGATCGCCATGACCAATACATAGTGGCCGAGCCTGATTGGCAAGCCAGTCATCTCGAGGCGGAGACGAAGGTTCTGCGGCCGGGGTAGAAACCGGAAGGCGAGGCGGTCGATCGAACTGGACGAGTCCTGGCGGCGAAGAGTCGCGATGGACGGGCCGGCCGACTGGATCGCCCCCGCGGTGGCGCGATCGATACGGCGTTCGCGATGCCTGCGCGCCCGGTTGGTGACCGATGCGATCAGGAAGATGAAAAGGCACACCGACAGAATCGCGGAGCCGACGACGGCAGCGGCGCGCCAGTCTTCCCCGATGATTTCAAGCAGCGCCGTCATACCGCCTCGATGAGCGGACGATCGAGACCGAAATAAGCCGCTTTCTCCGCGAATTGCGGACGCAAACCAGATGACCGGAAGCTGCCCAGCAGCATACCGTCACGGTCCTCTCCCTCGAATTCATAGGTAAACAGATCCTGGGTCGTGATGATTTCGCCTTCGATACCGACGACTTCGGCGACATGGGTAATCCGCCGCATGCCGTCGCGCATGCGGCTGACCTGGACGATCAGGTCGATGGCCGAGGCGATCTGCGTGCGCACCGCGCCGAGCGGCATGTTCATCCCGGCCATGCCGAACATGTTCTCCAGCCGCGTCAGCGCCTCACGCGGCCGGTTGGCGTGGATCGTCGACATCGAACCCTCATGGCCGGTGTTCATGGCCTGCAGCATATCGACCGCTTCCGATCCGCGGCACTCACCGAGGATAATACGGTCCGGACGCATCCGCAGCGCGTTCTTGACCAGATCGCGGATCGTAACCTCGCCGTCGCCTTCCAGATTGGCCGGCCGCGTTTCAAGCCGGACCACATGCGGCTGTTGCAATTGCAGCTCCGCCGCGTCCTCGATGGTCACGACCCGTTCGCCCGGTTCGATCATGCGGCTGAAGGCGTTCAGCAAGGTGGTCTTACCCGACCCGGTACCGCCTGAGATCAGAATATTCAGTTTGCATCGAGCCGCGATCTTGAACACCGTGGCCATCGGATCGGAGATATTCTTCTGCTTGGCCATGATGTCCAAGGTGATGCTTTTCTTCGCGAACTTCCGGATCGAGATCGATGCGCCGTCAATCGCCAGTGGCGGGATGATGATGTTGACGCGGCTGCCGTCTTCGAGGCGTGCATC
>CAYLTU010000367.1:0-4832 GCA_964386465.1 uncultured Rhodospirillaceae bacterium
ACGTGTCGTGATCCGGGTCGCCCGCGGTTAGAAACGTAACGAAGCCGCCGCGTCCCGCCGCCTTCAGTGCCGCGAACCGTTTTGCGATCCGTCCGGAATCCGCCACCGCCGTCATATCGTCGTTCCCAGTGCGTCGGCGACCGTGAAGATGTCCTTGTCCCCGCGGCCGCACATATTCATGCAGATGATGTGATCCTTCGGCAGGTCGCCGGCGATCTTCGACACGTAGGCCAGCGCGTGCGACGGTTCGAGCGCGGGGATGATGCCCTCCATGCGGCTGCACATCTGGAACGCTTCGAGCGCTTCGGTATCTGTCGCCGAAACATAGTTCACGCGGCCGGATTCATGCAGCCAGGAATGCTCCGGACCGATGCCGGGATAATCGAGCCCGGCGGAAATGGAATGGGCGTCGAGAATTTGCCCGTCGCCGTTCTGAAGCAGATAGGTCCGATTGCCGTGCAGGACCCCGGGACGACCGCCTGTCAGGGACGCCGCATGTGCATCGGTGTCGATGCCGTGGCCGGCCGCTTCGACGCCGAACATCCGTACCGATGGGTCGTCGAGGAACGGATGGAACAGGCCGATCGCGTTCGATCCGCCGCCGATACAGGCGACCAAGGAGTCCGGCAGGCGGCCTTCCGCCTCCTGCATCTGTTCGCGAACTTCGTCGCCGATGACGGATTGGAAGTTGCGGACCATGGCCGGATAAGGGTGGGGGCCCGCGGCAGTGCCGATGATGTAGAAGGTCGACTCGACATTGGCGACCCAGTCGCGAAGAGCCTCGTTCATCGCGTCCTTCAGTGTGCCGGTGCCGCTTGTCACGGGAATCACCTCGGCGCCGAGCAATTTCATGCGGAAGACGTTCGGCTGCTGCCGTTCGATATCGGTGGCGCCCATATAGACAACGCAGGGCAGGTCGAACAGCGCGCAGACCGTCGCCGTCGCCACGCCGTGCTGGCCGGCGCCGGTTTCGGCGATGATCCGGGTCTTCTTCATGCGCCTGGCGAGCAGGATCTGGCCCATCGTGTTGTTGATCTTGTGCGAGCCGGTATGGTTCAACTCATCGCGCTTGAAGTAGATCTTGGCGCCGCCGAAATGCTCTGTCAGACGCCGCGCGAGGTAGAGCGGGCTGGGCCGGCCACCGTAATTCTTCAGATAGTCGTCCAGTTCCACCTGAAAGGAGGGGTCGTTGCACGCGGCGTCATAGGCCTTCTCGACAGCCAAAATCAGCGGCATCAGTGTTTCGGCAACGAAACGCCCGCCGAACAGACCAAAATGGCCTGCCTCGTCCGGTCCTCCGCGAAAGGTATTGACCTGTTCCATCGTCACTCCGCGCACTTCGGCGGCGCTATTAATACACCGCGTAAAACGCCTTGTACCGGATTATCCGGTGAACTCACAAGCTTGATACAGCTGCGAGGAACGCTCGGATCTTTTCCGGGTTCTTCTTGCCCTGTTCGTCTTCCACTCCGGATGACGTATCGACGACCGATGCGCCCGACAGGCGAACGGCGTCACCGACATTCCCGGCGTTGAGACCGCCAGCCAGCATCCATGGTACCGCCCATGTCCGACCGCCGAGCAGTCGCCATTCGAAACTGAGCGCGTTGCCGCCGGGTAGCGCGTTGGCCATGTCCTTCGGCGGTTTAGCATCGAATATCAGCCAATCGGCAACATCGAGATAACCGTCCGCGCGCGCGATATCGGTTTCATCGGCGACCGAGATCGCCTTCATTGCCCTCACTCCGGTGCGCGCCTTCAGTTCGGCCACGCGCGCAACCGACTCGTGACCATGCAGTTGCACCAGTTCTAGCGATGTTTCGGCAAGGACCGCATCAATCTCCGCATCCGTCGGGTCCACGAACAATCCGACCCGTGTAACCCCTTCAGGAACCAACGCCGCCAGGGCGGCTGCCTGCGCCGGCGTCACATAGCGTGGGCTAGGGGTGTAGAAATTCAGACCAACATATGCGGCGCCGGCATCGACCGCCGTTCGCATCGCCACGGGATCGTTGATCCCGCAAATTTTCGCAGCTACCGCCATTCTCGAAATCGTCAGTTGAGGGCCGCCGCCATTGCGCGCGCGGCGGCGGCCGGATCCGGCGCGCGGGTAATCGGACGGCCGATCACCAGATAATCGGCACCGGCGTTCACCGCATCGGCCGGTCCGGACGTGCGTTTTTGGTCGCCCGACAGGCTTAGGCTGGGCCGGATACCGGGTACGACCAGTTTGAAGTCCGGTCCGCAAATCTTCCGCACCGTTGCCGCTTCTTTCGGCGAACAGACGACACCGTCGAGACCGCTTTCTTTCGCCAACAGCGCGAGGCGGACGACCTGATCCGCCGGCGGGCCGTTCTGTCCGACCGCCGCCAGATCGCCGGCGTCGAGACTGGTCAGCACCGTCACACCGACGATCAGCGGGCGTTTGACGTTCTGTTCCTTCGCGGCCTCTGTGGCGGACTCCGCCGCCGCGCGCATCATCTCCGAACCGCCACCGGCATGGATCGTCATGATCCGAGGTCGCAGCTTGACCGCCGCGCGCACCGCGCCGGCGACGGTATTGGGAATGTCGTGAAATTTGAGATCGAGAAACAACGGCAAGCCGGCCTTGCCGATCGCGCGAACGCCGCCGGCCCCGTTTGCCGTGAAAAATTCCAATCCAAGCTTCGCGCCACCGACAGACCCTTTGAGGCGTCGCGCAAGCGTTCGCGCCTCTTCGACATCCGTCGTATCCAGCGCGACGAAGATCCGGTCGGTTGGCTTCTTCATGCGTCCTCCAAAGGCATCGGCCTTGCGGTCGACGCCCTTTCTACACCGCTCCTTGCGGGATGGATAGGTACTACAAAGGCTGCGTTTTCAGCCGGCGCCCGATTGATTTTGCAGCGGATTGGAATGCGCTGTAGCCGGGATGACGGAAGTGCCCGTACCCTCTTTCGCGTCCTGCGCACTACCGCGCGTCTGCAGACCGTCGAGCTCCCGCTGCAACCGTTCGGCCCGCCGTCCGGTCCGCTTTTCGCGGGCCTTCGCGCCGATCGCACGCAGCCAGAACATGAACCCGCCGCTCAGGAAACCAATCGCAAATGCCCCGAGCACGACTACATATGCCGGAATCGAGAGATACGGCAGCGGCCATATTCCGACTTCGATCGGGCTCTTGTTACTCAGGGCGAACAGCACCGCGGCAGCGATCATGATTGCCGCGAATGCCCAATAGACGAACTTCATGAACCGTTGATCAGCTCGCGCAATTGCTTGCCTGTTTTGAAGAACGGCACCGTCTTTGCATCGACCTCGACGGATTCGCCGGTCCTCGGATTGCGGCCAACCCGCGAATCCCGCGACTTGACCGAAAATGCCCCAAACCCCCGAAGTTCCACCCGATCGCCACGCTCAAGCGCGGCGGAGATTTCTTCGAATATAGTGGAGACAATGCGCTCCACGTCCCGCTGGTAGAGATGCGGATTCAATTCGGCAATGCGCGAGATCAGTTCCGACTTGGTCATCGCGACATATTCCTTTATCGATTTGCCGGCCTCTTATGAAAATCGAACCGGTCTCGGTTTCATTCCCTGTTCGGCGTAAAGCCTTAACCTTACGTGTTGTGAACGTGCCAAAGCAATCGTCGCCCGTCAAGCGACAAGTCCTGTAATTTAAAGGGTTTTCTTCGTTTATTGCGACAAAAAAAACCCGGCGCCCGAAGACGCCGGTTTCTTCGCATCGATACGATCAGGATTCGCTGTCGTCATCTTCCGTGGAATCGGTCTCTTCCGCTTCCCGTTTTGACTGCAGCGCGGCGCCGAGAATATCGCCGAGAGAGGCGCCGGAGTCGGAACTGCCATAGTCCTTCATCGCCTGTTTCTCTTCCTGGATCTCCTTGGCTTTTATCGACAGGTTCAGCTTGCGTCCCGACTTGTCGACCATGGTGACGCGGGCGTCGACCTTCTCTCCGACGGCGAAACGATCCGGGCGTTGCTCGGACCGGTCGCGCGACAAGTCCGCCTTGCGAATGAAACCGGACATGACATCGTTCACGGTCACCTCTATGCCGTTGTCGACGATCTTGGTGATCGTGCAGGTGACGATGGCGCCCTTCTTGATCGATTCGGCACTACCGGCGAACGGATCGTCCGAAAGCTGTTTGATGCCGAGGCTGATACGCTCTTTCTCGACGTCGACCTCGAGGATCTTCGCCTTGACCATATCGCCTTTCGTGTAGGACTGGATCGCTTCCTCGCCCGACTTTTGCCAATCGATATCGGACATATGAACCATGCCGTCGATCTCGTTGGCCAAGCCGATGAAGATGCCGAACTCGGTGATGTTCTTGACCTCGCCCTCGACTTCGGTGTCGACCGGGAACTTCTCGACGAAATCCTCCCACGGATTGGCCATGGTCTGCTTGAGGCCCAAACTGATCCGGCGCTTGTTCGGGTCGACATCGAGGACCATCACTTCGACGGCCTGACTGGTCGAGACGATCTTGCCCGGATGGACGTTCTTCTTGGTCCAGCTCATCTCCGACACATGGACCAATCCTTCGACGCCGGGCTCCAGCTCCACGAAGGCGCCGTAATCGGTGATGTTCGTGACCCGGCCGGTGAAGCGCGTGCCGATCGGGTACTTCGCCTCGACGCCTTCCCAGGGATCGGCTTCAAGCTGTTTCATGCCAAGGCTGATGCGCTGGGTTTCCGGATTGAAGCGGATGACCTGAACCTTCAGGGTCTGGCCGATCTGCAGCGCTTCGGTCGGATGGTTGATGCGCCGCCACGCGATATCCGTGACGTGCAGCAAACCGTCGACGCCGCCGAGATCGACGAAGGCGCCGTAGTCGG
>CAYLTU010000368.1:0-4824 GCA_964386465.1 uncultured Rhodospirillaceae bacterium
CAAGATCAGGCCGCATGACCGGCGCAAGCGCGAGCACGGAGACGCTGTGCATCGTGCCCACCGCATGTGCGCCGAGCAGGATTCCGATGCGCGACTGCCAGGGATTTTTGGTTGGATCGATAGTGTTCACTGAAAATTTAACCGCGGAAGGACGGAACCTATACTATCGCGTCTTATCTGTTGAACGAACGGGCTTGGCGCTTGAATGACGGTTTCGGTGATCATTCCCACCTTGAACGAGGCCGATAACCTCGATCGGCTCATCGGCAATCTGGCGCGCGAACCATGCGAGATCGTCATCGTGGACGGTGGCAGCAAAGACGATACGGTGCCGGTCGCCGAAGCGCGCGGCGTCCATTGCATCATGTCGCCGCCGGGTAGGGGCCTGCAACTGCATGCGGGAGCGGCGGTGGCGGCGGGCGATGCGTTGCTGTTTCTGCATGCGGATTGCCGGTTTCCAAAAGGGGGCATACGCCGGATCGCATCGATACTCGAAACTCGTCCCGAGGCGGTGGGCGGGAACCACCGTCTGATTTTCGACGGGGCGGACAAGTTCAGCCGATGGCTCAACGGTTTCTACGCCTGGATCAGGTCGCATGGGGTCTATTACGGCGATTCGGGCATCTTCGTGCGGCGCAGCGCCTTCGATGCCATCGGCGGTATTCGTCCCATCGCGCTGATGGAGGATTTCGATCTGGTGCGCCGTATGGAGAGTTTCGGCGAAACCGTTTGCCTCGGCGAACCGCCGCTGATGACCTCGTCGCGGCGTTTCGCGGGACGGCATCCTGTCGCCATCGTCTATGGCTGGTTGAAGATTCACGCATTGTATTATCTTGGCATTTCGCCGGCGCGGCTTGCGCGGATTTACGATTCCGAGCGGCGGAGGGGCCATTCACCGGAAACGGCCTGCATGAAGTCCGTCAAGGAGACGAACTCAGGCCCGCCGGCCGAGAAGGGGGGCATAGGATAGACGATGCTTCCTGAGATTAAGTCTCCGGCGCGTTAGATCGGCATCGGTTTGATACCAAGCCGGTCGAACAATGCTTCGTCTTTGTCCCGCTCCGGGTTGTCGGTCGTCAACAGCTTGGGTCCAACGAAAACCGAGTTGGCGCCGGCCAGGAAGCAAAGCGCCTGGACCTCGTCGGTCATCATTTCACGGCCCGCTGAAAGTCTGACCATGGATTCGGGCATCAACAAACGCGCCACGGCGATGGTTCGCACGAATTCTAACGGATCGAGCGCCGCTTCGCCGTCGACCGGCGTGCCTTCCACCTGGACCAACATGTTGATCGGCACGCTTTCCGGGTGTTTGGGCAGGTTGGCCAGGGTCCGCAGCATGCCGACCCGGTCGTCGCGCGCTTCGCCCATGCCGACAATGCCGCCGCTGCAGATATTGATGCCCGCATCACGGACGCTCGCCAAAGTGTCGAGCCGGTCCTGATAGGTCCGTGTGGTAACGATCTCGCCGTAATATTCTTCCGACGTATCGATGTTGTGGTTGTAGTAATCGAGCCCGGCGTCGCGCAATTGCACCGTTTGCGCTTCGGTCAGCATGCCGAGCGTGACACAGGTCTCCATACCGAGATCGCGGACGCCCTCGATCATCTCGCAAATCGCATCGAGGTCCCGGTCTTTTGGGCTGCGCCAGGCCGCGCCCATGCAATAGCGGGTGGCCCCCCCATCACGCGCGTGCCGCGCTTCGGCGAGGACCGCCTGCACGGCCATTAACTTTTCCGCTTTCACGCCCGTGTCGTGGTGCGCGCTTTGCGGGCAATAGGCGCAATCTTCCGAGCAACCACCGGTCTTGACGCTCAACAAGGTCGATATCTGAACCCGGTTGGGATCGAAATGGTGCCGATGCACCGTCTGCGCCCGGTACATCAGATCGTTGAACGGTAGCGCAAAGAGCGCGGCGATTTCGCTCCTTGTCCAGTCATGACGCAGGACGGAAACCGATTCCCCGTCGCCGGTAAAGACGGGCTTGCTCTCGGTGATTTCGTTATGGATAGCAGACTCTACGGGCATCGGTGCTGGTTTCCTTGGGCGTTGCGCGGGTCGGTCATTTCAAATTCACGCGAAGCATAGGCGCTTGCGAAGTCGGGTCAAGCTGCGGCCGGACATCGTGGCAAGGCGGCGCCGATCTGAAACCGCTTCATTGGCGTCGAGCCGGCGATCCCGAAAAATTGAACTGTCTGGGGTCTCTAATTATTCGCCTTGGGTAAGTGAGTAGCTAAACTACGCCTTAGTATGAAATAGGAATCTGGGAGGCGCGGAGATGGCGGATGCGGCGCAAAGCGGAAATAGCGGGCCAGGCTACGCGAAGAACCCAGACTACCGGATCGATATCGAACCGGCCGGCAAGAGCGTCCGTATCGAAGTCAACGGCCAAATCATTATCGAAAGCGGAAACGCGCTGCTGATGCACGAACAGAACCACCAGCCGGTCTATTACTTCTCGCGGGCCGATGTGAAGATGGAATTTTTTCAGCGAACCGACAATTCGACCCACTGTCCGTTCAAGGGCGATGCGTCCTATTGGACCCTGACCGTCGCCGGCAGGGTGCTGGAAAATATCATGTGGAGCTACGAGACGCCCTGTGACGAGGTCGTGGAAATAAAGGGGTATGTCGCATTCTATCGGGAGCAGTTGGACGATTGGTACGAGGACGGCGAACTGATCCTCGGCAGCGCGCACCGCTGACCTCAGCGGGCGTTGTTCAACGTCCAGTCGTAGGCGTCTTCGAGTTCGGTAGCGGCTTCCAAGATCAAAATGAGCTCCGGGTTTGCGTACTGTTTCAGGTGCGCGATGACGCCCGCCACGTCGCCGCCAAAATCGTCGGTGAACCACGCGTATATGCTCGAAACGACGACCCGCTCGTCCTCTCGCCTTACGCCGCGCCGGTCGTTGATATAGGCGCGGGCCGCGGCGTCGAGCATTCGTTCCGCCGATTTCGCGGTAAACGCCTTCTTCTGTAAATTCGGGCAACTGATTGAAGCGCAGTTCACCGCGTAGTGGATGCGCGGGTCGCGCCAGATCGGCCGCAGAATGCGGTGCTCGATATCGTTTAGGCTAACCGCCTCGCCGCCGATCTCCACAAGCTTTTTGTCCCATGGCCCGTCGCTGAGCAGGCCCGGTGAAATATCGATGTCTCGGATCGACTCGACGGGATAGGCCGATAGGACGACCTTCACCGTCAGCGCGTTGTAGAGGTTGATCCAATAAGCCAATTGTACGGCGCGAGATAGCTCACGTACCGGCACCGCGGTCATGCGGGCGATGTAGCTATCCAATGTCGATTTCCCGGCGCTGTCGACGGCGCCGTAATCGACCCGGTTTACGCCATCTGTATGGCTGCTGACATAGGTTGCCAGGAAGCCGTCCCAGGCGCGGTGGTCGACGGCATTGACGGATTTCGTCTTGTGAGCGGTCCATTCCTCCCAAAGCGAAGCTTTCGGCGCGAACAAGGCCTCCACGCCGCCGAACCCCGTTACGCCAAGCGCGACGATAATGACCGCCGCTAACCGGGTTGCAAATCGCATATGCCGAATCTCAATCATGCGTAACAATCTTTGTGCCTGGGATATAAACTACTATTCATAGGTTCGTGAGCGCTCGTCCGGTGGGAATCCGAACGAGCTCTATCATACCTTCGCAACGCAATTGACGGGTCTACCGGACAAAACGATGATTTATCCTGGCCATCGGATGAGGTGGACCCGAAAAGAGCCTTCCTGAAACTGCGCGAATAGAGGAACAACTGGTGAGCGACGTCAGACTGACACTAAAAGAGGTCCGCGACACGGCGATGCGAGGTCTCACGAATTCCGGAATTTCCGAGGAGAATGCAACCGTCATTGCCGATGTCATGACATCGGCGGAAAGGGATGGGTGCAAATCGCACGGTCTGTTCCGCATGCCGGGATATTGCTCCAGTTCGCGAAGCGGCCGGATTGACGGCAAGGTCAAGCCGACCCTGCACGACGATGCGCCCGGCGTGATCCGGGTCGATGGAAATCATGGATATACGGCGCCGGCGATGGCCGCGGGACGTCCCGTCCTGGCCGAAAAGGCGCGCGCGCAAGGAATCGCCGCGATGCCGATCATGAACGCCTGCCATTTCGCTGCGCTCTGGTACGATGTCGATGCGCTGGCGGAGGACGGGCTGGTCGCCTTTGCCTTCGTCAATTCCCGCTCCTTCGTCGCCCATACGGGCGGCATGCGGAAGCTATACGGCACCAACCCGATGGCCTTTGGCTGGCCGCGTCCGGGAAAACCGCCGATGATTTTTGATCAGGCGTCCAGTGCGTCTGCTCGCGGCGAGATACAGATACATCTGCGCGACGGGCATTCCATTCCGGAAGGATGGGCGATCGATTCCGAAGGGAAACCGACGACGGATCCTGAAGCGGGACTGGCCGGCGCGCAGCTGCCATTCGGTGGCCATAAGGGAGCGGCGATCGCCCTCATGGTTGAACTGCTGGCGGTGGGTCTCACCGGATGCAAGTTTGGTATCGAGTCGGCCGAGGATGAGAATACCGACGGCGGACCGTCGGAAGGCGGCGAACTGCTGATCGCGATGGACCCGGCGCGATTCGGCGGTACGGGCGACAGCACCGCCGCTTTGGCGCATGCCGAACTGCTGTTCAGCGAGATATTGCAGGAGGAAGGGACGCGCCTGCCGTCGGACCGGCGCTACGAGGCGCGCAAAATCACGCCGACCGAGGGTATTACCATCCCGAAATCGCTATACGACACGATACAGGAGTATTGCGAGGACTGATGTCCGGCCGTTACTTGACCGCACAGACGAAGCGGCCGAATTC
>CAYLTU010000369.1:0-4189 GCA_964386465.1 uncultured Rhodospirillaceae bacterium
GTAGGTCGAGTCGAGTACCGAAACTTCCGGTACATCGTCATGCCGGCTCTTGCGCTGCAATTGCAACTGCGGATCCCCGAAATTACGGGCAAGGGCGGAGAAATCCTGCGCCGGCAGGGGCGCGCTGCGGAAACAAAGCAGGTGTTGCTCAAGAAATGAGTCCCGTATCGCGTCGATATCCCGCGAATTCAGCGGTTGGGATGGATTCAGACCGGAAACTTCCGCGCCGAGGGCGGCATCCAAGGGTCGGATTTCGAGCGACATTGCAGCCTCCTAAATCGGCCAAATTGTGCGGCTTTCGAGTCCAGTTGCAAGCATCGTTATCAAATACGCACGTCCGGTTCAAATATTGTGGCTGCGCCACGCCCCGTTGGGAGTGACGAAATTATCTTGACACCTAGGCTGTTAACAGCCATTTGAAGGCCACTATGATTTCTCGCGACTGCGCGAAGCAATTGCGGTATGCCCGCAGTTGCCTATTCCCGAGGCTAATCTCTTTCAAAACCCGTCTGTTCCATTTGCGCGTGGAAGTTGGCGAACGAGCCAAACCATGGCGCTCTCCAGATTGGAGCTTGCGCCGCCTGGCGTAAAAGGAACTACTTAAATTGAGTGAAACGACTTTCTCCGAGCTCGGCCTCGCCGTGCCGCTTTTGCGTGCGCTTCGATCCGAGAATTACAGCGTACCGACACCTATTCAAGCGGAAGCAATCCCACTCCTCCTCGAGGGAGGTGATCTTATGGGGTTGGCACAGACCGGCACCGGAAAGACGGCGGCTTTCGCGCTGCCAATCCTGCAGAAGCTTGCCGAGGCGAAGACTCGTGCCGAGCCGCGGCGGCCGCGTGCCCTGGTTCTCGCGCCGACGCGCGAGTTGGCAATTCAGATTGCCGATGGTTTCAAAACCTATGGGCGGAACCTGGAACTGCGCCATACCGTGATCTATGGCGGCGTCGGGCAGATGCCCCAGGTCAAGGCGCTGCGGCGCGGTGTCGACGTCCTGATCGCGACACCGGGCCGGTTGCTCGATCTCATGGGGCAGGGGCATCTGCTGCTGGATAAGGCATCGACCTTGGTGCTCGACGAAGCCGATCGGATGCTCGATATGGGCTTCATCCACGACGTCCGGAAGATCGTTGAGAAATTGCCGCGAAAACGGCAATCGCTACTATTCTCGGCGACGATGCCGCGCGACGTGGAAAAGTTCGCAAAGGAAATTCTGCACCAGCCGCGCCGCGTGGAAGTCGCGCCGTCCGCCACCCCGGTCGAGCAAATCGACCAGAAGGTCTTTTTCGTCGAGACGGCACGCAAGCGCGACCTGCTCGAAGAATTGCTGCGCGACCAGGCGATGTTCCGTGTAATCGTCTTTACGCGCACCAAGCACCGGGCCAACCGTGTTGCCGACCAACTCGGGAAAGCGGGCATTTCGGCGGAGGCCATCCACGGCAACAAGTCCCAAAATGCCCGGCAGCGCGCTTTGGAAGCGTTTAAGAAGGGCAAAGTGCAGGTTCTCGTGGCGACTGATATCGCGGCGCGCGGGATCGATATCGACGACGTAACGCATGTCGTGAATTACGAGCTGCCGAACGAACCCGAGAGCTATGTGCATCGGATTGGCCGAACGGCGCGCGCCGGCGCCTGCGGCGCCGCGTTTTCGCTCTGTGATCCCAGCGAACGGGTGTATCTGCGGGCGATTGAAAAAATCATCAAGATGCAGATTGCGGTGGTCGAGGATCATTCTCAACGTACGAGCCGCGCGGCCGATCAGAATAACGAAGGCGCGACGAAGCCGCCGCGACAGGCGCCAAGTCGCCCTGCGAAACGCCGCCGCCGCCCGTCACGGGGACGGCAGCCGAAACGCGCGGCGTGACCGCGCCGACCTTAAAGGTTAGGCTTCATACAAATTACACAGACAAACAATCCCCAAAACAAGAATTGTACCAACCAATCACACAAAATTTGCCAAACTAAAATTTGCCAATCTAAGGAGTAAGCACTATGGCATCTGGTACCGTTAAATGGTTCAACCCGCAGAAAGGCTTTGGCTTCATTGAGCCCAGCGACGGCGGCAAGGACGCGTTCGTTCATATCTCCGCTGTCGAGCAGGCTGGCCTATCGACCTTGCGTGAAGGACAGAAAGTTGAGTTTGAGCTGGTCCCCAGCCGCAATGGCAGATCGTCGGCCGAAAATCTGGTAGCGATGGACTGATGATGATGCGGCGCGGGTATATCCGCGTCACAGGCAACTGTTCGAGGCGCGTCAGCGCCTCGTGCAGAAGCCTAAACTGAGGAAATAGAAATATGCCGCGCAAGCCCAATTACAAATTCGAGCGCATGGAGCGCGACCGTGCGAAAGCCGCGAAAAAGGCTGCGCGATTGGAAGCGAAGCGAGAGAAGGCCGAGCAGAAAAAAGCGGGCCTCGAAGACACCGTGGAATCGCAGGAAGAAACGTCCAATCCGGACTGACCGCGTTTTGGCCGGTACCGCTGGCCTCCGGTAATTAAAATATTTTGGATCGCTGCATCGCCGGGGACGCCATTGTCCGATCGGCGCGGCGGCGGCTATTGTCCTGCGAGTCGACCACCGGTGCCCGCGGACCAGAAGGGGAGAGGAACATGGCGCGATTTCTAAAATCGGGAAAAGACGCCGGGGAAGTCGCCCAGGACGATGCAAAAACCCGGAAGATCGTTGAGGACATACTCGCCGATGTCGAGACCCGCGGCGATGCCGCGGTCCGGGAGTTTTCGGCGAAGTTCGACAATTGGTCGCCCGACGCGTTTCGCCTTTCCGAGAGCGAGATCGAATCCGCTCTGAGTAGGGTGGCGAAGCGCGATTTGGACGACATAAGGTTTGCCCAGGCGCAAGTTAGGAATTTCGCCGAGAAGCAAAAGGCGTGCCTGCAGGATCTTGAGGTCGAGACCATGCCCGGCGTGATCCTCGGCCATCGGAATATTCCCGTGAACAGCATTGGTTGCTATGTGCCCGGCGGTAAGTATCCGATGGTCGCATCGGCCCATATGAGCGTGGTGACGGCGAAGGTGGCGGGTGTGAAACGCATCATGGCGTCGGCGCCGCCGCACGACGGCGGCCCGCATCCGGCGATCGTCGCCGCGATGCATCTCGGCGGCGCCGACGAGATTCTGGTTCTCGGCGGCGTGCAGGCCGTCGCGGCGATGGCGCTCGGTACGGAAACGATATCGCCCGTCGATATGCTTGTGGGGCCGGGCAATATGTTCGTCGCGGAGGCCAAGCGACAGCTATACGGCAGGGTCGGTATCGACCTGTTCGCCGGCCCTACGGAAACGCTGATCGTGGCGGACGACACCGCCGACGGCGAATTGTGCGCGACGGACTTGCTGGGTCAGGCCGAACACGGTCCGACGTCTCCGGCCGCGTTGATCACGAATTCGGAAGCGTTGGCGCACGACACATTGGCCGAGATCGACCGCCTGCTCGATATCCTGCCGACGGCCGGCATCGCCCGAGGCGCTTGGGAGACCTATGGCGCGGTAATCCTTTGCGATTCGATCGACGAGATGGTCGCCGAAGCGGACCGTCTAGCCTATGAGCATGTCACAATCCTGACTGAGGATCCGGATTATTTCCTGGAAAACATGACCAATTACGGTGCGCTGTTCCTCGGTGCGCGGACCACCGTGTCCTATGGCGACAAGGTGATCGGCACCAATCACACGCTGCCGACAAAACGCGCGGCGCGCTACACCGGTGGATTGTGGGTCGGCAAGTTCATGAAGACCTGCACCTACCAGAAGGTCCTGACCGACGAGGCGAGCGCCGAGATCGGCGCCTATTGTTCACGTCTTTGCATGCTGGAAGGGTTCGCCGGTCATGCCGAGCAGGCGAATGTCCGCGTGCGCCGCTACGGCGGCCGCAATGTGGACTACGCGTCGGCTGCGGACTGACATTGTGGAGCTTCCCAAGACACCGTCCTTCCGGTTGGATGGCAAGCGGGCCCTGGTGACGGGCGCCGGCCGCGGGATCGGGCTCGCGGCGGCGGCGGCTTTAGCCGAGGCCGGAGCGGAGGTGGCGCTGGCGGCACGGTCGTCGGGTGAGATAGAAGGAGCGGCCACTGCGATCGGCGCGAATGGTGGACAAGCCCATGCAATGACGCTCGATGTGACCGACATCGAGGTTGCCCGATCCGCGATTTCCGACGCTGATCCGTTCGATATCC
>CAYLTU010000369.1:4199-4812 GCA_964386465.1 uncultured Rhodospirillaceae bacterium
TGAACAATGCGGGCACCAATCGGCCGAAGACGATGGCCGATACGACAGCGGATGACTTTGACGCGATCATGGACCTCAACGTGCGGGCGGCCTATTTCGTCGCACAGGCCGTGACGGACGGTTTGCTTGCGGCGGGCAAGCCCGGGTCCGTGATCAATGTCTCGTCGCAGATGGGGCATGTCGGCGGCCCGAACCGGACCGTCTATTGCACGTCGAAATGGGGTTTGGAGGGCATGACCAAGGCGATGGCGCTGGAGTTCGCGCCACATGGCATCCGGGTCAATTCGATCGGCCCGACCTTTATTGAGACACCCTTGGCGAAGCCGTTCCTGGCGCAACCGGAGATGAACGAATATGTCCTGTCCAAGATCAAGCTCGGCCGGATCGGTCAGGTCGAGGATCTGATGGGCGCCATAGTCTTCCTCGCCTCCGACGCCGCCGCGTTGATTACGGGCGCGGCCCTGCTAATCGACGGCGGCTGGACGATCGGGTGACGGCAGGGGCTCTGGCCCGAAATGATCCATGAAAAACTGGTGCCGTCATGCACCATTTGCTTGAGCAATTCGGTTTTCGAGATAGGCGGCTGCGCGCTACCCATCCCGATTAAAATTGC
>CAYLTU010000370.1:0-4810 GCA_964386465.1 uncultured Rhodospirillaceae bacterium
ACGAAACACCGAATATCAACGCATGAATAAACTACCGCGGTAGCGGTTTAGTCCTTTGGCTATAAGCGGCTGTCAGGCTCGCAGAATTTAACTTCCGCTGTTACCTCAACAAGCGACGTCGGCGCAGCGATGTCGGCTTTAAGCAGATTCACGTCCGAAATTTTCTGCCACCTCAACCGGTCGATGCAATACACGCGTTAAACCTATCCACGGGGAATATCGTGGATTTGCCCTGAATTAGTGGGCAGCTATCCGGCCCCGCGTTCGCGGACGCTTGCCCGACACCGTTTACTCGAAATGGCGAGTGGAGAATAATCCGCTGCAGACCGCCTAGCGAGGAAGCACTGTGACCAACGATATCGAGTTAGCCGTTTCCCAAACGACAGACTTTGCCGACGGACAGGTCTTTGGAGACACCGGCCCCTACGAGCGACTTCGTGGCGTCGCGCGTTATTCAATCGACCCGGCGGCGGGGGGGCAAGTCAGTGTCGTAGATATCGAGCACGCCCCCTTGAATGACGCCGGCAGAGTCGATTTTTCCGCTGAGCTCTATATTTTCCGACCGGCTGATCCGGCACGCCGGAATCGCCGCATCTTCTTTGACTGGGGAAACCGCGGCAATCTGCGCGCCCTGCAATATTTCAACGACAGCCCACATTCGAATGACCCACGCACACTGGCCGATGCGGGCAACGGCTTCCTGTTTCGGCGCGGTTACAGCCTCGTCTGGGCCGCGTGGCAAGGCGACCTGCTGCCCGGCGACGGTCGCCTGACGATGGAACTGCCCGTCGCGACAGATTTAGGAACGCCCCTTACCGGTCTGGTGCGTCAGGAGTTCATACCCGTCAATCCCACGATCTGCTTTCCCTTGTCCGGGCGGATCGACACACGCAGCCATCCAACCGCTTCGCGGGATACCTCGCAGGCGCGGCTGACGAAGCGCCGCTATCCACAATCCGAACGGATACCGGTCCCGTCCGATGCGTGGTCCTTCACGCAGGCGACGCGCGGACTCGATACCGACAGCCAGGTCTCGGCACGTGGCGGCGGTGCGCTGGCGTTCCTCCCGTCCGACGAATTCATCACCATGCAAGAGGGATTCCAGCCCGGCTGGATTTACGAACTGGTTTATACCGGCCGCGATCCGTTGGTGATGGGGCTGGGGCATGTCGCGGTGCGCGACCTGGTCAGCTATCTGAAGTACGGCGAGCACGATAGCGCCGGTACCCCGAATCCGCTGCCCGGCACCGAAAAGGCCTATGGCTTTGGCCGGTCGCAGACGGGGCGCTGTTTGCGCGACTTCCTTTATCGTGGTTTCAACGCCGATGCCAAGGGGCGGCGCGTGTTCGACGGCGTTATCCCGCATGTCGCTGGCGCCGGTAAAATGTGGCTGAACCACCGATTTGCCAACGCGGTATCGATGGCGGGACAGCAATATGAAGATCATGAAAATATCGCTGACACCTTTCCGTTTTCATACGCCGAAACCACCGACCATTTGAGTGGCAAGACGGACGCGATTCTAAAACGGCCGGAGACCGACCCGCTGGTCATGCATACGCAAAGCGCGACCGAGTACTGGCAGCGGCGCGCATCGCTCTCGCATACGGACACGCAGGGCAACGACCTCGAACAGCCGGACGGCGTGCGTGTATATTTCTGGGCAAGTTCGCAGCACACCTCCAGCCCCCGCGACGTGACTCCAACGAAAGGCGTTTGCGAAAACTATAACAATGTCGTTGCCGCCTCGCCGCTATTTCGGGCGCTGTTGGACGCGCTTGACACCTGGGCAACGGCGGGAACGCCACCGCCGGCATCGCGCGTGCCACGGCGGGACGATGGGACGGCCGTGACCTACGCGGAATGGCGCGCGCAGTTCCCCGATATCCCCGGCATCCGAGCGACGACGGGTCCGGCGGAGCTGTCGCGCCTTGATTTCGGCCCGGAGGCGGATCGAGGCATTCTGTTGAAGCAGCCGCCGGGCGTGGTCGACGTACACGCCTACAAGGTTCTTGTGCCGGCAGTCGACGAAGACGGTAATGATATCGCCGGCATTCGGGTTCCTATGGTGCAAGCGCCGCTGGGTACATACACGGGCTGGAACACGCGGAACCAAGGTTACGGCACGGGCGCGAATTATGAATTCAGCGGCAGTTATATCCCTTTTATGGACACGCCGGAGGAACGCTCCTTCACCGGTGACCCCCGACCCTCGGTGCTGGAACGCTATGGGTCGGCACAGGGCTATGTGGATGCGATTACCGCCGCCGCCCGTCGCCTCGTCGATGAAGGGTTTCTCCTGGAAGAAGATGTCGAACGGGCCGCTGCCGAAGCCCGCAATTGGGGACGGCCCCGCCATCTCGTCCGCTTGTAGATTTCCCCAGCACCGGGCGTGACACGATATGCCTGTTGACGGAGAATTTTGATCCATTCGAGACTTGGTCGCCGCCTGTTAATTCGGCAAGTATCCAACGGGCAAACGGATCAATTCCAAGAAATGCGTTTCTCATGGAGATTTGAATGAAACGGCTTGAGGGAAAGAACGCTGTAATCACCGGGGCGGCGTCAGGCGTGGGCAGAGCCGCTAGCCTTCTGTTCGCGCGTGAGGGAGCGGCAATTGCCTGCGTTGATGTTGATGCGGAGATGGGCGCAGAGACTGTAGACTTGATCAACGCTGAAGGTGGAGAAGCTATCTTTGTACGGGCTGAACTTACTGATCCTGCTGCAATCGATGACATGGCCCATACCTGCATAAAGTGGCGTTCAACAATTCACGTGTTGTTTAACAATGCCGGCGTCGCGAAACGGGCCGAGTTCGAAGACATCTCGCTGAAAGACTGGAACAAGCAAGTTGCCGTCAACCTGACGGCCCCCTTCTTGTGTAGCCAGAAGCTTCTGCCGGCCCTGAAGGCTGCAGAGGGCGCCGCAATTATCCATCACGCCTCCATCGACGGCGTCCTCGGCAATCCAACGCTAGTCGCCTACTCCGCTGCCAAGGGAGGCCTCCAGCCCCTTACCCACGTCATGGGATACTGGCTCGCGCCGCTCGGTATACGGGTCAACTGCATCAACTCGGGTGCCTTGCGCGAGAGCAAGCAGGGGATACCGGTACGATTGAACCGTGACAATCGAGCGGGCCAACCCATGAGCAACGTTCAACGCCGTGCCACGCCGATGGGGCGCCCGGGGTATGTCGAGGAAGCAGCTGACGTAGCGCTCTATCTCGCGAGCGACGAATCTTCTTACGTCAACGGCAGCGTCATCACGCTCGACGGCGGTCGCACGGGGCTAACACCCGGTACATTTTAAACCTCCGCACCAATGGAAATTCAGCTGGTAGGATCGTTCTAGTGGATCGCCTTATCTATTCCGTTGGAAACCTTCATTCTCGCGGTGCAACCGTTCCAACTCGTCAGCGAAGGTTATGCGGTCAATCAGGATTTCGAGACGGCGCCGGTATGACGCACTCCGTCGGACCGCTAGACCACGAGCTTGTAAACCCGCTTCGCCGTCCCGCTGTAGATGGCAGCCTTCTCCGAATCCGAAGCGTTCGAAGTAATGCGCTTGAAGGTGTTCCACAACGGGCCGTAACCGATACCCATCTTTTCGACCGGGAAGTTGCTTTCGACCATGCAACGTTCGGCGCCAAAGAGCTCGATGCAGGGTTCGATATAGGGCCGCCACAGTGCCGCTAATTCGGCGGAGGTAGGCGGACGCGGTTCCTCGCCATAATCGTAAGCGGCGAGCCGCATCATCATACCGCCAAGCTTGACCGAAACGTTGGGCCGTTTGGCGAGCTCGGTCATGCGGGCGAGCCAGTGGTCGCGCACCTCGTCACATTTGCCTGCATAGGGGCCGTAACCGAGAGGTCCGCCGCAATGGCAGAGTACGATGGGCGCGTCGGGATGGTCGGTGGCCAGCGCAATTACGTCGTCGAGTTGGGTGTGGAAGACCCAGGCGTCGAGCACCAGGCCCATGCCGGCCAGCATCTCGAGACCGCGGCCAAAGCCGGCCTCGCGGTAAAGACCGGGCCGGTTGGCATTGTTGCCGATGACCGGGTCGTCGTCCCACGAGCCCGAATGGCGCACGCCGCAAAATCGGCCGCCGCCTGCGCGCACCTGCTCGGTCAACACCTCTTCCACTGCCTCACCAAGAGAAAGATCCGCCGCGCCGACGATGCCGATTGCGACCTTGGTCGGCCCGTAAAAACCGGACCGGCTCATCGCCGCGATACCGGCGACGAACTCCGTCTCGCCGACGACACGCATGTGCTCGGGCTCGTCGGCGCGATACATGGAATGGCATTCTTCGAAAACGGTGGCGACGATGTTGTGGCCGCAATCCGCATCAGCACGCAATTCCTGCAACAGGTAGCGGTACCGGCTGCCCCATTCCCACAAGTGGTGATGGGTGTCGATGATCGGCAGTTCGGGCTCAAGCGGCGCCTCCGGTTCTGCCCTGGCCAGCCAATCTTCGCGCGGCGGATGAAAACGGCCGAAGGGCGTCGGAGAGTCGGTCATCGGAATGTCCTCCTTAGCTGAAAGAAGCATGGCGCGCGTCATGGACGCGCGCAAGCCGGCAATCCCAGGGTAACGTCTTAAACGACCGGCGTTTGACCGGTTCGCCGAAACGACTGGCGTTTCAGCCGGTACCGTTCACTGTGTTATCAAGGATGCAGCGTGATCCGCATTGCACTTCCGAAGTTGAGGGGACTCCGGACCTGGGTAGGACGGGGTCGCGACAGCCGCTTGTAGCCAACGGACTAAACCGCTCTCGCGGTAGATTTTTTTTGCGTTGGTTTTCGAGGTGT
>CAYLTU010000371.1:0-4808 GCA_964386465.1 uncultured Rhodospirillaceae bacterium
TTGCCGGCCCGGCCGGCGGCCGGCTTGGGGCAATCGTTGCCTTCGAAGAAGCCGCGGATTTCATCACCGTCCAACCCGCCCGATTTATCGCAATCAATGTCGTCGAAGCCGGGCGCCAATGGGCCCGCGGCTTCGCTCCGCTCGATGCGGTTGTTCTTGTTGGCGTCGCGCATCTTGGCCAGCGGCGGCAACTCCGGGTCTTTCGCCCGTGCCGGCGCGGCCCCGGTGAACGCGGCTGCCAGACCAAGTGCCGTGACCCAAATCAAGATTGGTTGAAAGCGCATGGCTGCCCCTCCCCGTGTGATCAAATCAGCGTCGTTAGTGATCTACATAGGCGATAAGAGTTCCTGTTTCGCGGTCAAATCCGAGGACCACTTTTGAATGCTCGAAGGGCAGCAGACCACTTTCGGCGGCCACCTCCAACCCATCGATTATGCCAATCCTGTCGAACCCTTTCTCGGGCATTTCGGATCGCGAGACAGGGACGACCTGAAACCCGATCTGGCAACACGCATCCGGCGGGTTATCGACGATGGCGATCACCGCATCGGCCAGTTGATCTCGGATTTGGGCAATTGTCGGCATGGCGTTTTCCTTGACCGCCAATCGTGGCCCGAAAATCTGGTCAACCAATTCGAGGTCCTCCGCTCGCCGGTTTCTTCCTGGCGGCAACCTCTTCCCTGGTCATGCCCGTCGGGTTGTCGCCGAAGGATGGATCGGTGGGAAGGTCGGGTATCTCGGCGCCGCTTTTGTGAACGTAGGCTTCTTTACCGTTGATCGTCAAATGAGCGCGGATCGGCGTCGGATTGCGAACCACGTCGGAGGCATAACAGCCATTTTCGGCATGCTTCAGCAATTCGATCATTTTCTCTTCGGATTCATCGGTGTCCATATGGGTATTGAAAATCAACCCCAGGGCAGCCTGATCCATCTCGACGACATTGAACTTGCGCCGGTTGTCCCAGAGAACTGTCGCCTCCACTTCAAGCTTCGAAAAAACCACATCCATGTAGGCCGCGCTTTGGGTAATGTGGCTGGCCATGCATGCGCCGGCGCCGGCGGTGAAGTAGGCCATGGGCGACGGTGCAAGACCCCCACCGCCGCGCTCGACCGGCTCATCGATCTGGAATGTATGGCCCTCGGCGGTGGCCTCGAACAAACGCTCTCGGATCACCCGCACTGTTGCCTTTGGTGCACCGATGGCCGGCCGATCCGGGTTTTCGTTTATGCGTGCACTGGCGCGTTCGAAGATATTCTTGACCTTGGACCAGTTGATTTCGACTTCTTCCGACATCCGACCCTCCCAGAATTTTCTTAGGCGCTGCGGCGTTCGAAACGCCGGTTATAGGCGGCGATGAAATCGGTCATGCTTTCGGCGCGGAGCGCCGTATGCGACCGAAATATGCGGTCCGCCCCTTCCTCGTCATGATCGGCGATAGCCTCGACCACCCCTTCATGCTCTGCGTAGGGGACATTGAGATCGCGGGGTTCCTCGCGGTAGATCCGACGGTAGGGCGCCAGGCGTTTATTGAGCACCGCTATCTCGTCGCCAAGCACGTCATTATGGGCGCCGGCGTGGATGAGATCATGGAATTTCTTGTTGAGCGCGGGAAATCCGGCGCGATCGCCGTTCTTGATTGATCGTCCCAGCTCCGCGTGAAGGGACCGGATCGTGAACCGCTCTTCGTTGGTCATGCGCCGCGCCGCCAACCGGGCGCCGAGCCCTTCCAACTCGGCCAGCACCTCGTATAGTTCGATGACCTGGCCGACGCTGATTTCGGCGACGACGGCGCTGCGGTGGGGATGCATTTCCACCAGACCGGCGCTCGCCAGTTCGACCAGCGCCTCACGGACCGGTGTGCGTGAAGCATCGAATTGTCGGGTCAAGCGGGGTTCATCCAGGCGATCCCCGGGCATGCGCGTGCCGGAAATTATCTCGTGTTCCAGGATGTCCCGGATATTGGCGGCACGGGTGACCACGATTTTCGATCCAATCTTTGGACTACATTGGGCTAGACATAATCAAGAATTTCGTCATACGATACAAGTAGAAAGGTATACGATATGAAAACGGAAGGACCAGTTATTTGACGCCGCTGCTTGACCTTCCCTTTCTGTCCCATGGCCATGCGACGCTAACCGAGCTGGATGCATCGGCGCGGTTTTATTCCGAATTCCTGGGTTTCGAGGTGATCAAGACCAGCCCCAAGACCCTGGTCGCGCGCCTCGGCAGCAATACCTCCATCGTTGGCGTGACCCTGGGCGAGAAGGTTCTGGGCAAGATCCAGCGGGGATGGCTGGAGAACGCGCATATCGGTCTCGATATGAGATCGCGCGGCGATGTGGAGGCGGCCCACGCCCTGACGCTCAAGCACCAGGCCGACTTTGCAATTCGCCGGGTCGGCGACCTCACCGAAGCCGATGGCGGGCTGGGATTCCTGATTACCGATCTGGACGGCAATTTCTGGGAGATCCTAAACAACCCGCCAGGGGGCTATACGGACCGTTTCGGCCCCTCTGCGGCTTGCGATCTTTCCCAGGCGCTGCGATCCTTTGCGCCGCTTGAGGACGGTGAGGATGGCGCCCAGGCGAAATCCTCGATACTCAAGACCCACCTCATGTCCCATCTCACGGCGGAAGTCACCGATATCGGGAAATCACGCGAATTCTACGAGACGCTGTTCGGCTGGGAGATGGTGGAACTGGGGCCCAAACGCATGCTCGCCCGTCTCAACAGCGTCGCCATTGTCGATATCATCGAGACCGATACCGAAAATCGCGACCACAAGGCCCATAATCACATGGGTTTCAACGTCACCGGACCAGCCGAGGTGGACCGGGCGCGCGACATCATCCTCGCCAACCAGGAACGGCTCGGCATCGGCCAGACCCGCAAGACCAGCGGCAGCCACGGCACTTACGGCTTCACTTTTGACGATCTCGACCACAATGTCTGGCAGATCGAGGATTATCCGCGGGGCGGTTACTATTGGATGTTCCAGCAAGGCGGTGATCTAAAAAACCCTTTCCAGCCCAATATCGCGGGGGCCGAGGATTGGCACCATCTCATCGATCCCGAAACCTACGAATATTACCACTAGCGATCGTCGCCGAGAAAAGCATGAGCATTTCCCCGCTGAAAAAATGGCTACGGAGCGCCGTTTCGGCAGGTACCGTGGCGATGGTCATTTTGGGGGGGGGCAGAACTTTCGCCGAAGGTTTGACACCTGCCCAAATCATGACCCATATGCAGGCCAAATTTGAGCGTGGTTTCAGCGCCGAAGAAGTCTCGGGATTTCACAAGATTGTCCGGCGGCTCGATTCGAACGGTGACGGGCAGCTAAGCCTCGATGAGTACGCCAAGAACAGTCATTTTCGAAACAACCCCGCCGGGACCCGAGGGTTTTTCGGTGCCGCGGATATGAACCGGGACGGCCTGATGTCGCCCCACGAATACGCGTGGCAACGAATCATTGCCGACGAAGCTCGGGCAATCTATTTCGCCATGGACGCCGATGGGGATCGGCGCGTCACGCGAAACGAATTCATTCAAGATTCCAAAATCCACGACAAATCCGTTGCCGATCAGATCTTTCGCCGGCTTGACACCAACGGAAACGGGGAACTCATCCTGCCCGAATATTTACGCGTCTGGGGAATGTGGGCGCGCACGGGCTGCCGCCTGGGTTCCCTGGAACAGGGCGCAAACAGTTCGTGAACCGAAAGGATCCGATATGAAGCAAAGCGAAATCCTCGCCATCAAGGAAGCCTGCCAATCCGTCTCGTTGCGCTTCGGCAGGCTGCAAGACGAGCGGCGTCACGATGACCTCGCCGGTTTGATGGCGCCGGATGCCACCTATGTGCGCCTCGGCGAGGAACTCGCCGTTGGGGCATTTATCGAATGGATCAAGTCGACGCCTCCCAACAAGACCCGGCACTTCGTCACACCCACCGAGGTCGACATCATCGATGGCGATGCCGCCAAGGGACTCACCTACTACACCCTTTATCTCTATGACGGAGATGAGGAGGCCCCTTATCCGTTGGAAGGACCGTTCGTGGTGGGTGAGTATCATGAGGAATTCACCCGTACCGATTATGGGTGGAAACTGAGCCGGCGCGAAGCCCGCATCATCTTTCGCAAGCGGCCATAAGGAGAAGAGCCCGCCTATCCCCAGGATCGACGGCAACAAACAGGCCGATAATTGTACGGTTGGATGGATCTCTAATCAGAGGTTACCGGGTCACCCATTAGGCCCCCGGTTGCAAGAGCAAATAGCATTTTTTTTCCGCCGGCCTGGCGCTGGCGGTTTTCTCGATCTTTCGGTCCCTTGGGGCGAGGTCGCCAAACGCGGTTTTCCGTTGGTTGGATGTCGCTGCCTTTAGCGCACACCAGTCACCCATCAGGATCAAGGCTGCTCCCATGGCGGACAAGCCACCCATGGAGGGAGGGCCCCTGGCGCCTTTTGACGCCCCAGAAAACCTTTTGTGCCATGCCGCCTCCAAGGGGAATTATAACAAATCTCGTGGCTCCCGCGATTTTAGCTTTCGGGGTCCAACCCGTTGCCGGCTGACGGCATGGGCGCGCCGCGTCCGTCAAGGAACGCATCTCGTAGGGGGACGGTGGCCAATCAAGCCTGATGGTTGTGAACCAACCCGGACGCCGGCCTGCCGCCCCCCGCCGTTCAGCCGAAGCAGCGCTCCGGCTCGAACGGAACCTGATCGCGCATCACGTAAAAGCAGGCCCGCGCCAGCTTGTGGGCCAGCGCCTTCCTGGCCACCACGGATTTGGTCTTCGCTTTCTTGCG
>CAYLTU010000372.1:0-4792 GCA_964386465.1 uncultured Rhodospirillaceae bacterium
CCTGTTACCCATGTCTCCGGTCTACTCTGTTACCTATGTCGCCGGTTCGGACCCGCCACGGCAGCGATGTTTCAATGCTACATCTTCGATATAAACGGACTGGGCGCCGGCGGCACGGGACGGTCCTGCGTGGTCGACCCGTCGGGAACGATGCTCTACCAGGCGGCGGGACAGGAGGAAATCATACCGGTCGAGGTCGATTTCGATATGGTCCGCCGTCAGCGAACAAACGGTCTACGCGGGCTCGGCCAGACGTTGAAGAGCTTCCGCGACCATCGCTGCGATTTCCCGGTTTACGACGACGACAGATTCGACACGAGTTATCTCGACGGCCTCGGACCGCTGATGATGCCGGCGCAAGGCACGCCGCACGGAATAGACGGTCCGACACCGGACGAGCTCATGCCGCTGGACGATAAGGGCCGGGACGAAAAGATAACGGACGTACAACATCTGCATGAGGTAATTGCGGACAACGGGGGGGAGTAGCCGATGCCCAGCGCCGACGCCAAAACCGAGCGCACGTCGCTCGGTCGCTACTACAATGCGTCGCAATCCCGAATGGACAGCTGGAACCGCTTGAAAAATATTTGCCTGCGTCTGGCGGAAAACCGGGAGCGCAAAGGGGACAGGGCGCTTATCCGCGAGTTGCTGGACCAGCTCGCGCCCTTCGAGGAATATTGGGCCTTTCCGGGCCAGCAAAACCTTGCCTTGCTCAGCCGACTCTTCGAGGCCGGCGAATTCGGCACGCTGGCGAAAATATCGACGCGGATCGTCGGCGCATTGATGAGCGACAGCTACCGGCGCAAGCATTTGAAGCTGTTGGCCTCCGGGGACGATAGCGACGAAGACGAAGACGAGGATTTCGAAGAAGACGAGCGTTCGCGGAAACGGCCCTATTTCGAAGTTCTCTTCGTCGACGACCTGCCGATTCAGCGTCAGCGCCAACACCGCGACGATCTTGTCGAAATGCGCCGCGCCGAAGACTCGTTCACCTACGAACCCGTATTCGTACCGAGCTTCGAAGATGCGCTGATCGCCGTGCTCTTCAATCACAACATCCAGTCCGTCGTCATTCGATACGGGTTCAAGCTGCGCTCGAAACACAACTTGCCGGTGCTCAGCCGCTATCTCGCGCAAACCCATTGCGACGATTTGGACGACGTCGAACCGCAGGATTACGGCGTGTTGCTATCCGACGTGATCGCCGCGATCCGGCCCGAACTCGACTTGTTCCTGGTTACCAATCAATCGGTCGAAGAGATCGCCGGGCGGGTCGGCGACGCCTGCCGCCGGGTCTTTTACAATCGGGAGGATTTTCTCGAACTCCATATGAATATTCTTCGCGGGGTCGAATCACGCTATCAGACGCCGTTCTTTACCGCCCTGCGGCGCTATTCGAAGCAGCCCACCGGCGTCTTCCACGCGCTGCCGATTTCACGCGGCAAGTCGATCACCAAGTCCCACTGGATCGACGATATGGGCGAGTTCTACGGCATGAATATTTTTCTTGCCGAGACCTCGGCCACGTCGGGAGGGCTGGATTCGCTGCTCGAACCCGTCGGTCCGATAAAGAAGGCGCAAGAACTGGCGTCGCGCGCCTTTGGTTCGCGGCATACCTATTTCGCGACGAACGGCACGTCGACCTGCAACAAGATCGTCGTGCAGGCGCTGGTCAAGCCCGGCGACATCGTCCTGGTCGACCGCGACTGTCACAAGTCGCACCATTACGGGCTGGTCCTGAGCGGCGCGCATGTGATCTACCTCGATTCCTACCCGCTGCACGAATATTCGATGTATGGCGCGGTGCCGCTGCGCGGTATCAAGCGCACGCTTCTGCAGCTCCGGCGGGACGGCAAGCTCGACCGCGTCAAGATGCTGCTGCTCACGAACTGCACGTTCGACGGCATCGTCTACAACGTCGAACGTTTCATGGAAGAGTGCCTGGCGATCAAGCCGGATCTCGTCTTCCTGTGGGACGAAGCCTGGTTCGCGTTCGCGCGTTTCGGACCGACCTACCGCAGCCGCACGGCGATGAATGCCGCGAAGATCCTGCGCGCCAAATACCGGTCGGCGGAATACCGGGAATTCTATCAAACGCGGACCGCGGCGCTGGAGCCTGCCGCGGAAGACGATATCGAGGCGCAGATCGACCAGCATCTGCACCCCGATCCGGACAAGGTGCGCGTGCGCGCCTACGCCACGCAATCGACGCACAAGACACTGACCGCGCTCCGCCAAGGCTCCATGATCCACGTGCACGACCAGGATTTCAGCGCCAAGGTGGAGGAACCGTTCCACGAAGCGTTCATGACGCACACTTCGACATCGCCCAATTATCAGATCCTGGCGTCGCTCGACGTCGGCCGGCGGCAGGTCGAATTGGAAGGTTTCGAGCTGGTTCAGAAACAGGTCGAAATGGCGATGACCCTGCGCAAGCGCATTCAAAGCCACCCCCCTGCTGAGCAAGTATTTCAAGGTTCTCAAGGTCGGCGACATGATCCCGTCCGAACTTCGCCAGTCGGGGATCGAGAGCTATTACGACCCGGACCAGGGCTGGAACGATATCTGGGAGGCCTGGGCGGGGGACGAATTCTGCCTGGACGCAACCCGCATCACCTTGTTCGTCGGCGGCACGGGGATCGACGGCGACAGTTTCAAGAACGACATCCTGATGGACAAGTTTGGGATTCAAGTAAACAAGACGTCGCGTAACACCGTTCTTTTCATGACCAATATCGGCACGAGCCGTAGCTCGGTCGCCTACCTGATCGAGGTGCTGGTCAAGATCGCGCGCGATATGGATGAGAATTTCGAAGATATGAACAGGGCCGAGCGCAAGGTGAATGACGGAAAAATTCATTCGCTGACGCACGACCTGCCGCCCTTGCCCGATTTCTCGCGCTTCCACGACGCTTTCCGACCCGATCCGGACGGCGGCACGCCGGAGGGTGAAACGCGGGCGGCCTATTTCCTCTCCTACGACGAGGAAAATTGCGAGTATCTGGGGCTCGACGACGGGTCGCTCGACGACGCCATGCAGGCCGGCCGCGAGGTCGTATCGGCGACCTTCATCATCCCCTACCCGCCCGGCTTCCCGATCCTGGTGCCGGGACAGGTCATCAGTTCCGAAATAATCGAATTTCTGCGCAAGCTCGACGTGAAGGAAATACACGGCTACCGGCCCGAACTCGGTCTGCGCGTGTTCACCGACGACGCGTTGCAACAGCGATTAAACTAAGCCGTCCGGAGAATAGTCGGCCGGAAAGCGGCGTGAACAGGGAGTGTCGAACATGAACGCCAAAGTCACCAAGGCAAAAACGGCAAAGAAAAAGCCGGCGGCGAAGCGCCGCGCGAAACCGGCCAAACGGGCCGCTCGAAACCGCACGCGTCTCAAGAATATCTCCGAGGTGCGGCGCTATTTCCACCGCAACGAAGACCCGATCTTCTTTATCAGCGCCACCAATTTCAATCTTCTCGGGATCGACGAGTGGTGCCGGAACTATAAATATATCAATTATCTGGATTGCTATGACGGACGGCACCCGAACACTTTCGTGCCGACCGAACAGCCGCACCCGGAGTTCGAATCGATCGAGGACATCAACGCCTACCTCCTGGAGCACAAGGAGGTCATTGATTTCATCAAATCGAAGGGCGGCAAGCCGAAAGCGGTTTTCCTGATGTTCGACGAACGGGTCGAAAAGCTGTGCAAGGAACTCGGCATCGAAGTCTGGTTCCCCAAGGCCAAACTCCGCGAACGAATGGATCACAAGATCGAAACCGTCCGCATCGGCAACAAGGCGGGCGTGCCGAGCGTGCCCAACGTGCTGTCCGAAGTGAAGGACTGGGAGCACCTTCGCAAGGTCTCGAAGAAACTCGGCAACGACCTCGTCCTGCAATCCGCGTTTGGCGATTCCGGCCACACGACCTTCTTCATCAAAAGCGAACGCGATTTCAGGCGTCACGAGCACGACATCGTCGGGCAAGGCGAGATCAAGATCATGAAGCGGCTGAGGTGCCGCGGCTCCGCGATCGAGGCGTGCGCGACCAAGCAGGGCACCATCGTCGGACCGTTGATGACGGAGCTGGTCGGGTTTCCGGAACTGACGCCGTACAGGGGCGGCTGGTGCGGCAACGAAATTTTCCCGGACGCCTTCGACCAGAAAATCCGCGACGCCGCGCGCAAATACACCTTCCAGTTCGGCAACCAGCTGGTCAAGGAAGGCTACCGCGGATATTTCGAACTCGACTTCCTGATCGATCAGGCGAGCGGCGGAATCTATCTCGGCGAATGCAACCCGCGTGTAACCGGCGCCAGCTCGATGACCAACCACGCGGCGTTCGCGCACGCCGACGCGCCGCTCTTCCTGTTTCACCTGCTGGAGTTTTCGGGCGTCAAATTCGATCTCGACGTGGAAGAGCTGAACGGCCGCTGGGCGGACCCGGACAATATCGACGGATGGTGCCAATACGTCATCAAATACACCGAAGACAATGTCGATATCATCACCCAGGCGCCGGAGTCCGGCATCTGGCGGCTCTTGCCGGACGGCCGTCTCGAATACGACCGGTTCGACTATCACCGCCGCGCCGTGGAAAACGAAAACGAGGCGTTCTTCCTGCGCATCCAGGGCGTCGGCGACTATCGCTACGAAGGCGCCGATCTTGGAATCCTCATCACCAGGGGGCGGGCGATGGACAAGAGGTTCCGGCTGACGAAAAGATCGAAGGCCTGGTGACCTGGGCCCCTTGGCTCCCTCACTCATAAGGAGAGTCCTGGTTCTGCATA
>CAYLTU010000373.1:0-4785 GCA_964386465.1 uncultured Rhodospirillaceae bacterium
GTCTTGCTCTCGTCACGGAAAACGGTATTGATTGCCACATGACTAGCCGCAAGAAACGCCTGCTTGTTTTCATTGTCGCGTACAATGCCGAGCGTACGATCGAAGACGTCCTCCGGCGCATCCCGCAAGACCTCGGCGAAACTTACGATGTCGAGGTGCTGATCATCGACGACTCATCGCAGGACGGCACGTTCGAACGCGGCTACGCCGTAAAACGGGCAGAAAATTTGCCGTTCACGCTGCATGTCTTGTTCAATCCGGTGAACCAGGGTTATGGCGGCAACCAGAAAATCGGTTACCACTTCGCGATCGAACGCGATTTCGATTTCGTCGCACTGGTCCATGGCGACGGCCAGTACGCGCCTGAATGTCTGCCGGATCTGGTCAAGCCCCTGGCGGACGGCGCGGCCGAAGCGGTCTTCGGCTCGCGCATGATGACCAAGGGCGCTGCCTTGAAGGGTGGCATGCCGCACTACAAATTCATCGGCAACAAGATCCTAAGCTGGTTCGAAAACCGGATGCTGCGAACCGAACTTACCGAGTTCCATTCGGGATACCGGATCTATTCGGTGGCGGCGCTGAAGAAGGTTCCCTTCCACCTCAATACAAATGTCTTTCACTTCGACACCGAGATCATTATCCAGTTCGTCTTCGCCGGATTGCGCATTCGGGAACTGCCTATCCCGACCTATTACGGCGATGAAATCTGTCATGTCGACGGGCTGAAATACGCCTGGGATGTCGTCAAGGCAATACTGGTTTCGCGCGCGCAGGAGCTAAGCCTCCTTTACGACCGGAAATACGATTGCCGGTCCAGCGATACGGAGAACGCGCATTATGAGATCAAACGGGGCTACCGCAGCCCGCACACGGAAGCCCTGGCACGGATCCCGTCCGGCGCACGAGTGCTCGATCTCGGCTGCGCCGGTGGGTATATGGGCGCGTTGTTGCGTCATGAACGGGGCGCCGTGGTTACCGGCGTTGACATGTTCCCGCTGGGCGACGATGTCGCGCTGGACGCCTTCGTACGCCACGACCTGAATGCGGACAGCTTGCCGGTTGCCGTGTCGGACTACGATTGCGTCCTCATGCTCGACGTGATCGAACACTTGCTATCGCCGGAGGATTTCGTCGACCTGCTCCGCGAATCGTCAGCCGCCTCACCGGATACGAAGTTGATCGTCAGCACCGGCAATGTCGCTTTCGTGGTGACCCGGTTCCTGCATTTGGCGGGCATGTTCAATTACGGCAAACGCGGAATCCTCGATATCACCCACACGAGGCTGTTCACCTTCGCGACGCTTCGGCGACTCTTCGAGCAGGCCGGGTTTGAAGTAGTCGAATCGACCGGTATTCCGGTGCCGTTTCCACTTGCCTTCGGCGATAATCCGATCAGCAAATTTCTGTTTGTGATAAACCGGGCGTTGATCAGAGTTTGGAAGTCGATGTTCGCCTATCAGATATTTTTTGTCGTTCAGGCACGCCCGACCTTGGAGGTCCTGCTGGGTTCCGCCACCGAACAGTCCGACCTTCGTTCCCGTACGGCGGAAGAGGTGCGTTCTAAAACCGCTTGAGAATGCGTTGAATGGTGTTGTCGCCGAGCCCGGCATACCGTTTCAGGAACGAATAGGCGCGAAGCGCCGCGCGATCGACCGCGACCAGCCCATGCTTCCAGAACGGTTCGTCGGGCCGGGCACGGTAATGCGTGGGCTTCAGCCGTTGTGGCGTGCCTTCGTCTCGAAAATAGTAAAGCGCGAGCGATTTACGGCTCATGTCGTTGGGGCAGGTCAATGGCGTCGGATGGCCGTGGTAGGAGTCCGGCGCCGTGTGGAAAATGACGCAGCGGTTGAAGAGCGGAGGAACCTCACGGATCATTTTCTCCATCTTCGCGTCCCACAGTTCCAGCGCCCCGCCATAGGACTCCTCCCAATCCCGGTTCAGGTAGAGCAGCAGGTTAAGCTGCCGGCTCCAGTTGCGGTGCGTCGTGTGGGCGAGAAAATCGACATGAATGTTGAGGAACCCACCGCGCTCGATCTTATGCAAACCGCCGCCATCGAGACTAGGGTCGGGGATCAGCCTATTGATTCCGGTTGTCTTTTCCAACCACGCTAGAAATGTCGGCGCGGAAAGCGCGTGTACGATCTCTTGCGTTCGCGGGCCCATCTTGTCGAGTTGCGTCGCGCCCAGTTTGCGCTCGTTGTAATGGACATAGTGACCCCAACCGCCGGACTCCGCCGGTTTTTCGAATTCGTCCAGCAAGGCGTCGCACGCTTCGACGGAGAGGAAATCGTCGATCACGATATGGGGGTAGGGTGTCGCGTCGGCGAAAGATACGGCGTGTGCGGAGGTTTTTTGCAACAGACGGTCGATGTCGAGAATATGCATGCAGCCGAAATATCAGGTTCGCGCGACTTCGGCAATCGGTTGGTTCATCGCGCTTAACGCCGCGGGAAAATCCGACTCAATTGTTCCAGACCACCGATCGTCAGAAGCATAAGCATCGGTTCGATCGCTATTCTATAGCGCGAATTGCCGACAAAGACGTGGATGAAGGCGAAGTAGAGAATGAACCCGGCGACGATAAGCAATAGCCCCAACCGCTTCCGGTCGGCGAACGCGAATACGCCTATCAACCCGACGACGCGGGTGGCGACGGTGAAGCCGATCGCTATGACGCTGAAGACGAGACCCGCCGGGGGCACATTGCCGAACAGTCGATCCAGCAATGTCCAAAGGTCGTCTTGGGCGCTGGTGAACCAGGCAAGTGAAAGCGATTCGGCACCGATCCCGAACAGGTTGTGCCAGTTCCCCGCCCCCCCCGCGAGGAAGAATTGCGCCTGAGATCGATAAAGCGCCTTGGCGAAGTCCATCGCAGGATAAGACAGAAGGACCGCCATCCCTTCGTTGGTCAAAGCCTTGTTCCGTTCCGGCACGCTCATCCTTTCCCATGCGTCGCCTTTACCTGCGATAAAGTCATAATGTGCGCCGCCCGGATTGGTCAGTCGGGAGCCGGCTTCGTGGTAGGACAAACCCGCCGATTGGGCTTCGACCATGACAATCTGGTCCCAGACGTAGCGGTACTTGCCGGAGCTGTCCGATAGGGCGTAGCCGTGCCCTTGCGTGGCGACCAGATGGACCCACGGCGCGATCACGACCATCGCGATTGCGAATGAAGCAAGACCCTGCAACGAGGCTCTTGCCAGCGACTTCCGCCTTGCGATGAGGTCGAGCAGCGCGAACAGAAAGAGCGGAACGAACAGAAGAAACTGCGCGGTGGGGCGTGCCAGGCATGCCAATGCAAAGGAAATCCCGGTAAGAAGCGCGAAACGCCATGCGCCGCGGTCGCTCAGGTACTTCGTAGCCGCCCAGAACGCCAATGTCGTGAAAGCGAGAAACAGTATTTCGCTTTGTACGAATTGCGCCGATGACAGTACGTTCGGATTCAACAGCAACAGCGCCAACCCGAAATCCTCCCATCCGGGCATCCAGTCACGGACAATGTCGCGAAATAACAGGCCTGCGAGCAGCAGCAGGAGGATTTGCGCAATGGCGATTGCCGCCGGCGAAGGCCCGCCTGCGATCTTCATTGCGGCAGCGGCAAACAGCGGATAGAGGGGCGGCCGATAGGTGTCTATCAATGCCGGATTTTCGAGATCGACGAAATCGCCATGAGTCATCAAGGCTAGAGCCGGCCGATACCAGGACGATCCGTCCGCGGCCTGGGTGAGGCGCGTGCCTGGAACTGCAAAATTCCAGATCAACGCGTTCGCGATCAGATAAAGAGCAACGACGACAATCAATCCCCATCGCATTTGTTTGCGCTGCCGGCCGCCTAATAGACGCGTCCCGATCGTCAAAGGTCGCTACCAGCAATTTCGTCAAGCACGGGCGTCAACGCGTCGTGCCAATCAGGCGGCGTAACGTTGTACGTTTGCCGTAGACGATCGATGCAGAATACAGAGTTCCGCGGGCGCGCCGCCGGCGTCGGATAGTTTTCCGTAGAAATTGGCTCAACCGTTTCCACGGCCAGGGGTATCGAACGAGCTTGCGCGCCGTCGAAAATCGCCGACGCAAACCCGAACCAGCTCGTCCGCCCGGCCGGCGCGGCATGCAGGATGCCGCTCATTTCGTCGCAAAATCCGCCGTTTTTTTCGGTGTGGGAGATGATATTCGTCGAGGTTTCCGCCAGCCACCAGGCCGGTGTTGGCGCGCCGATCTGGTCGGCGACGATCTGCAGATTCTTCCGTTTGCGCGCCAGGTGCAGCATCGTGCGCAGGAAATTTGCGCCCCACCCATCATAGACCCAACTGGTGCGAATGATCAGATGCGAGGCGCCGGAAGCCTTCACGGCGACTTCTCCAGCGTTTTTTGACTCGCCATAGACGTTGATCGGATTTGTCGGGTCGTCCTCTTTCCACGGTGCGCATCCGGTGCCATCGAAAACATAGTCGGTCGAATAGTGCAGAATGGCGGCGCCGTTCTCCGCTGCCCACTCGGCCATGACGCCCGGCGCCTTGGCGTTCACCGCCATCGCGATGTCGGGTTCGCCTTCCGCCTTGTCCACCGCTGTATAGGCGGCGGCATTGACGATCAGATCGGGACGCGTCTCATCAAGCGTCGTCCGGATCGATGTTTCCCGTTGCAAATCGAAGCTTGTCCGGTGCGGCGCGGAGACGGTGCCGATACGCGGTAATGTTTCCGCCAGCGCTCGGCCCAACTGCCCCGTTGCACCCGACAGCAGGATTCGCATCAGTCGGATCCGTAGACCGGAAGGATCGGTGCGTC
>CAYLTU010000374.1:0-4759 GCA_964386465.1 uncultured Rhodospirillaceae bacterium
GCCTTGGCGACACCGCTTTTCTCGACAATGGCGGCGATTTCCGCCGGCGCGTAGGCGTCGATACGGTTCGTCGAGGGCGTTTCCGGCATGCCGTAAAGGACTCTGGTTGCAGGGGATGCGTCGCATACTATGCTATCGCGCAGGCAAGCAGGGAAAGAACACATGTTCGAAGGAAACGAACCGGAATCCGTCGGCCTTTCCGGCGAACGGTTACAGCGGATCACGCAGTGGATGGCGGGTTACGTCGAAAGCGGAAAGCTGCCCGGCTGCCTGACCGCGGTCATGCGGCGTGGCGAGATCGCCTATCTCGGTTTCACCGGCATGGCCGATCCGTATATCGACCGGCCGGTCGCCGAAGACACGGTGTTCCGCATCTATTCGATGACCAAACCGATCGTCACCGCCGCCGCGATGACCTTCTTCGAGGAAGGCCGGTTCCAGCTCGACGATCCCGTCGCGCGGTTCCTGCCGGAGTTCGCCGAGACGCCGGTCTGGATCGAGGGCGAAGGCGGCGGCATGCGCACCGAACCCGCCGCGGACTCGATGAAAATCTGGCACCTGATGACGCACACCGCCGGTCTGGTCTACGGCGCCCGTAACGACAGTCCCGTCGGTGCGTTGTGCCGCGCCAACAACATCGATTTCTCTCAGCGCAACGAGGGCACACTCGCCGACACGGTAGGTCGGCTCGCGAAGATCCCGCTGCGCTGGCAGCCGGGCACGCGCTGGGAATACAGCGTGGCGACCGACGTGCTGGGCCGGCTGGTCGAGGTCGTGGCCGGTAAACCGCTCGATACCGTCCTGAAAGAGCGCATCTTCGATCCGCTCGGCATGACCGATACCGGCTTCCAGGTCCGGACGGAACAGCTGCCGCGCTTCGCCGCGCTTTACAACGCCCAGGATGGCGGGATGGCGCACAACGAGGGTTCGGACAAGAACGCCAGCCACGCCAAGACCGTGACCCAGTTCTCCGGCGGCGGCGGGCTGGTCGGAACCGTCGGCGACTATCTCCGCTTCGCCGAGGCGATCCGGCGCAAGGGTGCGCTCGGCGACACGCGCATTCTCGGCCGCCGCACGGTGGAGCTGATGGCGATGAACCATTTGCCCGGCAACACCGACATGGCGGGCATGGGCACGCCGGTGCACAGCGAAACCAGCTACGAGGGGATCGGCTTCGGTCTCGGTTTCTCCGTCGTGCTCGATCCGGCGACCGCGAAGCACGCCTGCTCGCCCGGCGAACTCGCCTGGGGCGGCGCCGCGTCGACCGCCTTCTGGATCGATCCTGTCGAGGACATCGCGGCCGTCTTCATGACCCAGGTCATGCCGTCCGCGTCCTACCCGATCCGCCGCGAATTGCGCGCGCTGGTCTATCAGGCGATCGTCGATTAATTCACATCAAAAGGGAGAGAGTAATGGCGAAGAAAACCCCGTACGAAATGGTGCCGCAGCTCGGCAAGCTGCGCGACGAGGTCCTTTTCGGCGACGTCTGGGAACAGCCCGAACTGACCAAGCGCGACCGCAGCCTGGTCACCATCTCGGTCCTGACGGCCCTCTACCGCACCGACGAGTTGAAAGGACACATGAAGCGCGCGCTGGACAACGGCGTCACCCAGGACGAAATCCGCGGCATGATCACCCATCTGGCCTTCTACGCCGGCTGGCCCTGCGCGGTGAATGCCGGCCGCATCGCGGCAGAAGTCTTCGAGGACGATTAGAGCCAGCAGGCTCATTCATATTCACTGTCGCCCTCGGGCTCGACCCGAGGGTCCAAGCTGAAGGCCGCGCGCCGGTCGCCTTGGGTTCTCGGGTCAAGCCCGAGAACGACAAATAGAGTGAGGCTAAGAGAGAGGATCAAGTTTCATGGGACGGGTTCAGGACAAGGTCGCCGTGGTCACCGGCGCTGCGAAAGGGTTGGGCGAGGCGATCGCGTTGCGCCTGGCCGAGGAAGGGGCCAGCCTGATGCTGGGCGACATCGACGCCGACGCGCTTGCGGCCTCCGCGACAGCCTGCCGCGACGCGGGCGCGGACGTCGAAACACTGGTCGGCGACGTGACCGAAGAAGAGCCGGCCGCCGCCCTGGTGCAGGGCGCGCTCGACCGCTTCGGTCAGCTCGACATCCTGGTCAACAATGTCGGCGGCAGCCGCAATTCGAAGGTCTGGGAGATGCCGGTCGAGGATTGGGACTTCACCGTGAAGCTCAATTTGCGCGGCACCTTCCTGTGCACCCGCGCCGCCGTGCCGCACATGATGGAGCGCAAGGCGGGCAAGATCGTCTGCCTGTCGTCCGGCGCGCGCGAGGGCACGCCCTGGACGGCCTATTACCAGGGCGGCTCGGCCTACTCCGCCTGCAAGGCCGGCGTGCACGGCTTCATCCGCAACGTGGCGTTGGAACTGGCCGAGCACAACATCAACGTCAACGCCGTCGCCCCCGGCCCGATCGACACCGTGAAGGCCGGCGCCAACCTGCGCCACCTGAACGAGACGGTGGAATACAGCCCCAACCACATGACCCCGATGGGCCGCCTCGGCACCCCGCGCGAGATCGCCGACGCCGTCCTGTTCCTGGCGTCGGACGAGTCGTCCTACATCTCGGGCCACACGATCGCGGTCGCCGGGGGGCGGTAAAGACGACACTCCCTGCTGATCGACATGGGTTGTTGTTTAATCAACCATAGTTTGATATTTTTAAATTACTAGTGAAACGTGTGCCCGCCCGGAAATATCTGAGGCGGGCTTTTTCGTCTATTTTGCAGTATTTTATCTAATATTCCACCATATGACAGGGAGAATCCCCGTATAACATAGCCTAAATATCAACGACAATGTCATTGACAACGTCAAGTTTTACGTCTAGTCAATGGTCTATATTAGCGTCATGTTGGAATGTCGCGGAGACCATGCATGTCAATAACACAAGCCCAGTTTCCTCGAACCGTTCGAGCGGTTCCAGAACCTTTAGGCTGGTACATTCGTCCTTCATATGTTGATCACAGAGCAATTGCCGATGTGGTCGCAAATGGGTCTATAGGATTGCACGGTGTAATTTTCGATCCGCTTAATGAAGATCGCCATTCAGAGCTGCATCACCTTGTGGTCGAACGAAATCGTGATGCGATTCTCGATCCACGAACCCAAGAGCTTGGATCGATAGGTGGGTACACAGAACGATTGTCCGCTCTACCGTGGGCATCGGATAGTCCGCATAGCCCAAGCGACTTCAACGATATGAACATTCGTCGCATCGCAGATGGAATTGCTGACTACATTTTGGAGAACCGCTATACCGCCGTTCTCGCACCGACACATTATATTCAGAGTGCGAATAGCCCTTGGCTGGACATAGACTGCCGGTCAACAAAGCTCTTGCGTCATTACCTTGACCGAGCAAAAGCAGTGAATGTGCCTATTTTTTATTCGCTAGCGGTCTCCTACGAAGCATTTCGCAGCCCAGAAGAACGCGAGATTATTTTCGATAAGCTGAGTAGCCTTCCCATAAATTCCCTTTGGATCAAAATTTCTCAGAGCAGCACGCTGACACATAACGCTGTGAGAAACCTAGTAAAAGGCGCTACCGAATTCCATGCGCTAGGGGTACCCTTAATTGGAGATATGGTGGGTGGGCTGCGTGGACTCAGCGCTCTCGCATTCGGTGCTGTGGGTGGAATTGCGCATGGCGTTACACAAAAAGAAAACTTCAATGCACAATCTTGGATTCGTCCGGCAAATTCAAACAATCGTGGATTTACCTGGCCGACGAGAGTTTACATCGCCTCTTTAGACATGCATCTCAAGAAGGAAGAGGCAGAGGCATTTTTCGAAGCGCGCGGATCGAAATCTCGATTTGGATGCAGGGAACCGAACTGCTGTCCAAAGAGCTTTAGAGATATGCTGGAAAATCCGGCTCGACACAGCCTCATACAACGTTCTAGCGAAATTCAGCAGCTCAATAACATTCCGGAACAGTACCGTGCAGAACGATTTTTGGAAGAAACGCTTCGTCCGGCGACAGACGCAGCAGTATTTTCGGAGTCCCTATCACTTAAAGACGAGTTTGAGTTGGGTAACCGCCTGACCAAACGAAGGGTGGTTTTAGAACGTCTGCGGGTAGGACTGGGGGAGTTCGTAAAAGACGGACAATTCGGTTCATTTTCGCAGGTGCCAGAGCTTCGCGCAAAACGCCACTAAACGGGCTTTTTACTGCCGGAACCGAACCCTTTGGGAGATCGACGATGTCAAACGTTGTGGTGGACAGCGATGCGCACGGCGAGAAAAACATAATCGCCGAGAAACTGGAGCAACTGAAAGCGCAAGCGGCCATTCGGGCGGTCGACGTCGCGAACATGCTTGGAACGACGCCGGAAACTGTTTCCCGCTGGAAACAGGGCAGAGCCTATCCCAGACCGAACAAGGAAACACTGCTTGTTGATCTGGAGTACATCGTCGAACGCCTGTCGGATTTCTATGCCGACCCGAAGACCGCGCGTGCGTGGCTATATTCAAGGCACAAATACTTCGATGGCGTTCGTCCGGCCGACCTAATTCAGGAAGGTCGCATCGAAGAGGTTCTGGAAGCCATTCAAGCGATGGCCGACCCCACATATACATAGCCCGGGAAGATTTCGGGGATGTTGGCGCGCGATCCCGGGTTATTGGAACAACTCGAAAGATTGACTCCAAGCCGATACGAGGGGCGCGTCTATCGGGTCGTTTGGTCCGACAGAAGTCCGCTTCAAGGCAGTAGCGGCAAAAGTGGCCGTTG
>CAYLTU010000375.1:0-4722 GCA_964386465.1 uncultured Rhodospirillaceae bacterium
ATCAGGTAAAACCTCCGATTGCAGGCGAAATTACCTGGTTGCGACTATTTGCCAATGTCATCCGGCTCACTCGGTTACTGAAATTTGAGTAAAATTAGAGTATAATGTCATTCTTATAGTGGGATATTGATTAAGGATTTTGCGTGCCACCGTGTCGAATATTGCTTCCTTAGCCCTTGAAATCGCAAACATACTTCGCGAGCGCGGCGAAACTATCGCCGTCGCAGAATCATCCGCCGGTGGCCTCGTCTCGGCGGCATTGCTGGCCGTTCCCGGCGCGTCCGCCTACTTCCTGGGGGGGGCGGTGGTCTACACGCGTCCGGCAAAGACCGAGTTGCTCGCGGTTTCCGACGACATTCTGGACGAATACCGCTCCGCGTCCGAGCCGCATGCGCTCGCCTTGGCGAAAACGGCGCGCGAACGGCTGGGCGCCGATTGGGGACTGGCGGAAACCGGCGCCGCGGGGCCGGGCGGCAATCGCTACGGCGACGCGGCAGGTCATACCTGCGTCGCAATTTCCGGATCGACGGAAATCGTCCGCACGATCGAAACCGGTGACGGCGATAGGGCCGCGAACATGCAGAGATTCACCGAAGCGGCGCTTGGACTGGCTTCGGAAACACTGAAAGGAATGTAAGGAATTTTCACCGTTGTTCGGCGATCGAGATCGAATCGATTTGGTTCGTACGAAAGTAACTTTGATTGCTCGTTAGTATTTATGATGCGCTGTATTTTTACTCTGCCTGATACCGGTGCAATTTTGCATCCCGCGCGCATACGTCGCCTGACGCTTGCGACGGGCGCCGTTACGGCGATATTTTTCGTGCCGGAAACCGCACGTGTTCATGCAACGGCGATCGGTCCGCTCGACGCACCCCGTGTTCACGAAACGGGAGAAATTCTCGAGCCTTCCGCCAATAAACCACCAACCAGAATCCTATCCGACGAAGAAAATCCGGATGAGCCCGCGGCGCTGCGATCCGTCCCCGAACCGAGTTTCGAGATATACGAAAGCCTGGACAGGGACATCAACCAAACGAATACCGGCGATAGCCATTCATCCGAAAATTTCTTCGGCGTCGAGGGTTTTACCAGCCTGTCTTATTCGCTGACCGCCCTGGAATGGATCCGGCAGATGGACGAAGGCGGATATTGGTTGGAGAATGACCAGTGGTCGGATTTCAGGGCGATCGCGCTCGCGAGCTATCTGCCGGAAATTCGCTACTGGTTGGGCCGGGACCGCTGGGCACGCTTCGGTGCGCTGGCCATTGGCGGCGAATCGAACGGCACGTTTAGAGGCGATGCAAGGGTGCTAAAGTTTAGCGGCGATGCAAGGGCGCCAAAGAACGGCAACGTCAATGCTACATTTACCGCACCGCCCAGTTTTGGCGGCGCTACCGCCAGCCCGCCGGCGGGAGGCGAAAAGCATAAGGGCAGGAACAAAGCGGCCGAGAAAATCACTTCGTACGAGTTGCTGCTGTCGTTAGTGAAGAAAGTCTCGAAACAGCCGCTGTTCTATCTCGCGATGCTAGGCGGGGCCATCGTGCTTTTATTGGCCTTCAGACGCCAGTCCGCCGCGTAATTTTCATTGTCCGATCAGCGTGGGTAAGCCTTACGACACATCAACATCAGACAAATCGTCGAGTCCGGTCGGACCGCCTTCGAACGCCGACATGGCATCGATCAGCCAATCGCACGGATAGGGCACGGCGCCGCCGTAGGCCGCCGCCCGCTGCTGAACCTGACCGAGGCGGAAAAAGCGGCAATCAAGGCAGCGTTCGAAGGGTGTGGGATGGTGCCAAGCGAGGATGCCGCCGCTTAATCCATTTGACCTGAATTCGCCAGCCCAGACGAAAGCCCCTTGCACTACACCGAAATCAAGTCATCGATGCAGTCGAGCAGTTCACGAACCCGAAACGGCTTCAGCAGCGCGCGCGTTGCGCCTAGTTTCCGGCTGTTCCGGAGGTATTGATCGTTTCCCGAGATCGCGATAACCGGGAGCTCGGGCGCCTGTTTGCGGATATCGAGGAGAAGTTCGATCCCTTCCACCTGCTCCATGACGATATCGGTGATAACCAGAGCCGGAGCGTCAGTGTCGAACCTGGCGAGGCCATCCGAGCCATTCGCGGCCTCAACGACGCGATGGCCCGCCGATCTGATACCATCTGCTAGATGTTGCCGAAATTCTTCGTCGTTTTCGACAAGCAAAATCGTCGCCATGGGTAAAATCTTACCATGTAATCAGCTGCCTCCGGGCCTCAATTACGTTCACAAAGATGCGATGGAAATCGCTTCGAAAGGTCACCTTCCTATGCACATTGTGAACGATCGCCCAACACCCTAAGGTTCCCGCCTTCGCGCGGTCTAAATCCAACCGAATTGCCACGCGCGACCTAGTTGAATTCGAACCAAAGGACATTTCCTTGAAAGCACTCGTCATTGGCGGCACCGGGCCGACCGGGCCTTATCTCGTGAACGGCCTGATCGCGCAGGGCTACGACGTGTCGATCCTGCATCGCGGTACGCATGACAGCGACGAGATACCCGCCTCGGTGCCGCGCATCATCGGCGATCCGCATTTCCGTGAGACATTGGCCGAAGCGCTGGCCGGGCGGTCGTTCGACCTGATCGTCGCGACCTATGGGCGCATCCGCTACGTGGCGGAGATCGCGGGCGACCATTGCGAGCAGCTGATCACCGTCGGCGGCGCGCCCGGCTACCGCGGCGTGCTGCAGCCGGAGAAACTGTTCCCGAAGGGGCTGCAGGTACCGCTGCCGGAAGACGCGCCGAAGGTGCCGGACATCGACGAGTTCCGCTTCGGCTATCTGGTACGCCTTTCGGAAGATGCGGTGATGGAAGGCCATCATGCAGGGCGTTACAGCGCGACTCATTTCCGCTACCCCGTAGTCTACGGCCCCCGCCAGGTGACGCCCAACGTCTGGGGCCTGATGCGGCGCATCGCCGACAAGCGGCCGCATATCGTGCTGCCGGACGGCGGACTGACACTCACAACGCATGGCTATTCGGAAAACGTCGCGCACGCGGTGCTGCTGGCGGCGCAGAAGCCCGAGGCGGCGACGGGACAGATCTACAACTGCGGCGACGAACGGCAACTTACATTGGCGCAATGGATCGAGGTGATTGCCGAAGCGATGGATAGCCAGATCGAGGTCATCGGCGTGCCCGACCGCTACGCCTACCCGGCGCGCAGCCTGATGATGTTCTACGGCCCGGCCGACCACCAGCTTTTCGACCTGTACAAGGTCAAGGCGGAGCTCGGCTACCGCGACAAGGTCGATCCGGTGGAGGCGCTGCACCGCACCGTGCGCTGGTATCGCGACAACCCGCCCGAAGTGTCGGAAAGGTTCGCGACCGACCTCGAAGAAAACTACCGCATGGAGGACGACATCGTCCCGATCTACCGCGAGGCCTGCGCCAGGCTCGAAGCCATCGACCATGTGGTGCGCGACTACCACCATTCCTACCCGCACCCGAAGAAGCCGGGGCTGGCGAAGGACCACCGCGAGCGGTAGGCGTGCCGCGCTATCATCTCGCGTGCTCGTGCTATATCGACAGTAACATATACGTAATACGTTTGACGTATGTCGTATTTTAGCGCATGTTAGTTCATGATCGGAAGTTATCGGGACAAGCGCACGGAAGCCTTTTCCAGTGGCCGGTTCGTAAAGGCATTTCAAGGCTTTACCCGACAAGCGGAAAAACGCCTCGAAATTCTGGACGCAGCCGAATCCCTCGGCGACCTGGCCGCACTGCCAAGCAACCGGTTCGAGGCGTTGACCGGGGACAGAGCCGGCCAATACAGCATTAGGATCAATCGGCAATGGCGCATTTGCTTCGAATGGCCGAACGCCGGACCGGAGAGCGTAGAAATAGCGGATTATCATCGATAAGGATTTTGTCATGAGTCGCACACCCATCCATCCCGGTGAAATACTCGGCGATGAACTTCGGGAAATCGGCATCGCCGGCACGGCACTGGCGCGTCAGCTCAATGTTCCGGAAAACCGCATCACGCAGATCGTTGCGGGGAAACGCAGTATTACGGCGGACACCGCGTTGCGTCTTGGAAAATGGTTCGGTACGACACCAGTCTTTTGGCTCAACCTGCAAAAGAGCTACGAGCTTCGCCTGGCGGAAATCGAACTCGGCAAGGAGATCGACTCCATTCCTACCCGCAAGACAGAACCTGCATGAGGGGACGTAAGAACTGCAATCCGCTGGATTCGACGAGTGGCGAAAAGAGGAATAGCGCACTTGTTGACTGAGCAGTTGTTAGATCCCGTCGCACAAAATAGGGTTTTGTAACTCAATACCGTCCTGTCGCCGAGAAGCGCGGCGATCCATTGTCAAAGGATTATCCCTTGAAAGCACTCGTCATCGGCGGCACCGGGCCGACCGGGCCTTATCTGATCAACGGGCTCATCGCGCAAGGCTACGACGTGTCGATGATGCATCGCGGCACCCATGACAGCGACAAGATTCCGGTCTCGGTACCGCGCATCATCGGCGATCCGCATTTCCGCGAGACCTTGCGCGAGGCGTTGGCCGGGCGGTCGTTCGACCTGATCGTCGCGACCTATGGGCGGATCCGTTACGTCGCGGAGGTCGCGGGCGAGCATTGCGAGCGGCTGATCACGGTCGGAGGCGCGCCGTGCTATCGCGGGGTGTTGCAGCCGGAGATGCTGTATCCGGCCGGATTGC
>CAYLTU010000376.1:0-4704 GCA_964386465.1 uncultured Rhodospirillaceae bacterium
TCGCCTCCGGCCAGTCTTCGCCAGCGGAAGTTTGTGTCATGGGTGATCCCCCAGGTTTTGGAAGGCCGGGTTATATCAGACGGAATGAAGCGGCGAAACCGCGGGTTGAAAATCGTCGGCTGATCTTCGATTTTTTTGACCTTGCGAGGGCCGGAATATAATCTCCGCTTCTCCGCCCTCCACACCCTCCCGATAAGGTACCGCCGTGTCCGACGATTTCGATCCCGTCACCCTGGAAATATTTTGGAGCCGCCTGATCTCGATTGCGGACGAGTCCGCGGCTGCGTTGCTGCGCACCTCCTTCTCGACCATCGTCCGCGAGTCGAACGATTTCGGCACCGTATTGATGGACGCCAACGGCGACTCGCTGTCGGAGAATACCGGCGGCATTCCGTCCTTCTCCGGCATCCTGCCGCGCACCCTGAAGCATTTTCTGGAGCGCTTCCCGAAGGAGACCTGGAAGCCCGGCGACTGCGTCATCACCAACGATCCCTGGCTGGCGACGGGACATCTGCCCGACATCACCATGGCGATGCCGATCTTCCATGACGGCGCGCTGGTCGGTTTCTCCGGCTCGGTCGCCCATTCGCCGGATATCGGCGGCTCGCTGTGGTCGGCGGATTGCCGTGAGTTGTTCGAGGAAGGTCTGCGCATCCCGCCGACGAAGTTCCTGATCGAGGGCGAACCGAACGAACTGCTGCAGGAGATCATCCTGAGCAACGTCCGGCTGCCCGACCAGGTGCTGGGCGACCTCAACGCGCAGGTCACCGCGAACCAGGTCTGCGGCCGGCGGCTGAACGAGTTCCTCGGCGATGCGGGCCTGCCCGACTTGTCGCGTCTGTCGGGCACTTTGCAGCAGCGGGCCGAAACGGCGATGCGGCGTGCCATCGAAGAGGTGCCCGATGGCGTCTACAGCGCGACCCTCGATGCGGACGGATTCGACGAAGCCGGCACCCAACTTGAATGCGCGATCACGATCAAGGGCTCCGACCTGACGATCGACTATGCGGGCACTTCGCCGCAGATCGATCGCGGCCTCAACACGGTGATGAACTACACCTACGCCTACTCCGCCTACCCCATAAAATGTGCGCTCGACCCGAACACGCCGCGCAACGAAGGCTCGTACAGGCCGATCACGGTCGAAGCGCCCGAAGGCTGCATTCTTAACCCACGCTACCCCGCGCCCTGCAACGCGCGGCAGCTGACCGGGCATTTGCTGAGCGGCGTCATCTATCGCGCATTGGCCGACGCGATCCCGGACCGCATCCTTGCCGACAGCGGCAGCGCGCCGTCGATGCGCGCGGTGTTCAGCGGGCTGGACCCGCACGGCAACCGGTTCTCCCAGATACTGTTCGCCAGCGGCGGCATGGGCGCCAGCGCGCACAAGGACGGACTGCCGACCACGGCCTTCCCGACCAATTCGGGCGCGGGCAGCATCGAGGCGTTCGAAAGCATTTCGCCGCTGGTCGTCTGGAAGAAGGAACTGCGGATCGATTCCGGCGGCGCGGGTGAATATCGCGGCGGGCTCGGCCAGGAGTGCGAAATCGAGATTCGCGCCGCGGAACCGCTGCAACTCTCCCTGCTTTCGGATCGCTGGCGGCATCCGGCGACAGGCGTGAATGGCGGCGGCGACGGGGCGACAAGCCGGATCAGCTTCAGCGACGGCACCGTTCCGCACCAGAAATCGCGTACGACAATCGCGCCGGGCCTACGATTGCACATGCAATATGCGGGCGGCGGCGGCTACGGCGACCCCGCGGCGCGCGATCCGGAACGGATCCGCGCCGACATCAAAAACGGCTATATCAGCGCCGAGGCGGCGCAACGCGACTATGGCGCCGGCGATGAATAAGCGCATCCGTATAGGCGTCGATGTCGGTGGAACCTTCACCGACTTCGTCCTGGTCGACGAGGAGCGCGATCAGATTTACACCGGTAAACGGCTGACGACATCAGACGACCCGAGCATCGCGGTTCTGGACGGCACGGCGCGGATACTCAAGGAAGCGGAAACCGTGGCAGGTCAAGTGCACAGCGTCGTGCACGGCACGACACTCGTTACCAACACCATCATCGAGCGCAACGGCGCCAAGGTCGGACTGATCACCACCAAGGGCTCTCGCGACACGCTCGAGATGGGCAAGGAAACCCGCTACGACCTCTACGATCTGTTCCTCGAGGCGCCGCCGACCCTGGTGCCGCGACATTTACGCCGCGAGGTCGCCGAACGGATCTCGGCCGACGGCGAGGTGCTGATGGCGTTCGACGCGGATGCCTTCCGCGCCACCGCGCGCGACCTGATCGAGAAAGAGAAGGTCGAGGCGATCGCGGTCTGCTTCATGCACGCTTATCGCAACCCGGATCACGAGCGTCGGGCGAAGGCGATCCTGATGGAGGAATTCGGCGCCGTACCGTTCACGATTTCCTCCGACATCGCCCCGGAAATCCGTGAGTTCGAGCGGACGAGCACCGCCTGCGCCAACGCCTACGTTCAGCCGCGCATGCAGCGCTATCTCAAGCGGCTCGAATCCGAGTTGCAGGCCGCAGGGCACTCCGGCGCGCTGTACGTCATGCTGTCGGGCGGCGGCATCACCACCGTCCAGTCGGCGCGCGACTACCCGATCCGGCTGATCGAGTCCGGCCCGGCGGCCGGCGCGATGGCGGCCTCCTACTACAGCACGCTGACCGAGACCGAGAACCTGATTTCGTTCGACATGGGCGGCACGACGGCGAAGATGTGTCTGATCGACGGCGGCCAGCCGGATCACAAGCATGATTTCGAGGCCGGCCGCGTACGGCGTTTCAAAAAAGGCTCCGGCCTGCCGCTCAAGGTCTCGGTCGTCGACATGATCGAGATCGGCGCCGGCGGCGGCAGCCTCGCCAACGTCGATTCGATGGGGCTGCTCAAGGTCGGTCCGCGCAGCGCCGGTTCGGAGCCGGGTCCGGTCTGTTACGGGCTCGGCGGCGCCGACCCCGCGGTGACCGACGCCGACCTTTATCTCGGCTATCTCAACCCCGACTATTTCCTCGGCGGCGAGATGAAGCTCGACATGGCAACCGTCGAGCAAGCGATCGCCGAGAAGATCGCCGGCCCCCTCGGCCTGTCGGTCTTGGATGCGGCGATCGGCATCCACAATATCGTCAACGAGAACATGGCGGCGGCGACGCGCATGCATTTGGCCGAGAAAGGCCGCGACCCGCGGCGTTACGAGCTGATCGCCTTCGGCGGCGCGGGACCGGTGCACGCCTATCGGCTGGCGCAACTGCTCAAACTCAACAGGTTGATCGTGCCGCTCGGCGCAGGCGTCACCTCCGCGCTGGGATTCCTGGTGGCCGCACCCGCGATCGACTATGTGCGCAGCTACGTGTCGCGGCTCGAACAGCTCGACTGGAATCACCTCGACACGCTGTTCGCCGAGATGGAGGACGAAGCGCGCGCCTTGCTGGTCGATGCGGGGGCGCGGCCCGAGGAGATCACGCTGACCCGGACCGCCGACATGCGCCATATCGGCCAGGGGTTCGAAATTCCCGTTCCGATTCCCGACGGTGGGCTGGGTGAGGAATCGCTGGAGGGTATCCGCGAAGCGTTTTTCGAGTCGTACAATCAGCTGTTCGAGCGCACCGTCCGCGACGTGCCGATCGAAGCGATGAGCTGGCGTCTGGCGGCGAGCGCACCGGTGCCGAACGTCAACCTCAATTTCGGCGGCCCGCCGGCGGGCACGGCCGAGAGACTGAAAGGCACGCGCCAAGTCTACTTCCCGGAAACCGGGTTCACCGACTGCAGCGTCTACGACCGCTATGCGCTGCGCGCCGGCGACACGCTCAAGGGCCCCGCGGTCATCGAGGAACGCGAGTCGACCACCGTCATCGGCCCCGGCGGCGAGGTCACGGTCGACGGCTACCTCAACCTGATCTGCGAACTGCCCTAACTGGTCCGTTCGGGACGCAGATAGACGATCCAATAGACCAGCGCGACCAGGGCGCTGCCGCCCAGGATATTGCCCAGCGTGACGGGGACGATATTGGCGATGAAGGCGACCAGGGTAACGCCTTCGTTGCCGGCAAAGTATCCTATGGGTATCAAAAACATATTCGCGACCGAATGCTCGAAGCCGAGCGCCACGAAGGCGGTGATCGGGAACAGGATCGCGAGAATTTTGCCCCCGACGGAATGCGCCGCCACGCAGAGCCACACCGCCAGGCAGACCAAGGTGTTGCACAGCATGCCGCGGATGAAGGCCTCGGCGAAGGATAGTTGCAGCTTGGCCCCGGCTATGTTGCGGGCGGTGTTCGCCACCGCGCCGTCGCCGAGTTCGAGTATCCCCGACCAATGAACGAACAGCGCCGTCGCCAGCGCACCGACCAGATTGCCGGCATAGACTAGTCCCCAATTGCGCAGCAGCCTTCCCGTCGTGATGTGGCGGCTGGCCCAGGCCATGACGATCAGATTGTTACCTGTGAAGAGCTCCGCGCCGCCGATGACGACCAGGACCAACCCGAGGGAAAACGCGACCCCGCCGAGCAGCCGCGTCGGGCCGAAACCCAGCCCCGTATCCGTGACAACGACGGTGTAGAATATGCCGCCGAAGGCGATGAACGCGCCCGCGAGCACGGCCAACGCGAGCGTCTTGCGAGCCGAGAAGGCGGCCTTGGCGACACCGCTTTTCTCGACAATGGCGGCGATTTCCGCCGGCGCGTAGG
>CAYLTU010000377.1:0-4697 GCA_964386465.1 uncultured Rhodospirillaceae bacterium
TCAGTTCGAACTGCGCCCGCCCGGCCCCGCCGCGGCGGGCTTTTTCATGGGAGGAACGCATGCCGTCTAACCGAAGGGGCCCGGATGGGCTTACGGATTTCGAACGGGACATCTGCCACGCCGTGGACAAGGGTCTCGTCGATCAGGAAGCGTACCGCACCGTCCGGCCGCAATCGAAGGCGTCCGACCGGACGGCGCAGCACTATGTCTTGAGGATACGCCGCCGCCCGCACTGCATCGATTATCTAAAGACGCTGAGGGCGAAATCCCTGTCGCGCCATATGCACCGCAAGGACCAGATCATCGAGGAGTTGGCGCTCGTCGCCTTCTCGGATATTTGCGATCTGCTGTGCTGGGGTCCGGACGGGCTCACGGTCAAGCCGCTCGACGAACTGCCACTGGCGCAGCGCCGCGCCCTGGCGCGGATATCGATCAGCAAATCCGCCCATGGCGGCACGGTCCGCCTAGCGACGCATGACAAGATGTCGGCGCTCGACAAGCTGTGCAAACTGTTCGGCCTCTACGCGCAGGCCGGCGCGGACGGCGGCGCGGACGGCGGCGACGCGGGGACAGTCGCTGCTATGAGCGACGTCGAACGCGCGCAACGGCTGGCGGCGATCCTGCGGCTTGGGGAATGATGGGGGAGCGGCGGAGGCGTAGCGGGGATGTCGGGGGGACCCGCAATTCGGTTTTGTGTTCCTAGATTTTCCTGGATATCAAATACCGGTTGACGCGCTGGAGAGGCTGCGGGCTCTCATGCGGCGAGCCTTTCGGCTCCGGCGGAAGCAGCGTCCGAAGACTTTCCGTCCGTCAGCGCGGCGGGCATTGTATGCGAACCATGTTGGCGTTCAAGGACAACGAGGGCGGGCGATGACAAATAAGCTGCGTTTGTACGAGTTTCTGGCGACGCCTGCGCATGTCTGGCTTTGGGTGGTCGCTCGAATCGTGGGCGGAAAATTTGAATGCGGGCCCGTCAACGACCCAGGCGATGAACTTGAGCCGTGACGGTCCGGTCGAGTCTTTAGGTGTAGCCCTTATCCTTTTCCCACTTCCGGGCTGCGGGCTCTGTGGTCTTGCGACCATCTTGTTTTATATGACCTTTCCCGTAAGTCTGCTGGTGTTCGCCTTCGCGACGGTCCAGGTCGTTGGTAATCCCGCCATGCAGGATTTTGTTTCCGTCTTTGAATTGGTACTTGTAGGTATCTCTTTGCTTAGCCATAGTTGGTATGCCTTTTTAAGGTTGTCAAAATGATGCCCGGCACCGACTCGGCAAAGTTGTGTCGGGCATCACCTTGTAACAGCCTCGATTCGCCTGGAAATTTCAAGCGTTATCGTTCGCGATTTGTTTCGCGAAATAGATAGGAAAATTTCAGGGCACAGTACTCATTTCATCCTCTGCATCGCTTCATTTGTCGAGTCCGGCAGGGGTACATGCAATTGAGTTCTGTGTCCCCAAGATTTCATTCCAGAAAAGGCAGCACCGCCTCGCAAAACAGCTTCGGCTGCTGGCGAAACATGTTGTGTCCGGCATTTGGAATTATGGCCGTCTTCGCGCCCGGGACAAGGCCGGCGAGCACGCGCAGGATGACCGGCAGCATGCCGGGCGTGTCCGCACCGCCGACGAACAGGGTCGGCGGCGACAGCGCCTCCGCTTCCGCCTTGGTAAAGGGCTGGCGGCCTTCGTTGACCTGCGCGATCAGCGTATAGGCGTTGTCTTCGCGCATCTGCCGGTCGGCCGGCGGCAGGGCCTCCCAGGCGCCGGGGCCGTTGACGCCGTCGATAAACACCCGCAAGCCCCCTTCCAGATCGCCCGCGGCGATCTTTTCCGACGCCGCCGCCACAGGGACCGGCGATCCCGCGGCGGGTCCGCCGCCCGCCGCACCCGCCGGGACCAACGAGTCCTCCAGCGTGCCGCCCGGCTCCGCCAGCACCAGCTTGCGGATCAGGTCCGGCCGCCGCGACGCCAGCCGGAAGGCGAGATGGCCGCCCCGGGAATGGCCGATCAAATCGACGGCACCCAGCCTTAGCCCCTCGATAAATGCGATTATGTCGGCGACATGCTGCGCCATGTTGAACTGGCCGCCCTGCCCGTCCCAATGCTCCGGAAAGTAATGACGAAGACTGGGCACGATCAGCCGATGCTGCGCCGAGAGCGGGCTCAGCACCGCCGCCCAGGCGCGAAAGTCGTTCAGCGAGCCGTGCACGCACACCAGCGGCGGCCCCTCGCCGATATCGAGATAGGCCATGTCGTAGTCGTTGACGCGGAGTCTTTTCATGGCGCGAACACCTTTCGAGCGGTTACGGCGGCGTATCGGAGAACTGGCAAGCTAGCGAATTTTTACACAACCGCAATATCTGCGCCGTGCCGTTCAGTTTCCGTCACCGCCCTTGGCTCTTGCGTTCGGCGGCGGGCGGGTTGCATGCTCGGACAAGGCTCCGATACAGGCCGCGAACATCGATGGAGAGGGATGCCAATCATGAACCCTGAATTCACCGCCTACCCCCTGCCGGATAAGATGACATTTTCCGCCGCGGTGCGGGCGGGGCCCCTGCTGATCGTCTCGGGCATGACCGCCACGGACGAGAACCGGCAGATCGTCGGTACGGACCTCGAAACGCAGACGCGCTATATTTTCGAAAAGCTCGGCAAGGTGCTGGAGGAAGCCGGCGCCGGTTTCGCCGACGTCATCGAGACGGTCGATTACGTCACGACCTTCGACGGCTACCGGAAAACGGCGGACGTGCGGCGCGAGGTGTTCGGAGACGGCCCCTACCCCGCGGCGACCGGCGTAAAGGTCGCCGGATTGATCCGCGAAGGCGCCCTCATCGAAATCAAGGCGATCGCCTGGCTGGGATAAGCCATGCTTGGGCATCCAATTTGCGCGGACGCACGAGGCGCAACACCCCTGACGGAGGCGGCATGACGAACAGTATCGCGATTATCGGAAACTCGCAGCGCAACGTGGGCGCGGCGATGGCGGGCGATCTGGCGCTCGGCGGGCACGATGTGCGGCTCGCGCTGGAGGGTGGGGAAGGCCATATCCTGGAGGCCGTCCGGACGGCGGGCGGCGTGAGTTTGAATGTGCCGGCGGACCGGACCCTGTCCGGCCGCAACGGGCTGGGAACGCCGCGCATCCTGACGGACGATCCCGTCGAGACGGTCGCGGGCGCCGATCTGGTGGTTCTGGATGTGGAGGCGGCCGACATCGAGGCGCGGGCGGCGGCGATCATACCGCATCTCGAGAACGGCCAGGCGTTGTACGTCAACACGCACGGCTACTGGCCGGCCCTGCGGCTGGCGCCGGCGCTGCGCGCGGCCGACAAGGCCGGCGTGACCGTGATCGAGGGCATGGCGCCCAACATCTCCGCCAAGCGGACGGGCGCCGAAGTGACGAACTACTTCCTGCGGCGCGATGTTCCCGTCGCGGTGTTTCCCGCCGACCGCGCGCCGCAGATGGACCGCTTCCTCTCCCTGATGTTTGCGTCGGCGGAGCTGTGCCGCGATGTCATCGAGACCAATCTCGAGAACATAAATTTGCTGGTGCATCCGGCGATGGCGCTGCTCAATGTCGGCTATTACGACCGCGCCGAGGCGGCCGGCGAAACGGTCAGTTTCTACGGCACCGGCAACACCGTGAACGCGGGCCGGCTCGCCGAGGCGCTCGATGCGGAACGCCCGGCGGTCTGCGCGGCCTATGGCGTCCGGTTCCGGTCGCTGGTCGAGCATATTCACCGCCTCTACGGGGGCGCCGGGGAGACGGTGCACGACGCGGTGAAGGAATCGCCGGTCTACAAAAATTCCAGCGCGTTGCCGGCCGACATCTGGCGGTCCTGGATGGCGGACGACGTCCCGCTCGCCCACGTCCCCTTCGTGCAGCTGGCCGAGAGCGCGGGCGTGAGCGTGCCCCTGCATCGCGGCTTCGTCGATATCGTCGACGCACTGCTCGGCGGCAATTCCTGGCGGGACGGGCTGACGCTGGAACGGCTCGGCCTCGCCGGCCTGTCGCCGGAGCAAATCCGGGACTATGTCGAAACGGGCGATCCGGCGGGGTAGGTCTGGGGGCTTACAGCGTGCGGATTTCGATGGGTCGGTAATCGTCTGACGGATAGATAATTTAAGTGCACTGTCGCCGAAATGGTGCGCAATTGTTAACGCACTCCGAAATAGCGGAGTTCGGACTCCAAGTAATATTCCATGGTATAATTGAGGAAATTGAAAAATGACAAAGAAAGAGGTACTACAAAAATTTGGTCGAATTTTAATTTCCGAAGTTAGGGATGAAGCAATTGACAAATATGAGATGATTGCTACTGGAACCATGAAATCTGCGCCCGCGATAGAATTGCACGACAAGCTCAGTAACTTTGGTGAAGATCAACTGTCAGTTATTAGGCAAGCTGTGGTTAGCTCAATTGATGACGTAGTTCACAATTTTCTTTGGATGCTGGAGCAGCACGAAGACGAGGTTGACCTTTTATTCAGTGAAGATGAGGATTCAGGCAAGGAAAATATTCGAGAATTGAGTGATGGATTATCGGGGGAGATCTACACTGAGGACGGCTGGATTGCTAAATATAGTAATTATAAGGAAAATTACTAACACGCAGAAAAGGTCTGAGTAGTTAAGGGGACAAGTAGTTAAGGGGACACGGTGTAATTGCGCTACGTTGGTCACTCTCCGGGTTTAAGTTTCGAG
>CAYLTU010000378.1:0-4688 GCA_964386465.1 uncultured Rhodospirillaceae bacterium
GGATAATCTATTTCCTGAATATCGACGAAAAGTTGCTCGATTTCCGGCCCGGTTAGCTCCGTATTTTTATCAGAAATTTCGGAGAGCTGCGTGCTCGTATTCCACTCCATTGCGAATCCGTTAAACGATATAAAAATGGACACAATAAAAGCGAATACAAGCGGATAGCCCGCGACATCGGAAGCGAGTATCCCCGTTAGCTTTCTTTGGGTATTCTTCGACATAGGAGGAGTGTAGCTATTACCGCTCGTGAATTCCAAGTCCGATAATCTCAAGGGTTGACTTCTGGGGTTGGCTACAAGCGGCTGTCGCGACCCTGACAGACGGGCGTCCGCTATTCCTCAGCTTGAGACATCCGGCGATTGGTGTTTTGTCGGTGCGGGCGCGAAACAGCAAAAGCCCATAGCGATGATCCTGGGCCTTGCTTGCGGATTTTCGGATTATTCCCTGGAATTGACCCAACAATAACAGAACCCTACGGTGCGATTGTACTGACGTTCACGATCAGGACACTAGGAAACCGAGAGCCGGATTAAGCGATGAAGACGAAACTGCTGGGCAACGAATTTGCCGTTGAGATCGAAGGCGTGGATTTGGCGTCCCTCGACAACGCCGGGCTGGACGAACTGCGGAACGTCTGGATGCGCCACAAGGTGGCGGTCCTGCGCGACCAGAAACTGTCCGACGACGCGCTGATCACCTTCACCCGGCGCCTGGGCCCGTTGTTCGTCCATGTCCGCGACCAGTACCACCACGAGGCTCACCCCGAGATCATGTATATCTCCAACCTGAAGGAGGACGGCCGCGACCTGGGATCGCTCGGCAATGGCGAACTGCGCTGGCACAGCGACCAGAGCTACACGCCGCGGCCGGTACATGGAACGCTGCTTTATGGCGTTGAAATCCCAAAGAACGGCGGCGCCACCTGGTTCTGCGATCTGGTCGCCGCCTATGCAGCGATGCCGGCGAAACTGCGCAACGAAATCGAAGGCGAAACCGCCTGCTATTCGGGACTGAAACCGGAATCGAGCAAACGCTCACCGTACCGTCCGGACCAGGTCGACGGCATTCCCGACCAGCGCCACCCGATGGTTCGCACTCATCCCTACCTCGAGCACGAGGCGCTCCATATCAGCCCGAATCACATCACGCAGATCGACGAGATGGATTTGGAAGAAACCGAAGAGGTGCTCGGCCGGTTGGTCGATTGGGCCGAACGGCCGCGCTTCACCTACCGTCACGAATGGCGGGTCGGCGACGTCGTATTCTGGGACAACGCCTCGGTCATGCACCGCCGCGATGGCTTTCCGCCCGAGCAGCGCCGCTTCCTGAAACGTACCGGATTCCATTTTCCCGAGGAACTGGGCGTGCCGTATTAGACCATGTGTTCAAAATTGAGTTGGGGCATGGTTACGCATTCGCAACCCGAGAACCGGTTGCTAAGAAGGGGTTTTCCAGGTAGGCGATAACGGTTACGGGAAAGAAAAGGACGGTCGGTAGTGGACACTGCGAGACGAAGTTTCCAGGTTATGGTCAAGCCGGTCGGCGCGATCTGCAATCTCGACTGCGGCTACTGTTATTACCTGGAAAAGGAAGAACTTTACCCAAAATCACAATCCCGCCGCATGGCCGATGATTTGCTGGAGACCTATATCGTCCAGCATATCGAAGCCTGTCCCGACGACACTATTTTCTTTTCCTGGCACGGCGGCGAGCCGACCCTTCTCGGCATCGACTATTTCCGGCGGATACTGGAAATCCAGGAAAGTCACTGCCCTGACGGCCGCAAGATACTCAACGGCATTCAGACCAACGGCACGCTAATAAACGAGGAGTGGAGCCGTTTCCTGGCCACCGAGAGGTTCTATGTCGGCCTCAGCATCGACGGCCCGAAATACCTGCACGACCATTACCGGGTGACCAAAAAAGCGGAAGCGACCCACAAACAGGTCCTGCATGCCTACCGCCTTTTCAAGAAACACCGGATCGAATGCGATTTGCTCTGCGTCGTTAACGAAAGAAACGCTCGGCAACCGGCGGCGGTCTACCGTTTCTTCAAGGATCTCGACATCCAATTTCTACAGTTCCTGCCGCTAGTGATCCGTGACGGCGACAGCGGCGTGCGGGAGGGGACCGTGCCGGCGAAGCTCTATGGCGAATTCCTAAGCACGATTTTCGATGAGTGGGTCCGCAACGATGTCGGGCGCATAACGATCCACAATTTCGAAGAGGCGCTCAGACCCTACATTCGATTGGACCATTCACTGTGCGTGTTGCGGGAAACCTGCGGCGACGTCGTTGTCGTCGAGCATACCGGGGAATTTTATTCCTGCGATCATTTCGTCGATCCGGAGCACCGGCTTGGTGACATCCGGGAAACGCCGCTGGTCGCGATGATAAACGGCAAGGCGCAGGAAGAATTCGGCACCTACAAAAAGAGCGCCTTGCCGCAATACTGTCGGCAGTGCGAAGTCCTCGCCTCCTGCAATGGCGGATGTCCCAAGGACCGGTTCATCCAGACGCCCGATGGCGAAGAAGGGTTGAACTATCTCTGCGCCGGTTACAAACATTTTGCTCTCCACGCCCGGCCGTATCTGCGGAAATTTTCAGAACTCAGGAAAGCCAAACAACCGGCCGCGAAAATCATGGACATATTGCGCGACGGCGAGAAAAAGCCCGCGCGGCAAGTCGGCCGTAACGATCCCTGCCCCTGCGGCAGTGGAAAAAAATACAAGAAATGCTGCCTCGCTAGCGTCGGCCTATAGACCGGCACAAATCTGGATATTGCCTGATTGCGCTGTCTCTTCCGTTTATTTCATCCGGCGTAGGGCTAAACGAACGGTTCCTTCCGCAGGAGGCAAATGGGGTGCGCTTCGGATCGATGTGTTCACACGGGTTTCAGGTAACTATGCCAGATGCTGAAATTCACGCTATCCCTTCGGGGCGCATCCGAACCCCAAAGTTCCTGCGCCGTAAAACGAACGTTGTAAACCGGTTGGCGAATTTTCTCGGCGGGTTCCGCCGCGCCGTCCTGCGTCGACGATCCCGGAAAAGAGAAGTCGCCGAGGCGCCTTTCGACGACACCGGTCTTGCCGCGTACGAACAGTGGCAGATGGGCATGGCCGACCGGTTCGATTTCACGCACGACAACCCGGTCGTTGACGGCGAACCCGTCACCGGGCCGTTTTTCCGCGCGCAACGCGTCGAACGCCCCGTCGAGCTCGGATCGTGTCACCAAACCATTTTCAATCAACAAATTTTCACAAGCCGAGAGCCAGAGTTCCGCGTAATTCCGATTGATGCTCTTGCCGTCGCCGGTCAGCACGGCCTCGGCATTCTTCGCACCGTCCTCAGAATGCCGGTAATGTCCCGGCGCCGCGATCTCCGCGCTAAACCTGTCGACCCATTCCGGCCAGGAATAATGCTCCTGCTCAAACAATTTCATAACGATGGCTACGGCGCGGGCCGCCGCTTCGTCGGCGTAAAGCGCACCGTCATCGTCTTTGAACAGACGCTCCAGTTCACCCGGTAGCGTTCCTTCGCTCATGATCTGCCTCCTCAGGAGGATCAACCCTCGCCGCAGCTGCCGCTGATCGGCTCTAGGCTGGATCCAACTGGTAATCCCAAAGATTGAAGTTCAGACTGTGCCTTCCGGTCGCCTCCGCGCCCCAGATATCGGGTGTTGAAAACCGCACGCAATAGACATGTTGCAAAGTGTCGTTTTCGTCATGACCGTGACCGTGTCCAACCGCCTCGGGAAAAACGAACAAACCGCGATCGCTCTCTACCACACCTGTCTTTCCGCGCAGATAGAGCGGCAAATGGGTGTGGCCCTCCCGTTTCACGTCGCGCACGAGGACCCGTTGGTCTGCGGCAAAGCGCGGCCCATCGCGCTCCACCTTTTCAAAAGCGGCGATACGCGCCTCGAGTTCAGCTTTGGGCACCAACCCTCTAGCGTCCAGCAATTGCTCGGCGGCGGCCAGCCACAAGTGATAAAACCTTGCACCGTCTCTTTCGCAGGCCGCGAGAAAACGGTTGTAATTCACCCGCGTTGATTCCGGTTCGCCCTCGCCTGCCTCGCTCCCGTCAATCTCTCCGTCGGCATCGCCGAAATGCCCGGGCGCCTGAATGTTGTAGCCCAGGTAATCATCCCATTCGGCCCAGTTGTAATGCCCTTCCTGGTAAAGGGACATGACCACGGCAAATGCGTGCGCCTGCCACGGTTCAGCGAAGACCGGCTCGCTGGCGTCTCGGGGCAGTGTGGCGCCAGCCTGTTGTTCGGGCACGGCCAGGGTCGGTACCGCCAACATTTTTCGCATCGACGCCCTCCTTTCCCGTGCCTCAGGCCGGATCCATGTATTCGTCCCAGAGAGCGATTATGAGGCTATCCTTGACCGAGGCCGTGTCACCCCATAACTCGCGGGCGCTGAAGCTCACGAAATAGGTATGCTGCGGCTGATCTCCCTGGCCGGCGACCCGCGTATCGGGAAAATGGAAAACGCCGAGATCACGCTCAACGACACCCTCTTTGCCACGAACGTAAAGGGGTAGGCGGGTATGCCCCGGCGGATCGATATTGCGCGCCACGATACGGTCGCCTGGCTTAAACCTTGGCGCGACGTCCAGCTCCAGGCGGGCGGCTCCGGGGATCTTGTAGAGGCTCCGCACCAGCTCTAAATCGACGACCG
>CAYLTU010000379.1:0-4669 GCA_964386465.1 uncultured Rhodospirillaceae bacterium
GCCGCTACCACCACCCGAAAGAAGATCTGCTCTACGCGAAGCTGATACAGCGCGACCCGAAAATTGCAGGACGCGCCGCCGACCTGATCGAAGATCACGAAACAATCGACAAATTGACCCGCGAAGTCGCGGCCAAGGTTGCGGATACGATCTCCGGCGGCGAAACCCGAACGCTCTGCCGGGCGGCCGCGGAATTCATCCGACACTACCGTTACCATATCGGCATTGAAGAGACCGAAGTGTTTCCCCAAGCCCGCCATGCCTTGACCGACGCCGACTGGCGAGAGATCGAAAATGCCTATGAAGACGAGACCGATCCGCTATTTGGAGAGCATAGGAGGCAGGCTTATATCGCCTTGCAGCAACGCATCGTCGAACACACAGCGAGCCCGTGTTAGGGCGAGGCTCGGATACCAAAGGCACGTCCGTTCAAGGGCGGGAACCAGACGGTCGCACAAAGCGGTGATGGGACCGGGTTTGACCGGATTGCTCCGCATCATGCGTTTCGCTGTGCCTTCGCGAATAGGCCCAAATGTGTACCGCGATCCTCGGTTCGGACAGCATGCTCGAGAAATCGCTTTTTCCGCGCGCGGAAGGTGCCAGTTTCCTTAGCCTCAACACGTATTTTTCCTCGATCGACGGCGGCACTGATCAGATCCAGGCAACATTATCGCCGAACGTGTACCGGGTCTCCCGAAAGAGCCTGATATCGGGCGAGACTTGCCGTTTCGCTAGTTACGCAGACGATAGTCGCGAAGTAATATTTACAGCTCTCTGCAAGGCGGCAGCGAAGGATAAAGGACCGTATCCACCAACCTGTCAGAATTCGAATGTCGTGTTTTGGCTGAGGCTGTTGAAGGGCTCGGCTAAGTGTGCGTCTTAATCGTCGCCGGTGGCGTCACGCGTCGGCTCGTAACCGTAATTCTCGCGGGCGTGTTGTTCGGTTATGAGACCATCGCGGAGGTCGCGCTCGATGCGCGCGCGGTCGCGCGTCTTCGGGTCGCCTAACCCGCCGCCGCCGGGAATGCGGCAAAGAAAGGAATCGCCGCCGGTCATCGTGCGCTGGATGCCCGCATTCTGCCGTACGCCGTTGACGTAGAGTTCGCTGATCGGCGAGGCGCGTCCGCCGAGCACACCGGGTACCGGGTTGTTGAAACGCCCGCCGCGAAAGCTGACCAGCATGTCGCCGACCGGCCCCATATCGTCGCCCAGCACTTCGATCTCGTACTCCTGTCCAAAGCCGCCGCGATAGCGTCCCGGTCCGGCTGAATCGGTCCACAACGCCTTGCGGCGGCATAACACCGGCACATCGCTTTCGAACACTTCGACCGGCGCGTTGCCGACGTTGACGGGGAAGGTCAGGCAGGACACGCCATCCCGATCGGGCCGTCCGCCCATGCCGCCATTGACGCAGTTGAGCGGCGCAAAGGAGCCGCCGTCCTGGCGTTGGCCAAACAGATACTGCCCCCACATCGGCGTCGACCCCGCGCCCGCGACGATCCGGTCAGGCGCCGCCGGAGCCAACGCGCAATAGATGATTTCGGCGAGATGATTGCCGACGCTGGTACGCCCGAAGGTCGGAGCCGGGTGGGTACAGTTCAAAATCGAACCGGGATCGGCCCGGGTCGTTAGCGGCGCCAGCGTGCCTTCGTTCATGTTGATCGAAAGGTCGAGCAGGCAATTTATGGCGAACGTCGTGTAGGAACAGGCGTAGGTCATGGTGCAGTTGACCGCTATGGCCACCTGCGGTGACGAGCCGGCGTAATCGACCTCAATCGCTTCATCGGCGATGGTAACCTTGCAACGGATCGTCACCTCGTCGCCATTCTCGATATCGATGACGGCCTCATGCCGATAGATTCCGTTTGGAATTTTCGCAATTTCGGCGCGGGCCAACGCCTCGCTGCGTTCGAATATTTCGTCCGCCAGCGGTTGCAGATCGTCCCAACCTTGTTCGATGCATATACCGCGCATCCGTTCGCATCCGACATGGTTGGCCGCAAACTGCGCGCGCAGGTCGCCGATGACCGTTTCGGAGGAACGGACGTTGGCGCGGATAAAGGCCATCACGTCGGTATTGAGTTCGCCGGCGCGGAACACCTTGAGGTGAGGGATGCGAAGTCCTTCCTCGTAATTGTCGCGGCTCTCGGTCGTCGCCCGCCGGCCGCCGATATCTACGTGATGACAGCATGAAACCGTGTAGGCGATCAGTCGGCCGTTATGAAAGACCGGCGTGACCACCGTAATGTCGTTGTGGTGACCGCTGCCATCCCAAGGGTCGTTGCCGATCAGCACGTCGCCCTCGACCAGCGTGGCGGGCGGGTGGTCTTCAAGCATGCAGCGCAGCATGTGGCCGAGTGGGCCGCAAAGTCCCGGTGTCGAGTCCGGCGACTGGGCCAGCAAGCGCGCCCTGGCATCAAAGATCGCGGTCGCATAGTCGTTGACGTCGCGCACCACGGTCGAAAACGAAGTCCGTTTCAAAGTTGCCGCCAACTCATCGACCGTTGAATCGAAGCGCCGCCAGAACATCTCCAACGTGATTGGATCCAAGCGTTTATCGGTCATGGAACAATCCTCTCAACGCACAAATTCGATAATCAGGCTGCCGTGATCGTCGACCGACACCTGTCCGTCCGCACCGATGATAGTCGTCGATTCATCCTCTTGAACGATTGCCGGACAACGGATCGAAATTCCGGATGCAAGCTGGTCGCGGTCGTAAACATCGTGCGGAATGAATCCGCCGGCGATCGGACAATAGGCGTCGCGCCGTCCCACGGGTTTCGCCTTGGACGAGCCGGAGGCGGCAATGTCCGCCAGATCTGTTTGCGAAGGGCGCGAGGCGGTCATGCGCAGATCGACGAATTCAAGGCCGAGGTCGTCATAGGTCCGGCCGTAAAGCTTCCTATAAACGGCGTCGAAGCGCGCGCGCAGCGTTTCGGGCGTTTCATCCGCAAGTGCGCCGTCCGGCATGGGTACGCCAACGGTATAGCCCTGTCCGATATAGCGCATATCGGCGACGCGCTCGAAGTTCAGTTCGCCGGGATCGACGCTCTTGGGCATCCGCTCTGAACATTCCGCTCCCATCTCGGCATAAACAGTGTCGAGAACAGCGAATTCGCCGCTCGCGATGTTGAGGCGGTGGGTCCTCACAGTATCGTATGAAATTGGCGCCACGACCATGCCCAGAGCCGATGCGACGCCGGCGCGCGGCGGGACCAGGATCCGCGTCACGCCCAGACGGCGCGCCATGTCATAGGCGTGGACCGGGCCCGCGCCGCCGAACGCCACCAAGGTGTACCGGGTCGGATCCTCGCCATGCTCGGTGACGTAGACCTTGGCGGCGGAAGCCATGTTCTCGTTGACGATACCGTGGACGCCGTAGGCCGCGGCCGCGAGATCGAGTTCCAACGGATCGCCGATATGCGCGCGAAGCGCCCGTTCCGCGGCGGCGCGGTCAAGCGCCATGTCGCCACCGAGAAAATGCGCGCCGTCCAGATAGCCAAGCAGGAGATCGGCGTCGGAAACCGTCGGCAATTCACCGCCGCCGCCGTAACATGCCGGCCCCGGCGCCGCCCCGGCGCTTTCCGGGCCAACCTGCACCGTACCGACATCGGTCACGTGGGCGATTGATCCGCCCCCGGCGCCAATTTCCATAAGGTCGAATACGGGCGTGCGCACCGGAATGCCGCTGCCTTTCTTGAAGCGGTGGACGTGGGCGACTTCGTAATCCGTTGTCTTGGAAACGCGGCCGTCCCTGACGATGCACATTTTCGCCGTCGTGCCGCCCATGTCGAACGAAAGCACCTTGTCGAGGCCTGCCAGTCTGGCGTAATGGGCCGCGCCGAGCGCGCCCGCCGCCGGTCCGGATTCGATGATCTGCACCGGAAACGCCCGCGCGACATCCGCTGAATTGATGCCGCCGCTGGACAGCATGAGCAACAATTCGCTCTCATTCTGGCCTTCGCTTAGGCGCTGTTCCAGTCGCGTCAGGTAACCGTTCGCGGCCGGTTTGGTATAGGCGTTTATGACCGTCGTACTCGTACGTTCGTATTCCCCGATATTGGGCAGGACTTCGCAGGAAAGAGACACCGGCATATCGGGCGCCATCTCCATGACGATCGCCTCGACCGCGCGTTCATGCATCGGGTTCTTGTATGCGTGCATCAAGCAGACGGCGATCGACTCGACATTCTGTCTCAGGAGGCCATGAACCGCGGCGCGAACGCTTTCACGGTCGAGCGGCATTAAAATGCGGCCGCTAAAGTGCATCCGCTCCACGACTTCGGCGCGCATCGGCCTTTCGACCAAAGGCTCCGGGAACGTGATCTTCAAGTCCCAGCCGTCGTACCGCTTCTCGCGCCCGATCGCCAGGATATCGCGGAAACCTTCCGTCGTGATGAGGCCGGTGCGCGCGCCCTTGCGTTCGATCACCGCGTTGATCACCAATGTCGTGCCGTGAATATGCGTCGACAGGCGCGCGAGGCTATCGGAATGCTCAGCCGACAGCGCCGACAGACCGTCTGCGACCGCCGATGAAGGGTCGTCCGGGGTCGTCAGCCTCTTATGAATCGCGATCGTACCGATTTCCTCATCGACAAGAGCGAAGTCGGTAAAAGTGCCGCCGATATCGCTCCCCAGTGTTACGGTCATGCGTTTCGCGTCCTTC
>CAYLTU010000380.1:0-4663 GCA_964386465.1 uncultured Rhodospirillaceae bacterium
GTCTGTAAAATACCAATCCAAACAGGAGGTTGGAAATACTTCACGATCGACAAATCCGTCACTTAGGTTCGCGCCGTAAGGCCATTCCAGCGTATTCAACGCCCAATCTATCTTCTCGCTAATGCCTTCGACGAAAACGATATAATGGTCGGCGCAAAAATGACGGACCGTAAACACCCGGGCCAATTTGCTGGTTTGCACCGCCAAATCATTGCCGCGAAAGTCCGGATGAACCCACAGCCCGCCACCGTACCCAACCGTGCCAGAGAAACGCGGAAGCGTATCCACATAATCCAGCGTGCTGATTTCGAGATGTGGTGTTTCATCGCCGAAAAGGCGCCACGTCGTCACCCATTCATTGATGAAATCCTCTGTATCGAAACGCCGCGAACCGACGCACGATATCGCTTCGCCATCCGCATTCCGGAGCGCCAGCCAAAACATATTCCGGCTCGGAATATCGTTGGGACCAGGATCGAATGTGCTCGCCAAGGCGCGAACGCCTGGAGCGTTTTCCAGTAAATCCTTCCATTCATAAGGGTCGCTGCTGACCGTTAGGTGGAGGTTTTGGGCAGACAAGTATTCCCGCGTCCGATCAATATACGATTGCGTTGCCTTGATTTGATCGTTCGTAAGGCCCGTCATTTTGCTCCCCATATGTTGATTGGGAACGAATTTACCTACTATATATAGTATATTCTAGGCACCAAGACTACAAACGTCGTCTAACGATTATTTTCCGGAATTCGGCCAACATTTCTTCGTCGTCAATCGATTCGCAATCGCTCAAACCGCCGTGTCCTGGCAACGCGCGATGAGGCGGCGGGCAAATCCTTCGCCGGCCGCTACCTGTCCCAGGCTGATGAATTCGTTCGGCTTGTGCGCCTGCTCGATACTGCCGGGACCGCAGACCACTGCCGGCAGCCCCGCCTCCTGGAACTGGCCCCCTTCGGTCGCATAGGAGACGGCATGGGTCTCGTTGGTGCCCATCAGCGCGAATGCCAATTGCTCGGCAGGCGAACCGGGGTCGGGGCCGAGCGCCGGCACGGTCAGGCGCGATATCGTTTCGATCCCGCTTTCGGGTGCGATCTTGCGCATCGCCGGCATGAGCTCCCGCTCCGCGAATTCATTGAGCCTGGCGACCGTTTTCGCCGGATCGTCCCCGGGAAGCGCACGGATCTCCCATTTGAACTCGCAATGGCGGGAGACGATATTGAGCGCCGTGCCGCCTTCGACGGTCCCGACATGGACCGTCGAATAGGGCGGATCGAAGCGGCTATCGGGTTCCGGGTTCGCCGCTTTCTCCGCTGCCAGATCGCCCAGGAAGGCGATCAGCCGCCCCGCGGTCATAACCGCATTGACCCCGTGATGGGTCAGGCTGGAATGCGCTTCGTGCCCGGTCACCGATGTGACGAAGGAGTTGATGCCCTTGTGCGCATCGACGACCTGCATTTCCGTCGGCTCGCCGATGATCACCGCACCCGGACGCGGTAATTTCTCGACCACGTCCTTGATCAGCCGCGGCGCACCGACGCAGCCGACTTCCTCGTCATGGGTCAGCGCGAAATGGATCGGCCGTTGCAGGGGACGGGACAGCATCTCCGGCACCAGCGAGAGCGCGATGGCGATGTAGCTCTTCATGTCGGCGGTGCCGCGCCCGTACAGCCGGTCGTCCTTCTCGACGACTTCGAACGGATCGCTGTCCCAGGGCTGACCTTCGACCGGCACGACATCCGTATGGCCGCTGATCACGACACCGCCCGGATCGTCGGACCCGACCGTGGCCCACAAATTGGCCTTCGTGCCGTCCTCGCTGTGCACATAGCGCGAGTCGATGCCGTAGCCGGCCAGGTAGTCGCGGACGAAATCGATCAGCGCCAGGTTCGATTTCGACGATGTGGTGTCGAACCCGACCAGCGCACGGATCATCTCAACGGGAGTCATGGTCTTGGGTGCCATTGCATCAATTCCGCCAGAAAGAGGGAAGGAGAAGGACCAGCACGGTGAACAGTTCGAGCCGGCCCAGCAGCATGCCGAGCGAGAGCAGCCATTTCGCCTCGTCGGGGAGGCTGGCGAAGGTGCTCGACGGCCCGATGACCGGACCGAGGCCCGGGCCGACATTGGAAATCGCCGTCGCCGCGCCGGACGTCGCCGTCAGGAAATCGAGCCCGAGAACGCCGAGGCCGATCGCGATAAACCCAAACGCGACGACATATAGAAAGAAGAAACCCATAACCGAGGCGGTAACTTCCTCCGGGATCGGACGCTTGTTGTAATAGGGTATGAAGACGCCATGCGGCTGCAGCAGGCGGCGCATTTGGCAGCGTGCCGTCGCATACAGGACCTGGATGCGGAACACCTTGACGCCGCAGGTCGTCGATCCGGCGCAACCGCCGACGAACATCAGGAAAAACAGGATCGCGAGCGGGAAGGAGCCCCAGGCGCTGAAATCCTGCGTCGCGTATCCCGTGCCGGTGAGGACCGAGACGACGTTGAAGGAGGCGAATTGCAGCGTCGAAGGCAAGTCGTCATGTTCGGCGCGAAGCAGCCACATCGTCACGGAACCGACGGCGAAAGCCGCGATTACGAGAAACCAGCGAACCTGGCTGTCGCGCAACAGGCCGCCGGGCCGTCCCCGTATCACCTGCAGGTAAAGCACGAAGGGCAAGCTGCCGATCAGCATGAACAACGTCGCCGTAATGTCGATCCGGGCGTCCTGATAAAAGCCGAGCGACGCGTCATGGGTCGAGAACCCGCCGGTCGCGATCGTCGTCATCGCGTGCGCCATGGCGTCGAACCCGGTCATGTCGAATAGCCAGTAGATCAAGGCGCACAGCAGGGTCAGCACGACATAAATCACGGCGATCGCAGTCACGATCTGCGCCGCGCGCGGCATGACCTTATCGGAGGTGTCGGAGGATTCCATGCGAAACAGCTGCATGCCGCCGACCTGCAGCAGCGGCAGGATCGAGATCGCCATGGCGATGATGCCGATGCCGCCTAGCCACTGCAGCAATGCCCGCCACAACAGGATACCGGGCTTGGTCTGGTCCAACCCGATGATCACGGTCGAGCCGGTCGTCGTCAGGCCGCTCATCGCCTCGAAAAACGCATCGGTATAGGACAGGTCGAGATCGGCGAAGATTAATGGCAGGGCGGCTACCGCCGGCATCAGCAGCCAACTCAGCGTTGTCAGGATAAACGCCTGACGCAGCGACAGATTGCGCATTTTACTGCGGGTGGTCAGCACCAGCATGATCCCGATGAACAGGGTAAGCGCCGCACCGGTCGCGAAGACCTGCCATTCCTGATTGCCGACCGCCAGATCGGCCGCCGCCGGCACGAACATCGCGACGGCCAGAGTCGACATCAGGATGCCGATAATGAATAGAACGGGGCGAAAGTCGATCAACGGGCGAACCGAATTGTAGATTCCGCGCACATCGGCGGTCAGAGGCCGACAGTATTCCTACCGCCGTCGCGATTTGTCCAGTATTTGAAGATTACGCGCCGGACGTGTTCGGCGAACCTATGAACGACAGGAATTCACGACGTGTCGTCGGATCGTCGCGCAAAACACCCAGCATACGGCTGGTCACCATGCCGACGCCCGATTTGTGCACGCCGCGCGTCGTCATGCATTGATGGCTGGCTTCGATGACCACGGCGACGCCTTTCGGCTTGAGCACCTCATCGATAGTGTTCGCGATTTGCGCGGTCATTTTTTCTTGTATCTGCAGGCGCTTGGCGAATGCATCAACGATCCGGGCCAGCTTGCTGATGCCGATGACCCGGCGGTCCGGCAGGTAGCCGATATGGGCGCAGCCGATGATTGGCACCATATGGTGCTCGCAATGGGATTCGAAGCGAATTTCGCGCAACACGATAAGTTCGTCGTAGCCATCCGTTTCCTCGAACGTCCGTGTCAGCAGATCCATCGGATCGAGCTGGTATCCGGCATAGAACTCTTCGTAGGAGCGCACGACGCGGGCGGGTGTATCCAGCAACCCTTCGCGCGCCGGGTCGTCGCCGGACCAACGGATCAAAGTTCGGACGGCGGCCTCCGCCTCCACCCGGCTCGGCCGCTCCGTAGTCTTTTCGTCGGCCATGTTTCCGAGGTCGATACCATCAGGTGCGTTCAATTCGCTCTCCCCATCTTCTTGAAGGCGCCGGTTCGCGGTCAGTTCAACAGCACCAGCTGGTGCGGACTATCAAGCGAGAATGCGGGGATAGCCACATCGAACATTCGCCCGTCGGCACCTTCCATTTCGTAGGTGCCAACCATGATACCGGACGCTGTTCTTAACGGTGCGCCACTGGTGTATTCGAACGAATCACCCGGTTTTAAAACCGGCTGCTCGCCGACGACGCCCGGCCCTTCGACCTCTTCGGATAGACCACGCGCGTTGATAATACGCCAGAACCGGTTGCGCAGCTGCACGGTTTCGCCACCAAGGTTTTCGATCGAGATCTGATAAGCCCAAACAAAGTGATCTTCGTCGGGCGTCGATTGGTCCTCCAGGAAATACGGCGTAACCGACACCTTAATTCCATCGGTAAGCGCTTCGTACATGGGTCGCCCCCTTAAGAACTCTTCGTGTCACGTTCATATTAGAATGCGGCAATCCAATGTCCAGAGCGCGGAACCTACCACCCTACAACT
>CAYLTU010000381.1:0-4656 GCA_964386465.1 uncultured Rhodospirillaceae bacterium
TGTCGGAAATCGAACGACTGGCCGCCGGCGGGGCGTTCGGCGAAGCGGTTCATCAACTTCTGCTGCACTGTTTCGGGGAACTGCGCCGGCGCTTGCCGCACGCCCGCGACTCGGCATTGACCAGCCGTGAAGTCCTCTCCCGAGCGTCGCTGGCGCCGAAGGCCCGATCCGGCCTGACGTTCATCGTCGCGGCCGTCGAATCCGGCCATTTCGGCGGCAAGCGGGTCGATCGCAAGACCTACGAACGGTGCCTCGACGGCTACCGCGATATCGCGGCGAGCGACGCGTCATGAACCTGCGAAAAAATGACAGCTTCTCGCCGCAAAACGTCGCCTTGCTCATTGCCGTCGGCGCCCTCGCCTTCGCCGGCGCGGTCTATTTCTCGGTGTTCGGCGATAGCGGCCGGCCCAATGGGGCGAACAGCTTCTCGCGATCGGCGATCGGCCACAAAGCCTTCGTCAATCTGCTCCGTGCGCGAGACATTTCGGTGATCGTCAGCCGCAACGATTCCGCATCCAAGGCGCGCAACGAGGCCCTTTTGATCCTCGCGGAACCGTTGCCCCGGTTCATCGAGACACGCGGTCAGCTTCCTCTGGCGGAACGGACGCTGGTCGTGTTGCCGAAATGGCATGGCCGGACCCACCCAGAGAACCGGGAGTGGGTCCGCAGCGTCGGTCTATGGCCGCAGGGCACCGTCGAACAGATCCTGCACGCCGTGCTGCCGGATGCGGCATTGGCGCGGTCGACGGCGGCAGTAGAATGGAAAAAGACTTCGCTGAGCGCCCTCCACATCTTCCGGCCCGGCCGATTGGACAACGATTTGCTGTGGAACCGCATCCGATCCCGGGCCGATCCCGATATCCAGAAACCGCAACTCATCCTCTCGGACCGGCTGACGCCGATTGTCGCCAGTCCGGAGGGGATCCTGGTCGGCGGCATGAAGGTTGACAATGGCTGGCTCTACATCGTCTCCGACCCCGACCTGCTGTCGAACCATGGCCTCGGCCGGAGCGACAATGCGGCCTTGATCATGGATGTCCTGACGCTGTTCCGAGCGGACGATTCGCCGGCCGTCTTCGACGAAACGACGCATGGCTTCAAAAGCAACCCGAACCTTTGGCGTACGATATTCGAACTGCCCTTCGTCGCCGCGACGATACTGGTGTTCGCCGCCATCGCCGTTCTGCTGTGGTCCGCGACGAGCCGCTTCGGCGCGCCGCTCGAAATCAAACGCGGCGAAGGAAAAGGTGAGACCGGGTTGATCGAAAACGCCGTCGACCTGCTGCATCAAACCGGCCGCGGCGGCGACATCGCCCGGCGCTATCCGGAGGTCGTTCTGCGGCAGGTAGCACGGCGGCTGCACGTACCGCGGCGGCTGTCGGATCCGGAACGTTTCACGTGGATCGATAGGATCGGCGCGGCGCGCGGCGTGGAGGCGCGGTTCCAAAGCCTGAAGGAAAAAATCGACGCCTCGGCAACCGGGCGAGGCCACGGCCGCGTCCTGCGCAACGTACAGCGGCTTTATCAATGGAAGCGGGAGATGCTGGATGGATCTGGAAACGATTCAAACGGTTAGCGGGAACCTTCGCGATCAGGTCCGTCGCGTCGTCGTCGGTCAGGATGCAGCGCTCGACCTGATGCTGGTCAGCCTGCTTTCGGACGGCCATATCCTGCTGGAAGGGGTTCCCGGTACGGCCAAGACCCTTCTCGCCCGCGCCTTCGCGCACAGCCTGTCGCTGGAATTCGGACGCATCCAGTTCACACCCGACCTGATGCCGGGCGACGTGCTGGGCACCAACCTGTTCAATTTTCAGACCAACGAGTTCTCGCTGACCAAAGGTCCGATTTTCACGCAGCTGCTGCTCGCGGACGAGATCAACCGGACGCCGCCGAAGACCCAGGCGGCGCTGTTGCAAGCCATGCACGAACGCGCCGTGACGATCGACGGAGAGACTCACGATCTGGGCGCCGGTTTCATGGTCATCGCGACCCAAAACCCGATCGAGCAACAGGGCACCTATCCGTTGCCGGAAGCGCAGCTCGACAGGTTTCTCTTCAAACACATTCTCGACTACCCCTCGCGCGACGAGGAACGCGCCATCGTCGAGCGGCACGGGCATCGCACCATGATGCCCAAACTCGAAGAATTCGGCATGTCGTCCGTAGCCACGCTGACGGAGGTCGGAGAGATCCAGGCCTATGTCGCGGGCATCCGTTTGGCCGAAGATCTGATCGATTATATCGTCGACGTCATTCGCGCGACCCGTGAGCACCCCTCGCTGCAGTTCGGCGCCTCGCCGCGCTGCGCGACGATGCTGGCATCGTCCACGAGGGCCTACGCCGCGTTGCAGGGACGCGATTTCGCTATTCCCGACGATATCAAGGCGCTGGCACCGCCGGCCCTGCGACACCGCGTCGTGCTGGCGCCCGGGGCGGAAATCGAAGGTTCGGATTGCGATCAGATCATCGCGCAGATTCTCGAACAAGTCCCGGCGCCACGCTAATGCGTCCGACCTTCCGCGCCTTCCTATTGTTTGCAGCCGGCGTTCCGCTGACACTTGTTCTTGTCCTGCTGGACGAAGCTTTCTGGCCCTTCGGCCTCGGATATCTCGCATTCTCCATTCTCGTCGTCGGCCTGGACGCCGCGCGGACGCCACCTGTCGACGGCGTCGGCGTCGCTATCGATATTCCGTCGGTCCTGTTCGTCGGCGACAGCGGTACGCTGACCGCCACGGTCACCTGTCGAATCGATCACCCGCCGCTCGTGCTGGAAGCGGTGTGCGATGTCGGCGCGACCCTGAACCCGCCGCGCCGCCAGCGCGGGATCCTGCGGTCCGGCGAAACGCTCGACCTGGAAATCGAACTGGTTCCGGTATCGCGCGGCGTCGCGGAGCTTCACCGGATCTGGCTCCGGTGGTACGGCCCGCTGGGGATGGTCGAGCGCCGGCACATAGACAAGATCGACCGTACCGTGCCGATCGTGCCGAACATTCGTGCGGTTCAACAGGCGGCGTTGAAATTCTCCGCGCGGGACGCGTTGTTCGGAACGAAGACCCAGAGCCAGCAAGGTAACGGCACGGAATTCGACGCGCTGCGCGAGTACATGACCGGACTCGATCACCGCTCGATCGACTGGAAGCACTCGGCGCGCCACCACAAGCTGGTGTGCAAGGAGTTCCGCACCGAACGGAACCACCAGATCATTCTGGCGTTCGATACCGGACATTTGATGAGCGGTCCGCTGGCCGGCATTCCGAAGCTAGATCACGCGATCAACGCCGGGCTGCTGCTCGGCTATACGTCGTTGCGGGCCGGCGACCGGATCGGCGTCTTCGGGTTCGATTCGAGCGTCCGGCTGCACGCCGAACCCTTCGGCAGCGTCCAGGGCTTCCCCCGGCTGCAGCGGCTGACCTCGGAAATCGCGTACTGCCAGGAGGAAACCAATTTTACGCTTTGTCTGGCCGCACTGCTCGGCCGGCTGAAACGGCGTTCGCTGGTGGTCCTGATGACGGATTTCGTCGACACCATCACGGCCGAGTTGATGGTGGAGAACGTACAGCGCCTGGCATCGCGCCATCTGGTCATTTTCGTCACACCGCAGGATCCGGATCTCTATGCCGCCGTCGACGCGCGCCCCGGGAGTCTTCAGGATGCGAACCGGTCGGTCGTCGCCGACGCGTTCCTGCGCGACCGGCTGATCGTGTTCGAACGGTTGCGCCGGCTCGGCGTCCACTGCATCGAGGCGCCCTGCAACCGGATCGGCACCGATTTGTTGAACCGCTATATGATGATTAAGCAGCAGGAACTAATTTGAGATGGCCGTAGACCGGATAAAACAGCGAGGAACGGGCATGTGGCCGATCCACAGCTGAAAAGCTACGACTTCCGGCGCGACCGCGAAGAGACCTGGCGGGAGCTCGACTTCCTCGTTCAGCGCGCGAGCAAAAGCGGCCTGACGGCCCTGACGCCGGACGAATTGCTGCGCCTGCCGGTTCTGTATCGCGCGACCCTGTCGGCGCTTTCCGTGGCGCGCAGCATCACGCTGGACCGGAACGTCGTGCTCTACCTCGAGAGCCTGGCTATGCGAGCCTATTTCTGCATCTATGGCGGGCGGGCGAGCCTTGCAGCCGGCCTGTGGCGATTTTTCGCCCATGACTATCCGGCCGCGGTGCGCGACGCCTTGTGGCCGGTCCTGCTCTCCGCCGCACTGCTGCTGCTGGGCACGGCGGTCGGACATGTCCTCACGATCGGCAATCCGGACTGGTTCTACACCTTCGTCTCGGAGGGATTGGCCAGCGGCCGCGGCCCGACCAGCACGACGGCCGAGCTTCGCGACATATTGTACGACAAGTCCGGAACCGCGGTGCAGCGGTTGAACCTCTTCGCAAGCTTCCTGTTCACCCACAACGCCAAGATCGGAATACTTTGTTTCGCGCTGGGTTTCTCCTTCGGCGTTCCGACAGCCATCTTGCTGTTCACCAACGGGTTGATGCTGGGCGCGTTTTCCGCGCTTTATGCCGCCAGCGGTTTGAGCGTGGATCACTGGGCGTGGCTGGCGATCCATGGCACGACCGAACTGCTGGCCGTCGTGCTGTGCGGCGGCGCCGGCTTCGTCGTGGCTTCCGCGCTGATATTCCCGACCCGGCAAAGCCGCCT
>CAYLTU010000382.1:0-4586 GCA_964386465.1 uncultured Rhodospirillaceae bacterium
GTCACCATCGACGGGGAACGCCCGGTTTAGGCCAAAGTTCCGAGTTGTCATCCCAGACGCAACTTTCCTCCAAATCTTGATTTGGCAAGGAAAGCCAGCGATCAGGAATCCAGCAACCCCGCTTGCGACCGGCGTCGCGTGGATCCCGCATCGTTACGTGACGCTGGCCAAGAAATCGCTATTCTGTCGGCGCATCAAGGGAACTCTCACGAACAGGTAATCGTTCATGGCCAGCGTTTCGCCTCAGCCGGGCGGCGAACAGCCGGACAGCCGCTACGCATGGCGGCGGCTGGCGATTGCGCTCGGCCTCGCCACGATCGGCGGCATCGGGCTGTGGTCGGTCGTCGTCACCTTGCCGGCGATCGAAGCGGAGTTCGGCGTCGACCGCGGGAGCGCGTCGATTCCCTATTTCGCGACGATGGTCGGGTTCGCGTTCGGCGGCGTGCTGATGGGACGATTGACCGACAAGTTCGGGGTCCGAACGCCGGTGATCCTCGGCGCGATCTCCATCAGCGTCGGCTATATCGCCGCCTCGACGGCCACGAGCATGTGGCAGTTCATCCTGGCGCAAGCCGTGCTGATCGGCATGTTCGGCAGTTCCTCGACCTTCGGGCCGTTGGTCGCCGACGTGACGCTGTGGTTCGTGCGGCGGCGCGGCATCGCCGTGGCGATCGTCGCCAGCGGCAACTACCTGGCCGGCACGATCTGGCCGCCGGTGCTGCAGTACGCCATCGACCTTTACGGCTGGCGCATGGCGCATCTCGGGATCGGCGTATTCTGCCTGATTGCCATGCTGCCGCTCGCCCTGGCGCTCGGTAAGCGGACCGTGGCGGACGAGACCGAGATCCGCGCCAGCGCGCGCCACATGGTGGCGAAGATGCAAATGTCGCCCTCCAAGATCCAGGCGCTGATCATCGTCGCCGGCTTCGCCTGCTGCATGGCGATGGCGATGCCGCAGGTGCATATCGTCGCCTATTGCGGCGATCTCGGCTACGGCGTCGCGCGCGGCGCGGAGATGCTGTCATTGATGCTGGGCTTCGGCATCGTCAGCCGGCTCGTCTCCGGCTGGATCGCGGACAGGATCGGCGGCCTCCGGACCCTGCTGCTCGGCTCCACCCTGCAATGCCTGGCGCTGCTGTTCTACATCCCGTTCGACGGACTGGCCTCGCTCTACATCGTCTCGGCCTTTTTCGGGCTCGCACAAGGCGGCATCGTGCCAAGCTACGCGCTGATCGTGCGCGAATATTTCCCGGCCCGCGAGGCCGGCGCACGGGTCAGTCTGGTGCTGATGACGACGATCGTCGGCATGGCCGTCGGCGGCTGGATGTCGGGCGAGATCTACGACCTGACCGGTTCCTACCGGATGGCGTTTATCAACGGCATCGCGTTCAACCTGATCAACATGTCGATCGCCTTCTGGCTGCTGGCGGGCCGGCCTGGCGCGACGCGGACCGCAGCCTGAACCGCGATTCAGCTCACCTGGCCGCCGGTATAGGCCTTCTGTAACGCGCGGGAGATCACCAAATTCTGGATTTCCATCGTACCGTCAATATATTGCGCCATTTTCGCCGCGGCCAAGTGGCGGGCCAACGGAAATTCCTGCTTCAAGCCATCGGCGCCCATAGCCTGCATGCAGATATTGAGGCCGGAAAAGGCCGCGGTGGCGGCGAACTTCTTCGCATGCGCGGCCGCTTCCGGCGCGGAACCGCCCTGCTCGATCAATCGGGCGGCATCGTATGCGAGGAGGCGGCTGGCGCGCAGGTCCGTTGCGACGTCGACGAGTTGCCATTGCAGGCCCTGTTGTTCGGCCAGGGGCCGACCGAAGGCATGGCGGCGCAGCAGTCGCGGCATCGCCGTGTCCAAGCCGGCGCGGAGCAATCCGACGCACATGGCGGCGACGCAGGCGCGGGCGAGATCGATGCCGGCCATGGCGGCCTTGAACCCCTGCCCCGCCGGAACGAGCAACTGCTCCGAACCGACGCGGACATTCTCGAAGCGAAAGCCGCCGGCGCCGGTGGCGTAGCCGCCAAGCATCTCGTAGGCCGGCAATCGGGTCACGCCGGGCGTATCGGCCGGAACCTGAAAGCTGGCGATGCCTCGGGCGCCGGCCGCAGGATCGGTCTGCGCGAAAACGTTAAGCAGGCCGGCATGGGTGGAATTGCTGACCCAGGCTTTCTCCCCGTTCAAGATATAGCCTCGCCCGTCCGCCACCGCGCTGGTGGAAATCGCGGCGGCGTCGCTGCCGCCTTGCGGTTCGGTGAGCAGGAACGCACCGATAATCTCTCCGGCGATCATCCTGGGCAGATAACGCCCGATCAGGTTCGCGGTGCCTACGGAATCGATGAAGCGTGCGTGGTTGTTGTGGACAACCAAGGCAAAAGCAGCCGCCATATCGACATAAGACAGCTCTTCCATCACTCTCAAAAAGGCATTGATCCCGATGCCCCTGCCGCCTTGGCCGGGACGCACCAACAAGCCGCAAAGCCCGGCACGAGCAGCCTCCAGGAACATTTCGCGCGGCATCTCGCGGTCCGATTCCCACTGCCTACAGTGGCGGCTCAAATAACCGGCGGCGAAATCCTTCGCGGCGGCGACTGCGGCCAGATCGTCTTCGTTCAAATCGGCGTCATTCATTGCATCGACTATTGTCTTTTAACGCCGGCACGGCAGCCCGAGACGGTTGGGCGGACGCGCCGGCCCTTCGAGGGCGGTGGCGTTATCCTCACCCGGCCGAAGCCGCCCGCAATTCCTCCACCACCTCCGGATTGACCAGCGAGGACAAGTCGCCCGACGGTTCGCCCAGAACCACCGACCGGACGACGCGGCGCATGATCTTCATGTTGCGCGTCTTCGGCAGGTCGGAGACGAACAATATGTCGCGCGGCCGGTAGGAGCGGCCGAGCGCGTCGGTCACCGCGTTCGACAAGGCGCCACGAAGGCCGTCGTCGGCCGTCTCGCCCGGCATCGGCACGCAGACGCAGCACAGCGCAGCCCCCTTGACCGTGTCGGGCACGCCGATCACCGCGGCTTCGGAGATGCGTCCGCTGGACATCAAGGCGCCTTCGATCTCGGTTGGCCCGGTCCGTTTTCCCGAAATGTTGATGACGTCGTCGGAGCGGCCCGTCACGAACCAGTAGCCATCCGCGTCGATCATCGCCCAATCGCCCTGGCGCCACTTGTCGCCATACATAGACCAGTAATTGTCGAGATAGCGGTCGTCGTCGCGCCACAGGCTGCGGGTGTTGCCGATCGACGGTGTCGTCATGACCAGTTCGCCGAGTACGCCCGGCGCCGCCGGATTGCCGTCGGCGTCGAGGACTTTCGCGCCGGTGCCGGGCATCGGGCCCGAGAAACAGCCCGGCTTCATCGGCTCCAGGATCGCGCTGGCGATGATGCCGCCGAAACATTCGGTGCCGCCGCAATAGTTCAGGATCGGCAGGCTTTCGCCGCCTACCCGTTCGAACAGCCAGCGCCACGCGTCCTCGGTCCAGGGTTCGCCGGTCGACGCCATGATGCGGAGTTTCGAATAGTCGAAGCCGTCGACCTCGTCGCCGTAGCGCATCATGCCGCGCACCGTCGTCGGCGCGATGCCGAGCCAGGTCACGCCGTACTCCTGCATCAACCGCCAATGGCGCGTCGTGTCGGGATAGTCGGGCGTTCCTTCGGCGACGACGACAGAACCGCCGAAAAGGCTGGTCGCCAACCCGGTGAAGGGCCCGACGACCCAGCCCATGTCGCTGACCCACATCATCCGGTCCGTTTCCTTGAAATCGAAGCACACGCCAATATCGAGCGCGAGCTTGCCCAGACAACCGCAATGGGTCGCGATCACACCCTTCGGTTTGCCGGTGGTGCCGGAGGTGTAGACCAGAAACGCCATGTCCTCGGCGCCCATCTCCTCGGTCGGGGTATCAGTCGGCTGGTCCTTGGTGGCCTCGTGCCACCAATGGTCGCGGCCATCCGTCATCGGGCAGTCGGTACGCTCACCGAGCCGTTCGACCACGAATACGTCCTTGACGGTCGGACAGTCGACTAGCGCCTCGTCGAGCGTGGCCTTCATCGCGACTTCCGTGCCGCGGCGCAAGGTGCCGTCCGCCGTGACCACGGCTTTCGCCTCGGCGTCGTTTAGCCGCACCGCGATAGGCTGCGGCCCATAGCCCGAGAACAGCGGCAGCACCGCGGCGCCGATCTTCATGACCGCGAACATCGCGGCAAAGCTTTCCGGCAGCATCGGCAAGTAGAGCCCGACCACGTCGCCCTTGCCGACGCCGCTCGCTTTCAGCGCCGCCGCGAAACGGCTGATCTCCGCATCCATTTCCCTGTAGGTGAGCGACCGCTTCGCGCCGTCCTCGCCTTCCCACTCGATCCAGACCTTGCCCCAGACTTCGGTGTCGCGGTGCTTGTCGATGCAGTTCAGAACGACATTGGTCGTCCCGTCGATGCACCAGGCCGGCCATTGGATACCCTTCGACAGATCGAGAACCCGGCTGTAGGGCCGGTAGAACCGGACATCGAGGAATTCGAGCAGCTCGTTCCAGTACCATTCCGGATCGGCATCCGCCCGGTCGCACAACGCGTTGCGGTCG
>CAYLTU010000383.1:0-4584 GCA_964386465.1 uncultured Rhodospirillaceae bacterium
ATCAGCACCGATTTCATGATGCCGGGCCACCGTGTGTTGGCGAACCCGGACCTTTCCGTAGAGGGCGCCGCGAAATTCTGCATGGAAGCCAACCGTCCGGGCTGGGCGGAAAACGAGGTGAAACCGGGCGATATTATCGTCGCCGGGATCAATTTCGGCTGCGGTTCCAGCCGCAACGGATCGCAATCCTTGAACGCTCTGGGCATCGCAGTCGTGCTGGCCGAATCCGTATCCCGTATCCATCTGCGGAACGCCGTGAACACCGGCCTGCCGACCTTGGTCGCGCCCGGTATCACCGAATTCGTCGAGGAAGGTCAGCAGCTGGAAGTGAATATCGTGAGCGGTGAAGTCAGGAATCTCGACTCTGGCGGAACCCTTCAGGCCGAAGCGTGGGAGGAAGGTAGCCCGCCCCATGAGATCCTCATGGCCGGTGGCCTGGATGCCTATATGCGCGCGAAGGTCAGGGCGCAAGGATTGGTGGCTTCCTGAGGCGTCATCGGGGCGGTGGGATGCGTGCTTATCGACGAACCGAGAACATGTTGAGTAAGGTGGCGCTCGCTGAATATCGGCGCGACGGTTTCCTGTTTCCGCTGCGCGTGTTTTCGATCGACGACGCGGTGTCATGCAAGGCGCGCCTCGACGATTATGCCGGCCGTTTTGGCGACGATGCACGAGGCCGTGGCATGATGACCAAGCGTTTCGTTTCATGGCACCAGGACGCTAATTACTGGGGCTGAGCAGCACGAATGTCGTTAGCGCCTGGGTCGCCCTGACACCGGTATACGCGGCGAATGGGTGTATGCGGTTCTTGCCCGGTTCGCACCGCGGCCTGAAGGGGCATGACGATATCGCGGACACCGACAACATGTTGTCGCGCGGGCAGACGATGACGGGAGATGTTGATGAGAGCGATGCGGTCGATGTGGTGCTGGATGCGGGAGAATTCGCGTTGTTCCACGTGAATATGGCGCATTCGTTGCCGCCGAACCGGTCAGCGGAAGACCGCGTCGGGCTGGTCTTTCGATACGTGGCGGGCGATGTCTACCAGACCAAGGCCGACGCCGACAGCGCTAGCCTGATCCGCGGCCGCGATCGTGCCGGTTTCTTCGAGCTTGAACCGATGCCCGCTATAGACCTCGACCCGGCCGGATTGGCCTTTCACGAACGGGTCTGCGGTGCGCGCAACAAGGTCTATTTCAGCGGCTGAATTTGTGCCTAATTCACCAAGGTTGGCGGGAAGGCGATAAACCCGCTGGAATTACCGGAGAGCTGGATGCCTTCATGCGGTAGAAACGGTAAGATGTATTGATACTGATAGTTTACCTGCACCGATAGGAGACTGGTTCCCGTTACCGGATCGATGGGCGCGGCCGCGGTGATGACAGCTGCTTCCCTATCGAAGACTCCGGTTAATTTGGTCGCGGCATAGGCTTCGATGTCCGACGATGTGACTTCGCCTTCGCGAACGATGGCAAAGCGCGTAGCTTCCTCGGCTGCATGTTGCAGGGCCGCTTGCGTGAATCCAAGCCGGCCAAGTTCGATCGATCCGAATACGGTCGTAAGAATGACCGGGACGGCTAGCGCGAATTCAACCGACAGTGTCCCACGCACATCTTGTAGAACCGTGCGCATGCCGTGGACGGCAAAGCCGAGCCGGCGATGCAATATTCTCTTGAGACGTTCCATTTTGTGCATCGTTACAGTTCCTAGTTCAGCCGTACTGAGTTGGTCGCTTCGAGCGAGATCGTTTCGGGAATGAGCGGATAGTCGAAAATGGGCGTGTAGTTGTTTCTGAAATCTATCTGTAGGAAGGTTTGACGGTCGGTGCAGGCGAGCGGGACGCCGGGATCCGAAACGCATGTCACCGGCTGTGCATTCGGACATAGACAGAAGACGGATGCGCTGAGGTCTTCTGTTCCGGGATCGCTCTCCAGGAAATCAGCGGAATCGATTACCGCCTGGCGTATCGTGCTCAGAGAAATGATCGATTCCTGCTCTTCCGCGCTGGGTCCGATCGACGGCCGCCTGACGAGGGCGAACTGCACGCCGGCGCGCACGGCATTCGTCATTTCGGATTTGCGGCTGTAAGCCATCGAGAAATCGACGATGCCGAGCGCCAGAATGGATATCACCGACCCGATTATCGCCGTTTCGACCGAGACGATACCGCGACGGTCTCGGAGTATCGGGACTTCCGAGAGTTTGCGAAGAGCGCGTTGGAAGACGGTGGATTCCATCGTTCGATCCTTTTCCAAATCAGATTTTTACTGGAGGAGGACGACTTGCTCTTGCGCCGACGACGCGGTGTCTAGGCCGACCGCCTGACACAGTACCGGCGTGTTGCGCAGGAAAGAGGTGCCGCTGAATTTCACGATGCGCGCCACAATAATTGTGCAGCCGACGGCATCCATTCCGCCATTGTATGTGAGCGGTTGGTTCTTGATGTGAATCGCACCCAGCAGGATCAAATTCGCGCCGCCATTGAATTTATTGTCGCCGTCTTCTTCTGCATTCGTGTCCTGGTGTATGACGATCCCCTCGAACGCACCGCTTGTGGGGGCGGTGAGAGAAACCTGGCTTTGCGCGCGGATATCGATTTCGCCGATATCGCCCGGATCATCCCCAGTCAGAACGATGGTCACCTGATTGCCGGTCACGTTGCCCTGGAAGAGGACATCGCCTTCATCGACATAGTAGATACCAGGCTCCATCGTCAGCGATTTGTTCGGCTTCACCTTTAGATCGCCGCAGATACGGACGCTGCCTTCGGCTACCGCCGGACCGATCGTCTGGTTGCTGTTGACCGTCAACCCGTTAAAGTCGCAGGCGCCGCTGACCGGCGGAAACACCCTGTCTTCGAACGGGTCGCCGACACGGGGCGAAAACGGCATCGGCGGCAATTGCGTAATAAGTTCTCCGCTCCCCGCGACGACGATGTCGCCAAAGGATTGCGCCGGATTGGCGATCAGCGTCGCATTGCCGCCGACATAGAGCGCGTCGAGGCTGCTCGAATCCGAGGCGACGCCGCACCCGATGTTGGCGAAGGCGTTACCGATGAATTCGACGGTTCGTCCGGCATCCTGATCCAGTCCGATGACACAGATCGTGCCGAGCGACCGGACGCCGCCCGTCGAACTCGCGGATACGGACGGGTTGCCCTCCAGGAACATGCCGGCCAGGAATACGGGAACCTCTCGCGTAACAACGATGTCGGCGAGTGGGACCCCTCCGCTAACGGGGGTCGGCGCCGCGTTGTTTACCGTAATCTGGTTTCCGGTGGTTTCGATAAAACCGTTCCGTATCGCCTCCGTTGTTGCCGCGGCTGCGACCTCGGTGAGATCGCCACCTTCACGGATCGCATAGGTCGCGGCGACCGCCGCAGCGTCCGCCATACTTTGAGTCGCCCGTTTTTCTGAGTACCACATGGCGACATCGACACCCAATCCGGCAAAACCTACGATTGCTGTCAACGACACCGCGGAAAGCGTGATCATCGACCCCCGCTGATCGGAAAAGAACGGAGCGATCCGTGCTCGTAGCGTCGTTCCTAATTCTGAAAGTTTCATTGTTGCACCTGCGTTAGTCTTCTCTGTCTGTCGTTATGGCGCGGTTGGTGTGTTGCCCAAGTAGCCGCGCCTTTTAATTATGATGACTACTGACACGAAAATAAAACATAAGTCAAAAAAAATTTATTTAAGTAATAAAAATATTTTTATTAATAAAATTATTTGCAATCTGTACTGAAATTTATTTAAATTTCGCTTATATATTCTGTGGTGTTTGAGAAAATTTCCACACGACACGAACGGTTTTGGCTGACCGTGCGCTGTTGTCCATTGGCTGGCGTGACCGCGAACCGTGGTATCTTGGTAAGCAAAAATGCCTTGTCATGATCGCAGCCGACCGCTCTGGAAATACCGTGTTCTGCCTGAGATGATGGCGCCTATTGAAACGGAGGGAACCATGGCCAAGGGATTGCTTATCGCGGCATTCGATTTCTCGGACGCACAAGCCGACGAGTTCCACGATTGGTACGATCTGGAACATATCCCGGAGCGCCAGGCGGTACCCGGATTCGGTGCCTGCGAGCGTTGGATCGGCGATACCAAGCCGTCCTACTCAGTCGCAACCTACGATCTCGATACCGTCGACGTGCTGCGTAACGAACCCTACAAAGCCATCGCCTACGACAATTTATCCGTCTGGTCGAAGCGGGTGACGGCGAAATGCCAGCGCTTGTTGCGCTTCGAAGGGACGCAGATCAATCCCGGCGAAGCCGAGGCCCCGCAAGGCGCCGGCGGCCTATTGCTGAACGCGATGAACGTGGCGCCGGAAGGCGAAGACGACTTCAACGCCTGGTACGACGAAGAGCACCTGCCGGCGCTGTCCACCTTACCCGGCACCATGTCGGCGCGTCGTTACCGGTCGGACGCCGATGGCGATGGGGTGCGCCGGTACGTCGCGACTTATCACTTGGAATCGCCAGACGTGACGCGAAGCGATGCGTGGAAGACCGCCGTCGATACGCCCTGGAGCGCACGCGTACGCCCGCATTTCAGCGACCACATCCGGATACTGACCAAG
>CAYLTU010000384.1:0-4578 GCA_964386465.1 uncultured Rhodospirillaceae bacterium
CAACGTGGCTTCAACGACGAACGTCCCGCTTCCTTGCAGCGGTATGCAGACATGTGAGCCGGTTGCGTTCGCGATTTTCAGGAGACTTGCCTGGACGCCGGCGTTCGTACCGACGAAATCCTGATCGCGAGAGCCCCAATCGTGCAGCATGGCCGCCTTGGTTTCGTGCGACGTGGTCAAGGGACCGGGCGTCAGCAGCCGTGGATCATCGGGGGTCAATGTCATCGGTATTGCCTTTCGGATTGGACTGGCGGTGGAGCGGGAGACTTGCCGCACCACGATATCGGCCAGATATTCAGGCTCTACCGGATATCCGTCAAATCGATAATAATGATGTAATGAATAGATATGTTCTATATATCTCGGCGAAGCGACGGTTGACGCTGGCGGCGGTCAGCGATACCTCCAAGCTTGAGTACGCGCGAGGATGCCCCGCGTCAGAATAGCGTGCACGAGCCGCACCGCGGCAGCCGTACCAACGATCATCATGCCCATGGCTGCCGCGGGAGCCACGTCGCCGGCATCGTCCATATTGAGAATCGCAACGGACGCGAGGGCGGTATCCGGGGAATACAGAAATACGACTGCCGATACGGTCGTCATCGCGTTGACGAACAAGTACATCGAGATATCGAGGATCGCCGGCATGCAAACGGGAACCGTGATACGCAGGAAGGTTCTATAAAACGGTACCTTGAGGGACGATGAAACGCTCTCGAATTCCGCATCCATTTGTTTCAGGGCCGTCACGGCCGTCAAATGCGAGACCGTATAAAAGTGCGTTACCGTGCAGATCACGAGGATTGGCATGGTGTGATAGAGGAAGCCAAGCGGATTGTTTGGTGCATTGAAAAAGAATACGTACGCCAGTCCCAGGACCAAGCCAGGCACGGCCATCGGTATCATGCACATCAACTGGATGATCGTTCGGCCGGAGTGGAACCCCTTGCTTTTCTCTACGAGGTACGCGCCGGTAAACACCATGGTCGTGCCAACCACCGCGGTCCAGGCGGCCAATTCGATGGAATTGAAATAAGCGTCCCAACTGCCGCCGTCCATCAAATCGAAATCGTAGTGAACCAAGGAAAGAGTCAGGTCATAGGGCCAGAACTTGGCGAATGAAGCGTAAGCCGCCATTGCGAGCACGGACAGGAGTATCAAACTCACCAGCCCGCAGAACGTCAGCATTATGCTGTCCACGGTGCGTTTGGATATGGGTTCGAACGGCACTGCTCGGGACGACAACAGCGCCACCTGCTTGCGTTGCACGACACGGTCGGCTACGAAGGCGAGCACTGCAGGCAGCAGCAGAATCATGCTGACGACGGCGCCCATTTCGAAATCATGGCGTCCGACAACCTGTTTATAGATATCGGTTGCCAGCACATTGTATTTGCCGCCGACGACTTTCGGCACGCCGAAATCGGTGATCACCAACGTGAAGCAGACAAAAAAGGCCGAAACCACGCCATAGCGGACGCTCGGCAGCGTCACGGTGAAAAAGGTCTTGACCTTGCTGGCGCCCAGGACTTCCGACGCCTCATACAACCGCGCGTCGGAATTGGCCATGGCGATCAGCATGATGGTCAGAACATGGGGGAAAACATAAAAGCATTCGCCCATGATGATGCCGATCGGCCCGTAAATATCGTACCCGAACAGCCAATCTTTGATGATACCCTGATTGCCGAAAAAATAGACCAGCGCAATCGCGGGTAACAATGAAGGCATCAGAATTGGGACCAGTGCTACCCCTTTGAAGAACCTCTTGAAGGGCACGCAAGTCCGGGTCAGGGCGTAGGCATAAATGAAGGCCATGGTTACGACGATCACGCAGCAGATCAGCGTAACGGTCAGGCTGTTCTGAATGGACCAAAAGAGCGCCGGCGTGGAAAAAAACTTACCGTAGTTCGCGAGCCCGACGAAGCCACCATCGCCGTCTTTGAAGCTCTTCGACATGATGGTGTAAAGCGGCAACAGAATCGAAACGAAGAGATAGAGAGCGATGCCCACCAGGACAGCGCGCATGATCCAGTCTTCACTGGAAACCTTGGGCTTCACCAAGGGCGCGCTTGCCGCGGCCGGTATCGTGGTATCGCCGCTCACGCCGCCGTCCTAACCGTTTGCGGCGCGGTAGACACGGATGAATGGGTCGGGAAATGTCGCGTAAAGAACCCGCCCTTCGCTAACTCCCAGGTTCCGTGCCAGGTTGGCCGATAAATCCGCCCTGAATTCCGTGCCGGCTTCCGCCGCGGATTTAAGATGACAACGAGAAAACGATCCCAAGAATTCGACGTCCGTCACCTCAACCTGAAATGCACCGGCGCCGTGCTCCTCCTCGTCCGTGACCAGCACGTCCTCTGGGCGGACACATACGGTAACGTCATCACCCGCCGCGAAACCGTCGGCGTCGACGCCGGCGCCGATTTTTATGCCGCTTACTTCGACGCGCCCATTCGCCGCGATCTTTCCCCGGATGAAGTTTGTTGTGCCAATGAAATCCGCAACGAACGGCGACGCCGGTTCGGCATAAATTTCAGTTGGTGTTCCGATTTGCTCGACCACGCCATGGTTCATCACGACAATTCGGTCGGCCATGGCGAGGGCTTCTTCCTGGTCGTGCGTGACCATGATGGTGGTAATGCCGATCTTTTGTTGTAGCTGTTTGATCTCGTGCCGAAGACGTACGCGAACCTTTGCGTCCAAGGCGGAGAGAGGTTCGTCCAGCAACAATAATCCGGGAGACATTGCCAGCGCCCTGGCGAGCGCCACACGCTGTTGCTGTCCGCCGGATAATTGCGAGGGATACTTGTTTTGGTGCTCTCCCAAATCCACCAGCTGCAGCAATTCCGTTACCCGGGCGCCGAGTTCCGTTTTTGGCATCTTCTTGTTCTCTAGACCGTAGGCAATGTTTCGCGTCACGGTCAGGTTGGGGAACAATGCGTATGACTGAAAGACGATACCGAAATCCCGCTCGTTGGGGGGGAGAGCGGAAATATCACGGCCCCCCTGTTCAACGGTCCCCGACGTTTGTATGTCGAGGCCGGCTATGGCGCGCAGCAACGTTGTCTTGCCGCAGCCGGACGGCCCAAGGAAACAGACGAACTCGCCTTCATTGATCTCAAGCGAAACGTCGCTCAGCGCCACGAATGCGCCGAACTTTTTCGTCAGATGTTTGACTTTCAGGTAACTATCGCCGTCACCGTTATTCATTCGTCGGTCCCCTCGAACGCAACCGCTCTCAGCATAAAGAAGGTAGCACAATACGGAACCCCGGCCCTGTCAGGGGCCGGGGCGGTTCGTATTGCCGGCGATGCGACGACTTATTACTTTTTCGGTTCGGATTTGCCGTCGTAGCGCTTGCGCCATTCGTCAAGAACGCGGATGCGGTTGCTGGCGGCCCACTGAAAGTCGTTGTCGATCATTTTCCCGCTAATGCCAGCAGGGAAATTTTTCACCGGCTTGGCGATGCCGGGCATGGCGACGACCGCATATTCTTCATTGTAGATACGGTTCGCTTTTTCGGTGACGGACCAGTCGGCCAGTGCGCGGGCCGCTTTGAGGTTCTTGGTGTTGCGGACGATGCCAAAGGCTTCCAGGTCCCAGCCGACACCCTCGGACGGCGCGATGACCTCCAGCGGGGCGCCTTTGTTCTTCGATTTCGCTCCACGATAGGCGAATGAAACGCCGATTGGGATCTCGCCCTTGGCCGCCAGCTTGCACGGCTTAGAGCCGGAATGCGTGTAACGCGCGATGTTGGCGTGCAGCGCGTCCATGTACTTCCAAGCCTTGTCCTCGCCCTTCATCTGTATCCAGGACGAAACGTCGAGAAAGCCCGTTCCCGATGAGTTCGGGTTCGGCATGATCACGTGGCCCTTGTAGACTGATTTGGTCAAATCGTTCCACGAAGACGGCAACGGCAAACTGTGCTTTTTGCCTTCGACCGTATTAAAGCAGATGGACGCAATCCAGGCACGCTGGCCGACCCAGAGCGGCGGATTGTTCTGGGTGTCGTAATATTTCTTCTCGAGCTTCTCGACGCCCTTCGGAGCGTAACCCTGAAAATAATCGTACTTGCTGAGAAGCAGAAGGCTGGTCGCCGCGACGCCCCATACGATGTCGGCCTTCGGGTTGTCTTTCTCGGCCAGCAGCTTGGAGGTAATGATCCCGGTGGAATCCCTGACCCATTTGATGTTGACGTCCGGGTTGTCCGCCTCGAAGGCATTCTTGAATTTCTTCAATTCATCGGCCTCGACGGCCGTATAGACCAGTAGATCGGTCTCTGCCTGCGCAGCCGTCATACCGGCAAGAGCGGTAGCCATAGCCGCAGCGACCGCAATACCGAATTTCGAATTAAAAAGTGGTTTCATCTTGGTCTCCCTGATCTTGTCGTTAGATTCATGCGTTGGTCACATTGTCATCCCGGCTTGCCGTATCGCACCGTTACGAACAGGAAAACCGAATTCCCCCGCTGGTCCGAATATTGCGCACCTTACCAATTTCTAATCGTGCGGCCCCCACTTTACCCTCATCGCACGGGGTCTTGAAGATCATAATGTCTAAAACATATTATAAGTC
>CAYLTU010000385.1:0-4565 GCA_964386465.1 uncultured Rhodospirillaceae bacterium
CAGATTTTCTACAACCTGCTGGTGCCGTCGGCCGGCGAAGCCGTTCCAGCCGGCTATCCAGCGCAGGATTACCGCCGGCTTTTGACCGCCGCCGCCCGCAACGGCGTCGGTTCGATCGGCGTACGGGTCCTGGCGGGCGGTACGCTTTCGGGGCGCGAGACGCGCCATCCCCTGGGATTGCAGGACGTCGCGCCGATCGGCTCCGGCCCCGACTATGCGGCCGATGTAAAAAGCGCCTTGCGTTTCGAGCCGGTTGTCGCGGCGGGGCATGCGGCAAATTTGCCGGAACTGGCGGTCCGGTACGTGATTTCGAACCCCGAGCTTTCAACGACGGAAATCGGTATCGCTACGCTCGACGAATTGCAGCAGGCAGCCGCCGCGGTCAACAAGGGAGCGTTATCGAAAGAGGCGCTCGCCGAAATCAAAGACATCCAGACTGGCCTTGCCGTGGAAGCTTGAGTTACCTCCTCCTGCCGAAACCGCCGAGCGCGCCTGCCGGATGATCGGTCCATTTTTCAGTTGCGCCGTGGGCTTCAGATGCCATGCGCCTGCTGCCGCCGGCCGCGCATTGTCTCGTGGCCTTCCGGCGTGCCGTCGTGCCGAACCACTTGTCGAGCGGGACCGTCCCGTCGCCGCCGTAATTGCACTCGAAAAAGCGGTGATGGAGATAATGGAAATAGCGCTGCCCGATCGTCACCTCGGTGCCGCCTTTGGTCAGCAACTTGTGAAAGCCGACATGGCCCAAGGCCGGCGCCAGGCCGGTCTGTTGCATGTGGAAGATGGCGTGCAGCGGATGCGACAGCAGGATCCAATGCAGCAGGACGCCGCTGAAATAGGGGATGTGCTCCGCGGGGTGCATCGACATGCTGTTCGGCGGTCAGAACACCGTCGCCCCGAACACGCGGAAGGCCAAAGAACCCGTGCGCACCGTCCTCGACGCCAACGCTTGAGTGAAAATTTCATCAATAGATGAACTGTCATCGCTATTTGCGACAATGCCGTCGAGTTCTACGGTCTTAAAAAGACGAACCGACGAGGGACCGCCCCTTCCCGGTCCGGGAAGCGGCTGGCGTCTCAACGCGGGTCGCGTCAGTCCATCACCACGCCGCCGCCGATATTGAGCACCTCGCCGGTGATCTCCGAGGCCTCGCGCGAGGTCAGGAAGACGAAGCCGTTGGCGATATCGACCGCCGATTGCAGGCGCTCCAGCGGAATTTCGGCGGCGGCGAATTCGGCGCTGAAATCGTCCAGCGACTGGTCGGCTCGCTTGCGTTCGGAAAATCCGTCCCAGGCCATGCCCTCGTCCTTGATGTGTCCCGGCGCGATCGAATTGACCCGGATTGCGGGCGCCAGCTCAACCGCCATGGCCCGGCTGAAGCCGATCACGGCCGCCTTCGAGGCGCAATAGACGGCAATCTGCGCCCAGCCGCGCTTGCCCGCCTGCGACGCCGTGCTGGTGATCGAGGCGTTGTCCGCGCCCTCGAGATGGGGAATCGCCGCCCTGGTGCAGAGGATGACGCCCTTCGTGTTGACGTCGATCACCCGGTCTATGTCGCCCGGCGCCAGATCGACCAGATCGCCTCTTGCGTTGGTCCCGGCATTGTTGATCAGCGCGGTGATCCCGCCCATGGCGACGGCTGCCTCTTTCATCATCGCCGCGACGGCGTCGGGCGAGGTGACGTCCGCGGAAGCACCGTTCACGAATGCCGGCTTCGACGCAGCGCGCAACGCATCCACCGCCCGTGCCACCGTGGCGTCCTCGTAGTCGGTAATGAACACTTCGGCTCCCTCCGCGAGGAAGGCCCGCGCGGCGGCCATGCCGATCGCCCCGGCGCCGCCGGTGATCACGGCTTTCGTGCCTTTCAAGCGGTTCGTCATGGCGCGGCTCCGGTCGTTTCGTGTCGCGCCACTATGGCACGCGGTTACGGCCATGCAACGCTGTCGTCAGGTTTTGGATGTCTGGCAGGGCGAAGATCTGGAGATCACCGAGCGCTCGCTGATTACCTGCGCCATGCTGGTCGCCCTCAACCGCGAAGACGAGATGCGCGTTCACTTCACGGGCGCCCGGAACCTGGGACACCCGCGCGCGAAGATCGAAGAGCTGATCATTTACGCGGCGCACTATGCAGGCTGGCCCGCCGCGGTCGGCGGCTTCCGAGCGTTGGCGGAGGTGTGGCCGCCGGAGGATTGAGCGTATTCGTCGTGCGCCGGCTCTCGACGGCGGCATAGAAGCGGCTTGCAAGATCGCCCGGCCTGTATGACTGTCATGTCTGTAAGTTTCGACAGGGAAAGGGTTCGGCATGCTGGTACGAACGATGGCGCAGATCGAGGCGGAAGGACGGGTGATATCCATCTCGCACGGCAGGTCGACGGCGGTGCGCCTGCTGACCAAGGAAGACGGTCTCAATTTCTCCATTTCCGAGGCGCGCGGCGGCACGGCGGGTGTCTCGGAGCTGTGGTACAAGAACCATTGGGAAGCGAACTATATCCGCTCCGGCACCGCTACCCTCGAAGACTGCAACTCCGGACAGCGCTGGCCTTTGGAGCCGGGCGTGCTCTATTGCGTCGGCCCGCTCGACAAACACCGTATTATCCGCGAGGTGGCCTGCGACATGCGCATCATCTCCGTCTTCAGCCCACCGATCGTCGGCCAGGAAACCCATGACGCGGATGGCGCCTATCCGCCCAGCGGCGACCTGCCGCCGCGCCAGGGCCGCATGTTCGTCAAAACCCTGGACGATGTCCGCGAGGCCGGCCTGGAAATAAGCGTCAACGACGGAAGGGCGATCTCGCAACGCTATCTGACCGCGGCCGACCAGCTGGGGTTTTCCTACCATTCGGTGAAGGTCAAGGAAGGCGTCGAAACCGACCTTTGGTACAAGAACCACTGGGAAGGCAATTTGGTCCTCGACGGCAGCCTGGAAGTCACCGACAAGACCACCGGCGAGGTCCATATCCTGGGTCCCGGCGGACTCTACCTCGTCGGCCCCGACGACCCGCACCACCTCAAGGCCTTGACCGACGTCCACGCCATCTCCGTCTTCGACCCGCCGCTGACGGGCCTGGAGGACCATGACGCGGACGGCGCCTACCCGCCGACGGGTCCGCTGCCGCCCGGGCCGGGCGCGGAATGATGGAGGCCTAAAGCGCCGCGGTTACCTCCGGGGCGTAACGGAACCGGAAGCCGATGGCGCGTTATCGCGGACCCAGATGCTTGGACAGGAAGTTTTTCATCCGCGCGTTGGCGGCCCTGGCCGCACCGGCGTCATACGCGCGCGACACGGTGGAGAAAAAGATGTGGCCGGCGCCCGGGAAAACGCGAATTTCATAGGAAGGTGGATTATCGCCTTCGATACGCATCGCCTTGCATTTTTCGGGCGGCAGTAATCGGTCGGCCCCGCCGACTAGAACCAGTAGCGGCGACGCCAGCCCCTTGACGACGTCGCTGCAAATGGGCACGAGCGCGATCACCGCCGCAAAAGTTTCGGCCGGTGCCTTGCCTGGCGATCCTTCACCGGAAACGGCCATGATTGCAGCGGTCCCGCCGAGCGACCAGCCCATCAGACCGATGCGTATCGCGTTAACGTCATCGCGCGCGGCGAGGAAACGGGCCGCGCTTCGAGCGTCGCGCACCCGATCGGCGATCGTCGGGCTATGCGCCCTTCCAAGTCTCGGCGCGGCGGCGCTGAAGCTGTCGATCAGAAGCGAAAGATAGCCCCATTCGGCGAGCGTTTCCTGGACATCGCGATAGCAGTGCGGCGCCCGCATGCCCTTGCCGCCATGCAGCAGGATGACGGCCGGAAACGGCGCCGCCCCTTCAGGCTTCGTCAGTATGCCTTCCAGCGGCACTTCGTGGCCGGTCCCTGTTCGTGTCGTGAGCGTCACCACCTCGGCCTTGCCGGCCACCACCGCCTTGCACGCGTTCCCCATCTCACGCCGGTGCCGGGACCCGTGCGCGTCGGCGTTCGTTGCAAACAAGATCATCCCGGTTAGCGCTATCGGTACAAAAGCAAATCGCATGCCGGCTAGTCCCGTTACCACGCAATCGCGCCGGGGGTTTGCTAATTCGTTTACAACCACCCCGCCTCCCCAAGCACAATCCGGACGGTTGCACGAATTGATTCGCGCCCGAAATCGGCTACATAGTTCGTATCGAGTTACCGCTTCGGCCTTGCAAAAATCCGATCAGAGCGGAAATCTAACTTAGATCAAGGGTGTGATGCACCCGACGTGCGGTCTGTTCGTCTTTCGAAGACGAAAAGGATCTAACACCATGCAGCTCGGTCATGCCCTGCTTACGGCGCTGAAAGACCACGGTGCCAATGCCGTATTCGGCATCCCGGGCGATTTCGCGCTCCCGTTTTTCAAGGTGATAGAGGAAAGCGGCATCCTGCCGCTCTATACGCTGTCTCACGAGCCTAGCCTTGGCTTCGCAGCCGATGCAGCGGCCCGGTTCAACTGTTCGCTGGGTGTGGTGGCCGTAACCTACGGCGCCGGCGCCTTCAACATTGTAAACGCCATAACGGGCGCCTACGCCGAGCGCTCACCGGTCGTGGTGATCTCCG
>CAYLTU010000386.1:0-4560 GCA_964386465.1 uncultured Rhodospirillaceae bacterium
GCCTTCACGATCTTCTGCGCCAATTCGCGCTCGATGCCCTGCTTGATTGTTACCGTCTGCCGCAGAGCCACGCCGTGCGCGCTTTCGGGTTTGCCGAACTCGAAGGCCCCGGCGTCGACCTTGCGCTTGGCCAGATAGCCGCGCAGCAGTTCCTGCACCTGGCTCAGCTTCATCTCGTCGTCCGCATTGATCGTCAGAGTCTCTTCGATGCGCTCGATCTTGCAGGCGCTGCCCTTGAAATCGTAGCGCGTCGATATCTCGCGCATCGCGCCCTGAATCGCGTTGTCGACCTCGGGGATCTTGGTCCTGGAGACGATATCGAATGTCGGCATTTTGGCTTGCCTCTGTTGGAAGCGGAAATGATGCATAGATAGTCTATGCCCTGCCCGCTTGCCAGTACTGCTGGCGAATTGAACCGGCGCCGGCAGCGACAGCACCGCGTGGGTACGTATACTTCGGAACGCATTTCCATCCTCCTCTCCCGGCCTGCCATGCCATTTCGCCAACTCGTAGCCCTTATGTGCGCCTTTTTGTGGCTGACCCTGCTCGGCATGCATTCGGTCCCGGCCATGTTGCCGCTGTTCACCGAACTGTGGTCGCTCAACTACACCGAGGCCGGCTGGCTCGCGGGGATCAACTATCTGGCCTATTTTTTCGGCGTCGCCTTTGTCGGGGTTACCGACCGGATGGACGCGCGCCGGTTATTGATCCTCGGCGCGCTCTTGAACGTTCTCGGCTATGGCGGAATGGGCTTCGCCGACGGTTTCTGGAGCGCCTTGTTCTTCCGCAGCATCCAGGGGCTCGGTTTCGCCTGGACCTTCATGCCCGGCATCAAGGCGTTGAGCGACCGCATTCCAGGCGACGCGAAGGGCCGCGCGGCGGCGATCTACGTCTCGAGTTTCGCGGTTGGCTCCGGAATGTCGGTCTGGATCGCCGCCGAGATCGCTGTGGCCTTCGGCTGGCGATGGGCGTTCGTATTACCGGCGATCAGCAACATTCTCGCTGCCATTCTTCTGCTCCGACTCCTGCCGCCGGTCGATGTAGAGGCAATCGGGCCGCTCCGGAAACTGCTTCCTGACTTCCGGCCCGTATTCCGCAACCGGGCTTCGGTCGGTTATGTCATCGGCATCTTCGCGCATAATTTCGAACTTCAGGGCATCCGGTCCTGGACCGTCACCTTCCTGACCTGGGCCGCAATCGCCAAGCCGGACATCCCGGTCGATTTGAACGCGGCGCTGGCAGCGATGGTGCTGATCCTGATCGGCGTTCCGAGCGGCTTCGTCGGCGCGGAGTTCGGCCATCGCATTGGTTATGCCCGCACGTCGTTCCTTGCGATGGTGATTTCCGCCATGTTCGCGGTAACCGTCGGCTTTTCCGCCGCTTGGCCCATCTGGGCCTTTATAGGGCTGGTCGTCGGCCACAATCTGCTGGTGCTGGTCGATACCGCCACGCTTAACGGCGGCGCGGTCAACACCGCCGATCCGGCGCAGCGTGGCAACACGGTCGCTGCTTTCGGCGCCGCTGCGGCGGCGGGCGGCCTGCTCGGCCCCGTCCTGCTCGGCTACATTCTCGACCTGACGGGCGGTGGGCAAAGCGCGGAGAGCTGGGGCATCGCCTTCGCCTTGCTCGGTATCGTCATCCTCGGTGGCGGGATCGCGGTGCGGCTGCTAGCCTGGAGCCGAACGAGCCCCTAAGACGCTACACCTGCGGCAGTATGTCCCTTCTTCACCGTCAACCAGGCGGTACTATGATCACCTTAGCTGTCAATTGCCTTGAGGTTGTTATGAATAGTTTCCGTCGTAAATGCTTAACCATCTTCGCACTCGTTGCAGTTTTTTTCGCTGTGCCATGGGCGATAAATCCGGCCCATGCCGTCTTCCTGGAGGCTGATCGCATCGATGCCGACGGAACATTCAGCACGATCGATCTTTGGTTCTTCTCGTTCGACGCGGACGCGACCGCGACGATCCAGGTGAACGACCTCGGCGGCCCGCCGGTGATTGGCGCCGATCCGGACATGATTATCTATCTGGACGACGGCACCTTCAGCAACGTCTTCGCCATCGATACGGGCCTCGGTACCGATCCGTCGATCAACACACTCTTCTCCGCCGGTTCGTACGTGGCGGCCGTATCCAATCACGAGCTCACCGTCGGCGAATTCGGACCGACGCAAGCGGACGCTGCGTTAGCGGTCGGCGGCTACGATTACGAGTTCAACGGACCGGAACCGGACGGCGGCGATATCGCGATCAACTGCGTGTTGTCGGGCAATCTCGGGGGCGGTTACACAAAGCGCGTCCTGGGGCAAGACACGTGCCAGACACCGCCGACCAATGGCGTACTGGAACCCGGAACGCTCGGCCTGTTTGCCGTCGGGATCCTCGGATTGGGCATCGCGTCGCGGCGGCGCGGCAAAGGTTAGTCGCAACCGACGTCGCACGCACGTCTAAGCCGATCAGTTCGCCCGGTCGCGAATGCGTTGCAGCTGTTCCCATCCGAAATAGCCGGTGAAGGCGTCGTCGCCGAAATACAGCACCGGCCCGTCGCAGATGAATAGGTATTCGGTGTCTTCCAGCGCCGTGGTCGCGCCATGCACCATGCCGTTCGGCTGGTAGATGAAGTCGGACGCCGTCGCGGACCTGTAGTCTGCCTCTAAGGATCAGCGCCTGGGCGGCCGGCAGATGCTTGTGCGGCGAAGCGACAGAGCCTTCGTCCATTTCAGCAGGACAGCTCAGCGTCCGGCTTCCGGGCCAATCCAAAGAATTTTCATGTAGGCCTGATCCGGCGTGGTCTCGATCCAATCCATCGAAGCCGAGCGCGCGATCAAGTCCATCGTCAAACCATCGGCCGAACAATTTGCGCCTTCCGCCGCGAGTGCTACCGTTACGCCCACAGAAAAATGGAGGGGTTGGAAGTGCAGCCACTGAAGGATGTCCGCGTACTGGCCGTGACCGTGTTTCTCGCCGGGCCTTTCCTGAGTATGACCCTGGCCCGTTTCGGGGCGGACGTGATCAAGGTCGAGGTGCCCGGCGCGGGGGATCCGGTTCGCGCGTTGGGGCCCTTCGTCGGGCCGAAAGGCGTAAATCCGACGAAACAGACCGAGCAGGACATCCCGACCAAATTCCTCAAACGCACCCAGGGGGTCAAAAGCGTGACCCTCAATTTGAAGGATCCGGAGGGGCGGCGCCTGTTCCTGGAACTCGCCAAACAGTCGGACGTGGTCATCGAAAACCTCGCGCCCGGCTCCATGAAACGACTGGGATTGGGTTACGCGGACGTGGCGGCGGTCAATCCGGGCATCATTTATTGCTCGATCTCAGGCTATGGGCAAGACGGTCCGCATGCCGACAATCCAGCGCACGACCACCAGATCCAGGCGATGTCCGGCATGATGGACATCAACGGCCACCCCGACGGGCCGCCAACCCGCGTCGGCGTCTATGTCAGCGACCTGGTGACGCCGCTTTACTCCGCCGTATCGATCCTCGCCGCGCTTAAGCACCGCGAGCAAACCGGCGAGGGCCAATATCTCGACGCCTCGATGATGGATACCTTGGCCAGCCTGATGTTCATGGAACCGCTGGAAGAGTTCCTTGCCGACGGACATCCGCCCCGCGCCGGCAACAACGCCCGCACCGGCCCGACTGGGCTCTACCATGTGACTGACGCGGATGTGATCATCACGGTCGGCCACGACCACCGATTCCGCGCCCTCTGCGACGGCCTAAAGGCGCCGGAATTGGGCGACGATCCGCGCTTCGCAGACGCGATCAAGAGGGCGGAGAATCTCGAAGAACTGCGCGCCGAACTGCAAGAGCGGTTCGCCCAGTTCGATTGCGAAGAAATCCTCGCCCGCCTCAAGGAACGAGACGTCCCCGTCGCCCCGGTGCGCACCCTCGACAATGTGCTGGCCGACGACCATTTCCGCGACCGCGGCACGCTCAAACCAATGCGGCACAGCCTGCTCGACGACCCGGTCGAGGACGGCGTCGTCGTCGGATTCCCGGTCAAATTTTCCAGCGGTCCGCTGCCGGAGATGCGCGGCGCGCCGACGTTGGGCATGGACAACGAGGACGTATTCGGCCGATTGCTCGATTTGGATGCCGCGGCGTTGCAGGCGCTGAAGGATAAGGGGGCGGTTTAAGCGATGGCGCTGGGCCAGACGCGCATCCTGCGCAAACGTTCAACGGATGCGGAGCAGCTGTTGTGGCGCGCGCTGCGAGGTCGCCAATTGGCTGGGTATAAATTCAGGCGGCAGCACTCGATAGGGCCGTTCGTCGTCGATTTTGTGTTCATAGCTGCGAAACTCGTCGTCGAGGTCGATGGCGGACAGCACGCAACGCAAACAGATGACGACGAACATCGAACAGCAAAGCTGAACGAGAAGGGCTTCAAAGTCATCCGGTTCTGGAACAATGAAGTTTTCGAAAGTCTGGAGGGTGTTCTAACGACGATCTTACGACAGTTTAACACGCAAGCCCCCTCACCCGGCCCGACCCTCTCCCGGCCCGACCGGGAAGATAGGTAACAGTTTGTACCGGCGACATGGGTAACAGT
>CAYLTU010000387.1:0-4516 GCA_964386465.1 uncultured Rhodospirillaceae bacterium
GAATGCGATCATTCGAAGATACTGAGACGAGGTTCGCCACGGTTCGAATTCGGCGCGGACGGTCTGCATGGCGCGCAATGCGCCCTCTTCATGACGGCCGTAATCCGCCAGGACGGTTTCGATGGCGCGACGCAGGCCGTTGCTTTCGAGCGAATAGGGAATGATGCCGTCATCGTCGTCGACGAACAGCCGCATGCAGGACTGGTGCGGCGCCAGAAGCACGATGCCCATCGCCAACGCTTCGAAGCCGCGTGAGGGGATCGCGCCCAAATGGCGGGTGAGCGCGATGGCCAGTTTGCTGCGTGCGAGGATCGGATAGTAAGCCTTTGCCTGGAAAAAGCCGTTGTAGAAGAACGGATCGATATTTTCGCTATCCAGGATCTGCCGCATCATTTCGGCTTTGTCGGGGTAATAGCTGTGCAGCGTCGTGCCGGTTACCAGGACATCGAGGTCCTTCTCCGCCATGATCGGCGCCGGAAGGTTGGGGGGTAGTGATAACGGCTTGCAAAACGTCGTCACCGGGACGTCTACCAGTCCTTGCAAGTCAGCGTATTCCGTACTGTCTGAAACGAGAATCTCGTCAAACAACCGCAGCCAGGGCAGGATCGTCTGAATATGCATGTCGTAATCGCCGGTTTGCCCGATGATGGGACAAGGCAATTCTTGCAGGTTCGGTGGAATAACGTGCCACTCGACCATCTCCGACAGATAGAAATCGGGTGGATCGGTGCCGTCGTAAAAATCGTGGATATCGGCTTCCGGTCGATTTGGCAGGTCCCCGGGGGCGAAGCTGATGTTGCGGATTTCGAATTTCGAGTCTCTTTCCCCGCCTTGCAAGACATTGTGGACACCGCCGTCGGAGCGGTACCAGGACAGTTGCGACAGGATGGATATGCGGGGTTTGCGTATCAGGCGCAGCAAGTTGTCGGCGTATTCGTCATCCAGCGGTTCAAGCAGACCAATTGCAGCAGCTTCGTCACCGTCGATCCATTGGATGACACCTTCGTAGAAGCGTGCTTCGCTGTCACCGAACGCCGCCAATTGCCGAAGCGCCGGACCGGTGCGGCCGCACAGGCCCAGCGCAGCGTGGGTGCGCCAATCGCGCGGCGAACCGTTGGCCGCGACATGGTGGTAGTCGCCGCGTTCGAAGGCCGCTTCTAAAGCAAGGTCGTCAACATCAACAGGCACGGCATCGTTCCAAAATCTCCGTACGGCCCTAGCTGGGTCTTATCGGGATCAATTCTGGGTTAATCACAGGATTCGCGGGATTTGGCAAACTCTAGCGGTGTGTCCGGGGTCCGCCGTTGCGGATCAGATCGGCGTTTTTACCTTTTTTAGTCAGGGAATCGTTTAGGCTGGGGTGTCGGATCATTTTCTATTTCGGACGGAGGCGGGTGACGTGCTTCCCATCAACCAGCGCCCCTTCAAGCCGGTCGTCGTAGGACCGCCGCGCGGCGGATTCACCCTGTGTATTTCGATCCTGCACAGTCTGTTGCGGCTGTTTCCGGAAAAGTGGAACTTCGATGCGACCCAAATTGTCGTGAATCTCGTCGTGGCGCACCTGGGCAATTCCGTTTCGGACCGCATCGTGGCGGCATTCGCCGAAGAAGGCATTGAAGAAGACCTGATCTACAACGGGAATTTCAAACTGTTGTCGGGCGGCGCCAAGTGGATCCGCGAGGGCCACGACGAGCAGGCCTGTTTCCGCAAATATATCGGCGTGATCGGCATGGGCGATTTCACGCTGGTCACCGCCCATCCCCGTCAGGTCCTGGATGAGGACGAGGTCGTCCATTCCCATTCGCATCCCGGCCGTTGGCTGGATTTTCCGGGGTATAAGGATCACGCGAAGTTCGGGCCGATCCGGAACCCTGTCGGGGTGCTGAATTCGTCCTGCTTCTCGCTCAATGCGCTGACCAGCGAGTATATTCAGAAATTCGTCGCGCCCGAGGACGACAACCATCGGCTTCGTGAGATACTGGCGCTCTACAAGTTGACGGATATCGATTTCTTCAACGGATTGGTCACGTTTTTGAAAGGCTACTATGACGAATACGGGCCGATCCGGAATCAATTCCATGTCATGCGCTGGGAGGATTTACTGACCGAACCCGTTTCGACGATACAGGCGATTGGCCGCGTGGCCGGACTTGAACTGGGCGAGGCGGCGGCCCGGCAAGTGTGGAAAAGCATCGATCACAAAAATCTCACGGGACATCACAAGCATAATTTACGGGTAGGCGGCGGCATCGTCGGCGACTGGAAGAACTGGATGGTCAACACCCATCTCGAAATTATCCGCGAGGCCGGGTTCGAGCCTCACATGATCGATCTCGGTTACGGCCCGATCGAAATGCTGGATGAAGGCGCCTATACGGATTTCCAGCGACAGGCGGCCGACGCCATCGAGGCGGGCACGCCCTACGATGTTCTCGAGGATCGCGAATTGTTCGGCTTCGCGTTCAACAAGAGCAATCTGGATTCAGAGGCCTTCGAGTTTCGCCGGCACGACTTTCGCGAGCATACCCAGGTGGAGCGATCCTGTTTCGCCGACGAAGCGATGGAATTGCGCATCTGGGACGCGGCGGAAGACGCGGCCGGAAAACTCAATGCGTTGCTGCAGGACGTTCTAGAGCATGACTTCCACGAACCGGGCGCCGCCCGGCGAAGCCTAAACGAGCTGAAAGTGCGGCACATAGACTCCTTCTCCGACGAGAGTTTCGACCGATACATCCAGCTGTTTCAGGAACTCGATACGGTATTCGCCAAATTTTTCGAACCCATGCGTGTCGATCCCAGCCAATGACCAAGGAATCGCTTACCGACAGGGAACTCGTCCTCATCGACCCGGAACCGACGCATTACCTCGCGGCGGTCGGCACGGCGCTCGAGGAACATCCGACGCGAGCCGTCCGTATCGCGGGGACGGATGACCGGGCAGCGAATTACGTCGAAGTGGTGACGCTGCGCTATCCCGATGTCGACGTCGCGACGATCGCGGACGCTGGCCAACTTTCCGGGGACGCCATCGTGTTGATCTTCGAGACGGATGGCGAGGCCTTGCAGAATGCGCTCATGTCATTCGTTGACGCGGATGACGTCACGGTCGTCGCACCGGTGACCGATTGGCATTTTTCGCGCCGGCCCCTTTATCTCATCACCATCCCGAAGGCCGGCACGCATCTGCTCTACGGGCTTGTCGAAGCTTTCGGATACCGCAGGGACATCGCGACGGAAGGGGTGCCGCGGCCAGGCGGCTGGTACTGTCTGGAATACACGAACTCCCATACCTCCGCGCGCGACTTCTTCGTCGATTTCGTTCGCCGCAACCCGCATGGCGGCCGCGATCATCCGTTCCCCCAGACGCCGACGCTATTCATGTACCGCAACCCGCTGGACATCGTGGTTTCGGAAGCGAACTACTATCACAAGGACGGCAACACCCTGTTCGCCCCGTACCTCGCGGGTTTCGAATTCGAAGAGCGGCTGCTTCGTTTGATAGACGACAAATCGGCGTTGGGCTCTATACGGGATCGGATGGGCGTGTTCGCGGCCTGGATGGATTGCGTCAATGTGGTGCCGCTGTCGTTCGAGGAAATCGTCGGGGCGCAGGGCGGCGGATCCGATGCGGTACAGGAGGCGCTGGTCTGGTCGTTGCAGTTGAAACTTCAGGTTCCGGGCAAGCCGGCAGATTTTGCGCAAAAGGCCTTCGATCCCAGCAGCCCGACCTTCGAGTCGGGGCAGATCGGCCGTCACCGGGAAATGTTTACGGCCGAAGCCTGGGAGGCTTTCAAACGGCTGCCGCAGGATTTCATGGCCGATTACGGGTACAGCCCCGACGATTCGCCCGCGGCCATGCCGCGACACGCCGATCGGTTCCGTCGCAGGGCGCCGCGGTATCTGGCGCCCGGAACGGCGGACGCGCCGTTCGTCGTCGAGCAATCGGAATCCTATGCGATCCACAAATACCGGGGCCGCTATTACCCGTTTACCGCAAAGACCGGTAGTTTCGACTTGGAGCGATTGGATGAAGAAAGCCGCAACAAGTTGGTCTGGGCACCGACGCTGGAAATGGCGCGTTTGATTGCGTTCCAAAACCTGTGAGGCGGCTATGTTCTGAATGCGAGTATTGAGGGACGAAATGTCAGCCCTCCCTGTTGATTTTTTCTCAATAGATTCCATCTGGAGAAATTGCCATGGCCGTCGATTTGAAGAAATATACGCAATCCAGGATGAGTCCGTTTGATGAGCTTGCGCTTAATCTCCTCTTGGAAAAGTTGACGCAGCAGCAAGACAATATAGCAATCTTGGAAATTGGTTCATGGCTCGGGGCTGGCTCGACTCAGATATTTTCCAAATTCTCAAATAGAATTGTGTGCGTAGACCATTGGCAGGGAAACGAAAACCAGGATCACAAAGACATCATTGAGGAAATCGATCCGTATACTCTATTTCAAGAAAATATCACTCAATTCAAAGAAAAGGTAATTTCTATAAAATGCAACTCGAGCCAGAT
>CAYLTU010000388.1:0-4468 GCA_964386465.1 uncultured Rhodospirillaceae bacterium
TGTCTGTAAAATACCAATCCAAACAGGAGGTTGGAAATACTTCACGATCGACGAACTACCATTGACTGGGAAGGTGACTTCTTGGCGGAACGAAATGTGATTTTCTGGCCCAGGCATGCCGGGATCGACGAATAGCGCGTATTCTTCGGCTAGGTCGTCATTATGATCGACCGCACGTTTGGCTGGATCGACTAAGGGAAACAGATTGCGCTTATACCGCTGATTACAAATTTGGCAGGAGTAATAGAGATTGGGCCAATGGTAAGCGAGCCAATAGTAGCCCGGTCGGCCGAGAGCATCGGCGGCTTCTTGGCGATATCCCTTTTTCGGCCTGAAGTGCTCGATGTCGCCATATGCGACATGGTCGACTTTCGCTTCACAAAAGCAGCATTTACTATGCTGCGCCTTCTTCAACGCCTTCTTGACTGACTTCGCGCCATAGAGGCTGCTGTCAAACTCAAATTTCTTCCCGCCTTGTTGGTACGAGACCGGGTCCTCGTTGTAGGCAGCCTTGTATTCATCCGTCGTCCGCTGGCCTCTGTTACGCAGGATTGCCGGTGCCGTTGGCAGTTTTTGGACTTGAATCATCGTCGTCAGTTCAAGCGTGAAGCGGCACGACGAATAATGTCCATCGCCTCTATATCCTCCTGACGCTCGCCCGTGGGTAAGTCGCCTATTCGCTCCTCAAGTTCGGCGACCCGTTCCCGATCCTTCTTGGTCATGCGGCTCTTGCCGAGGAGGCGTGCGCGCTCTTCAAGTAAAGGTTCGAGCTCCGGCGGACGTGCTGTTTCCAGTCCGAAAAGGTCGCTGGTTAGCACTTGATCGATCCGCCAACCTCGAATTGCCGACACCGATTGATCAATCACAACGTGGTCGCCTTCGCGCCTAAACACCGCAATATTCGCTTCGCCCGCGGCCTGAACTACCAACGGGCTGTGCGCAGTTGCGATAAACTGCGTATTTGGAAATAATTCGCTTAAGTAGGACATGATCGAGCGTTGCCACTTCGGGTGAAGATGGAGGTCAATCTCGTCTACCAGCACAACAGCAGGTTCTTTCATTGGGTTTTTGCTGCCTGGGTACCGGTCGAACATTCGACTCGCGAAATCGACGGTCCAAGCAATTAGTGTCTTATATCCAAAACTAAGGCCGTTGAGTGGTACCCATCCGTACGGCGTATTAAACTCAACGATTGGAATTCTATGTGAAACTTCTGTGTCTCTAAATCTTATACTTGTTATATCAGGCAGTAGAGATATCAATGCTTTCTGAACTTTGTCCAAATAATCAATTTCCTTTTTCTTTCTCAGGGCGTTTCTGCTAGCAGCGTAATCCGCTTGTAATAACCATTCTTCCGCATTTCTGAGTTTCGCGTCCTCGTCAAATAAACTCCCTATAGAGTCTTCATCAGTACTGCGAATTGAACCTTTTCCAAGCTTTCTATCTGCTCCATATCCGCTAATGTTGAGATTAAGGAATGAATTAATGCCGCCCGACATGGGGGCCCAACTGAGTCCCTTTAATGAGTCAGAATCTACAGGGTTGGATTCCACATGAACACCAAATTTCGTATATTTTTGGTTTTGAGATGACAGAGTACTTCCGGTGACTCCTTCGATTGATACCCTTGATTCAGAAGATATATCCCTAGCCGTTGATGTATAAAACCAGTCAGTAAAAGTTTCACCTGAAACTCTGCTTAAGATTAACTCGGGAGCTTCAAAAATAATATTGGCGTTTTTCGAAATATCTCTAAAGTTTGCCAATGCAAGCGCTTGAAGAAGAGTTGTCTTGCCTGTCCCATTGTTTCCAAGAATTATTGTCCAGCGAGCTGGATTTCCAAACCTGTCTGTAAAATGAAGATTTTGTTCTGGCCCGAAGCATCGAATATTTTCAATCGATATCGACGAAATATAGGCCGCTTCCGTTAGGCGGTTTCGCGTGCTCTTTGAACGACTCTTGGGTGGTATTTGTTTAGGATTTTTTGCCACTGCAACGATTCCCTGAACTTAGCCAAATTGACTATACAACGTTGTCTACGCGGTTAATCAGCAAAAATATTATTCTAGGAACCTCCCTAATCCGCCGCGTCGGCATGCGCCGACGGGTTGCGGTAGGCGGTCAGCAGTTCAGCTTCCTTGGCCTTCGCTTCGTCGATGTGCCGTTCCTTGATATGGCCGAAGCCGCGGATCTGCTCCGGCAGGCTGGCGATTTCCACGGCGGCGGCGTGATTGTCGGCGCTGAGCCGGTTTAGCAGCTCGTCGACCGTCGCCTCGTACGCCGTGATCAGCGCCCGTTCGCGTTTGCGTTCGGCGGCGCGGTTGAAGGGGTCGAGCGCGCCGCCGCGCAGGAAACGAAGTTTCGCCAGCACCTTGAACGCCCGCAGCATCCAGGGGCCGTAGGCCTTCTTCTTCGCGATGCCCGTTTCCAGGTCGCGGTCCGCCAGGAGCGGCGGCGCGAGATGGAAGTTTAGCTTGTAATCGCCCTCGAACTGGCCGGCCACCGTATCCAAGAAACCGCTTTCCGTGTAGAGGCGCGCGACTTCGAACTCGTCTTTGTAGGCGAGCAGTTTGAAATAGTACCGCGCGACGGCTTGGGCCAGGGCGTCGTTGTCGCGCACCGCCTGGGCTTCGGCGGTCTGGACCTTGACGACCAAATCCTTGTAGCGCCGCGCGTAGGCTTCGTCCTGATAACCTGTCAGGTAGGCGATACGTTTCGCGACGATGTCCTCTAGCTTAGTCGCGCGCGCCGGGGCGGGAGCGGCCGTCGGGGCGGCGGCCTTTTCGACGGCTGCCTGGTCGTGCGCCGCACGGCGGCCCCACAGGAAGGCGCGCTTGTTCGCCTCAACCGCGATGCCGTTCAGCGCGATCGCTTCTTCGATGGCGGCCTGGCCGATGGGGATCGTGCCCAACTGCCAGGCGTAGCCCAGCATGAACATGTTGCTGGCGATCGAGTCGCCGAGCAGGGCGGTCGCCAGCCGGGTGCCTTCGACGAACCTTGTATGCGCGTCGCCCGCACGGTCGGCGATGGTGCGTTCCAATTCTTTTTCCGGGAAGGGCAGGTCGGGGTTGCGGGTGAAATCGGCGACGATGGTCTTGTGCGTGTTGATGACGGCCGTCGTCTCGCCCGGTGATATCTTGGAGATTGCGTCCGGCGCCGCGGCGACGACGATGTCGCAGCCGAGCAGAAGCTTCGCCCCGCCGGAGGCGAGCCGGACGGAATGGATGTTCTCGGGGCTCTTGGCGACGCGAACGTGACTGAGCACCGCGCCGCCCTTCTGCGCCAGGCCGGTCATGTCGAGGATCGAACAGCCCTTGCCTTCGATATGGGCCGCCATGCCGAGCAGCGCGCCGATCGTAACGACACCCGTGCCGCCGACCCCGGTGATCAGGATGCCGTAGGGCGCATCGACTTCGGGGATTACCGGTTCCGGCAGCACTTCGAACACATCGGCGGCGGCGGATGCCGCGGCGGCAGGTTTCGGTTTGCGCAATTGGCCGCCTTCGACGGTCACGAAGCTGGGGCAGAAGCCTTTTAGGCAGGAGAAATCCTTGTTGCAGCTCGACTGGTCGATGGCGCGCTTGCGGCCGAACTCGGTTTCCACCGGCACCACCGACAGGCAGTTCGACTGTACCGAACAATCGCCGCAGCCCTCGCAGACCAGCTCGTTGATCACGACGCGGCGCGCCGGATCGGGGAAGGTGCCGCGCTTGCGGCGGCGGCGTTTCTCCGCAGCACAGGTCTGGTCGTAGATGATCGCGGTAACGCCTTCCAGCTCGCGCAGTTCGCGCTGGATGCGGTCGAGTTCGTCACGATGTTCGATAGTGACGCCTTCGGCGAGGCCGGAGCGGTTGGAATATTTCTCCGGTTCGTCGCTGACGACGACGATGCGACGGACGCCTTCGCCGAACAGCTGGTGCGAGATCAGCGGTACCGTCAGGCCGGCGCCGACCGGCTGGCCGCCGGTCATCGCGACCGCGTCGTTGTAGAGGATTTTGTAGGTGATGTTGGCGCCCGACGCGACCGCCGCGCGGACCGCCAGCAAGCCCGAATGGTAATAGGTGCCGTCGCCGAGATTGGCGAACACGTGCTTGGTGTTGGTGAAGGGCGCCTGACCCATCCAGGTGACGCCCTCGCCGCCCATCTGCGTGAAGGTGTCGGTGTCGCGGTCCATCCATTGCGCCATGTAGTGGCAGCCGATCCCGGCCAGCGCGCGGCTGCCTTCCGGGACCTTGGTCGAGGTGTTATGCGGGCAGCCGGAGCAGAAATAGGGCGTGCGCCGGATCGGCGGTTCGAGCCCCGCGAGCGCCTTGTCCTTGTCGTCCAGGAAGGCAAGCCGTTCCTGAATCCGAGGGCTGGTGTGGAACCGTTCGATGCGCTTGGCGATCGCGCGGGCGATCAGTCCCGGCGTCAGCTCGTTGAAGGACGGCATGATCCATTCGCCGTTCTCGTCGAACTTGCCGATCAC
>CAYLTU010000389.1:0-4467 GCA_964386465.1 uncultured Rhodospirillaceae bacterium
TGCCGCTCGACAAGGTGCGCAAGGTGCTCAAGATCGCCAAGGAGCCGATCAGCCTCGAAACCCCGATCGGCGATGAGGAGGACAGCCACCTGGGCGACTTCATCGAGGACAAGAACGCGATCCTGCCCTCCGACGCCGCCATCCAGGCCAATCTGCGCGAGACCACGACCCGCGTGCTGGCCTGCCTGACCGCGCGCGAGGAACGGGTCCTGCGCATGCGCTTCGGCATCGGCATGAACACCGACCACACGCTCGAGGAGGTCGGCCAGCAATTCTCGGTCACCCGCGAGCGCATCCGCCAGATCGAGGCCAAGGCCCTGCGCAAGCTGAAACACCCGAGCCGCAGCCGCAAGCTGCGCAGCTTCCTTGACTACTAGACGTTACGATTTTTCGGGAACGGCGGTGCCTGCGGGCGCCGCCGTTTTCTTTTTCATCCTACTCCGAGACGCTGCGCTCAATAGACCCGCGTCTTTTCCCGGTAGGATTCGATCGCCTTGACGCAGTTCTTGTGCCAATGGTGCACGTCGAACGAGCGCAGCTGGTCGATCATGTTGGCCCAGCGGTTGCGCCGTTCTTCCAGCGGCATGGTCAGCGCCCGGTTCATGGCCTCGGCCATGCCGGCCAGATTGTAGGGATTGACCAGCAGCGCGCCGTCCATTTCTTCCGCCGCGCCGGCGAAGCGCGATAGGACGAGGACGCCGGGGTCGGCGGCCGATTGCGCGGCGACGAATTCCTTGGCGACCAGATTCATGCCGTCGCGCAGCGGCGTGACGAGACCGACCTGGCTGCGGCGGTAGAAGCCGGCAAGAATCTTTCGGCTGAACCCTTTGTTCAGATAGCGGATCGGGGTCCAGTCGAAATCGGCATAGGTGCCATTTATGTGCCCCGCTTCCGCCTCCAGCTCGTGGCGGATTTCCTGATATTGCACGACTTCACCGCGCGTGGTGGGCGCGATCTGCATGAGGGTCGCCGCGCGCTGATGCTCCGGAAATTCTTGCAGGAGGTGCTCGTAGGCCTGGAAGCGGTTGATCAGGCCTTTGGAGTAATCGAGCCGGTCGACGCCCAGGATCAGCTTGCCGTCGCCCAGGCTGGTCACCAGCCTGCGGACATGATTGGAATCCTCGGCTTCATCGGCCAGCTCGGCGAACTTCTCCGTCTCGATGGAGATCGGGAAATGCTGCACCCGGGTCCGTTTGCCGAAGGCGTAGAGGAACCCGTCGGGCTCGACCGTGCCGCCGATCTCGCGCACGACGTAGTCGAGGAAGGCCAGCACATAGCTCTTGGTCTGGAACCCGACGACATCGAACTCCAGCAGCGCTTCGACCAGCTCCCGGTGGCCCGGCAGCGCCGTCAGAACCTCCTTCGCCGGCCAGGGAATATGCAGGAAGAAGCCCATGCGCTGGGTGCAGCGCCGCTTGCGAAGCTCGCGGGCGAGCGGGATGAAATGGTAATCGTGCACCCAAACGGTATCGTCGTCCTTCAGGAGCGGTTTCAGATTCTCGGCGAACCGTTCGTTGACCCGCAGATAGCCGTCATAGTTGGCGCGCGTGTATTCGACCAGATCCAGCCGGTAATGCATCAGCGGCCACAACGAGCCGTTGGAAAAACCGTTGTAGAATTGTTCGTAGTCGGTTTCCGGCAGGTCTAGGGTGGCGTAGGTGATGTTGCCGTCCTCGAGGATGTCGATGCCACCCGGCTCGCCGTCCACCAGCTTGCCGCTCCAGCCGCACCAGATGCCGCCGTTCCGGCCCAGCGCGTCAAGCACCGCGACGGCGAGGCCGCCGGCGGACTCCTTCTTGGAGAGGGTCGGCAGCATGACGCGATTTGAAACGACGACGAGACGGCTCACGCATTTACTCCCTTGGCATAAAGCGCTTTGGGATTCTCACGATCCAGGCATAGTCGGGTCGATCGTACGACTCTTGCCGGCGCCGGACCACTGCGAACGCATTCGCCGTGTCAGTGTATGATCGTTTTCGAATTTTGTCCGGAACAACGGTACGAAACGCCATGACAACGACCATACGCCGCTACGACCCCAAAGCCGCCTATGACATAGAAGCCTTCGACCGCACTTACAGGACGGGCGACCGCGAGGACTGGTCGGTCCGCATTTACCAGCCGCAGGGTGAGGGTCCCTTTCCGGTCCTGATCGACGTGCATGGCGGGGCCTGGACGTGCGGCAACTATCTCAACAACGAGAACATCGACCGCGCGTTGGCGACGACGGGCGTACTGGTCATGGCGCTGGAATTTCGTCAATCGCCGCATGTCTATCCGGCGCAGGCCTTGGCCTCGAACCACGCTTCCATTTCGTCGGCGATCGTCTGCGCCGTGCCTACAACCGAGTTGCCGCTATAGCCGCCGAAACGTTGCGCCAGCTGGCGCACGGTCAGGTTCTCGCGCTGGCCAAGCGCGATGGCACGCTCGCGGCCGCTCTTGCTTTGATTGCTTTCCGGCAGGTCGGGCAGCGGCGCATCGGGATCGAACGAGGTAACCGTAGCGCTGCGCTTCAACGCGTCCATCGGCATGTTGAGTACGGCCAGATGATCCGCCATGAAAAAGGCGTCAAACCGGCCGTGCTCCAGGGTCTGCGCGAACGAGACCAGATGCTTGAGGTTGAAGTTGGCGTCCGGCGCGCTGCCGGGATAGCGCCACCAGGCGGTGTGAATGCTGACAGGGCGCATGAAGGCGCCCAGGTGCAGACGGCGTTTCGGACTCATTTGTTACTTCTCCTCAGGCATTCTTCGCGGGTGGCTCCGAAGCCTTTTTAGCAGGTGCATGCGATATCGCGATATCCCGCCGTCCATGCTCTTGCGCGCGATGGCCTCGCACGTCAGTTTGTCGGCCAATTCGAACTCCAAAAGAAGGAACGCGTGACGATGGCCGATCAGCCGCAATCGCCGCTGGCGATATTCCGCGAACATTGCGAGAGGGGCGAACTCGCCTACCAGGTCGACCCCGACGACGGTTCGGCGGTGTTCTATCCGCGCGCCGTTGCGCCGAACACGGCGCAGCCGAACCTGGATTGGCGGGTCAGCAAGGGGGTCGGTACCGTCTACGCGACGACGACACTGCACCGCCGCGGCGAGGACCCCTACGACATCTCGATGATCGAGCTGGACGAAGGTTTCCGCATGATGAGCCGTGTCGAGTCCGCCGATCCGATGGACGTCGTGGTCGGCATGAGGGTCAAGGTGCGCATGGTTCCCGGCACCGACGACGAGCCAGTCCATCCCGTCTTCGATCCGGCGGAGGGCTGATCATGGCTGACCTTCGCGGAAAGACGGCGATCGTCGCGACGGCGGAATCCGACCTAGGCCTTGTTGCGCCGGACACGACAATCTTCGACCTGATGGGCCAGGCGACGCACCGCGCGCTGGAGGATTGCGGCCTTTCGCTCGGCGACATCGACGGGCTGTTCGTGTCAACCAGCCAGTCGCGCATGGTGGCGATGGGCGTCTGCGAGTATCTCGGCCTGCGGCCGCGCTATTTCGATTCGACGCAGATCGGCGGCTCGTCCTTCATGGCGCACATCACCCACGCGCAAGCGGCGATCCATGCCGGACTGTGCGAGGTGGCGCTGATCACCTACGGCAGCACGCAGCGCTCGGTCAGCCGCGCCGCCGCCTCGGCGCGCGAGTTGAACCCGTACGAGGACCCGTACCGGCCGATGATGCCGCCCAGCGCCTACGCGCTCGCTGCCTCGCGTCACATGTACGAGTACGGCACGACGCGCGAACATCTGGCTGAGATCGCGGTCGCCGCGCGGCAGTGGGCGCTGATGAATCCGGTCGCCTGGGAGAAGGAACCGCTCACCGTCGAGGATGTCCTGAACGCCCGCATGATCAGCCATCCGCTGACGGTGCGCGATTGCTGCCTCGTCACCGACGGCGGCGGCGCGATCATCATGACGACGGCGGAGCGCGCCAGGGACCTCAAGCGCAAGCCGGCCTACGTACTGGGGACGGGCGAGTACATCACCCACCAGAATATCTCCAGCATGCCGGACTTCACCGCGACCGGAGCGGTCGAGTCGGGGCAGCTTGCATACGAAAAGGCCGGGCTGAAACCTTCCGACGTCGACGTTGCGACCCTGTACGACGCTTTCACGATCTGCACTTTGCTGTTCCTGGAAGACCTCGGCTTCTGCGCCAAGGGCGAAGGCGGCGCTTTCGTGTTGAACGGCGGTATCGCGCCGGGCGGCCGCTTCCCGGTCAACACCAATGGCGGTGGCCTGTCCTATTGCCATCCCGGCATGTACGGGCTGCTGGTGCTGATCGAAGCGACGCGCCAGATTCACGGCACGTGCGGTCCGCGTCAGGTCGACGGCGCCGAAGTTGCGCTGGCGCACGGCAATGGCGGCGTGCTGTCGAGCCAATGCACCGTGCTGCTGGGCGCGGAGTCGGTGCTGTAGGGGCACGCAGGTGGTTCGAATTCGTTCAACCCGCCGTCCACCCCCACCCT
>CAYLTU010000390.1:0-4462 GCA_964386465.1 uncultured Rhodospirillaceae bacterium
CCAGGGTCAGCAGCGGAATGATGTTGGCGCCGGACACCGAGTTGTTGGCGGCCTCGGCCGCGGCAACGCCCTTAATCTCGCCCTCGTCCCACTTGTCCTCGGGCTTGGCGGAACGTTTGGCTTCGGCGTAGGCGACGAAACAGGCGGCCGACGCGCCGACGCCGGGCAGCATCCCGATGATCGTCCCCATGCCCGTCGATTTCGCCATGACCGGTATGCACCGTTTGAAATCCAACCAGGTCACGTAGTTGTCCTCAGGCACGTCGGACTTTTTGGACAGCATGCGCTCGGCGCCCAGCGCGCCGCGGTCGGCGATCTGTACGAAGATTTCCGAGACGACGAACACCCCGAGCAACACGGGCACCAGACCGATACCGGTTTCGAGATAGTTCACGTCGAAGGTCAGGCGCGGCATGGAACTGATCGGGTCGAGGCCGATGATAGACAGCAGAATGCCGAGCAGGGTGCTGATCAGGCCGCGGACCATCGAGGACCCGATAACGCTACCTATGATCACGAAGGCCGTGCAGTAGACCGCGAAGATTTCAGGCGGTCCCATCCGTACGGTGTAGATCGCGATGAAAGCCGCGCCGAATATAAGCAGGCACTCGGAGAACGTGTCGCCCAACGCGGACGCGATGACGGCCATTTTCAACGCCTTGCCCTGCTTGCCCTGGCGGGTCAGCGGGTACCCTTCGATCTGCGTCGCCGATGCCTGCGGCGTGCCCGGCGTATTGAACAGGATCGCCGGGATCGAACCGCCGAAACTGGCCGATTTGCCGATCGTGTAGACGAAAATCAACGCCGACAGAGGCTCCAGATAGAACGATAGGGGAATGATCATCGAAATCGCGGCCGACGCCGTCAGCCCCGGCGTGGCGCCGGCAATCAACCCGACAGCGGTGCCGAGAACGGCATAAAACACCGCCCAGCCGCTGGAAAACAGCGTAATCACGCCATCGATGATCGGATGATACATAACGCGTCTTCCCCCCGCGGGCCACTGGATCGGATCGGGATCGATGCAGGGCATCGATCCCGATTTGCTCTAGACGCCGATGAACTTCCGCATCGCGCCGAAGATATAATAATTGTCGTATTCGATCAGGATCCCTGTCGGCTCCAGCAGGCGGAATATCCCAAAAAACACGATGTAGTAGAGTAGACTCGCGATCGTCGGAATTGTGATCAGCCATTTCAAGCCGCGATTGCCGAAGATGGCCAGCGTCGCGGACAGTATGATGATGGTCGGCAGCAGATATTGAAAAAGGTTGATCAGTCCCAGGTAAGCGAAAGCGATCGCCGCCATCGGCAGGACCCAGCCGAAAAACAGGCGAATTTCCTGCAAGTCGGCGTCGAACAGGCCTTCGCGAATGGCGCCCGTTGCGGATTTTCCCAACAGCAGGAGCGTCATCGCACCCATCACATAGCAAATCGCTATCGGGAAGACATAGGGCTCCATCCCTACGCCGAAGGGGTCTTCCTCGATCTCCAGCGCGGCGACGTAGAAAATCACCGTGCAGGCGAGCATAACGAGGCCAGAGATGAAGTCGTTTCGTGCCGACATGAACCGTTAGCAGCCGCTTAGCAAGTTGGCGTGGGGTGGAATATTAACGCCACCCCACGCCAGTCCATCAGGTTGCCCTATTTCTTCTTTTTCTTCTTCTTCAGTTCTTCGACGATCGGCGACCAGGTTTGCGTCAGCTTGAGATAGTAGGCCGTCGCGTCGGGGCCGCTCAGATACTTCGCCGGCAGACCCGCTTTTTTAAGCAGTTTCCCATACGCCTTGTGGCTGGTCATCTTCTTGCAAGATGCATCCAGCTTCATCACGGTCGCATCGGGCGTGGCCTTCGGTGCCATGAGCAGCATCGGTGTGAAAACCTCGGTCGACGGGATGCCTTGCTCCGCCATCGTCGGAACCTTCTTGTTGTTCGGATCCCGTTCCGGGAAAATCAATCCCAACGCCCGTATTTGATCCTGGAAACCGTTGATCAGATGAACGCCGATGACGGAGAAATCGACCTGCTTGCCGATCAACAGGCCGCGTGCCGGCGCGCCGCCCTTGGCCGGTACGTCCTGCGCTTTGAGACCGTTGCGGCCGACGAATGCCAGCCCGGCGATCCCCCACGTGCTGGTCCGGCCCGGAGTCGAAAACCGCATTTTGCCTGGATTCGCCTTCGCGTAATCGACGAGCTGTTTAGCGTTCTTGAACTCGCTGTCCTGATGAACGAACAGGGCCGGCAGTAGCCGGCCGACCATGCAGACGATCTTGAAGTCCTCGATCGGATCGACCGGCGCTTTACGGAACTTGGTCGAAAAATAGAAAGAACCGCCGGAAGCGAGGTAGATCGTATGGCCATCGGGTTTCGCGTCCGCGACGTACTTTGCAGCCGGAACGCCGGAACCGCCCGGCTTGTTGACGACGATCAACGGCTGCAGGTTGATATATTCCGGCGCAACGCTCGCGAGAGCACGCGCGTAGGAATCCGTGCCGCCGCCGGCACCGAACCCGACCACGACGGTCAGCGGCTTGTTCGGAAACTCGGCTGCCTGCGCCGGCGCCATCGCCGTTACAGCCAGTATTGCTGCGCCAGCTACGAATATTTTCTTGAAAGTCATGTCACCTCCCTCGTTCGCGAAATGCCCTGCGTTTGCGAACCGAAACCGCCGACCCGCTTGGAATTGCACCTAAAGGTATATTTTTCTTGTTTTGATTTTGACGCGTCCAAGGGTCGCAGGTCAATGGCACCGCGACACGCAGCGGTTGCTAGCAACCGTCTATTGGCGATTTTCACCCAAATACAGTTCGCTCTCGACGCCAAGATATCCGTCCCAGGCAAACCAATAACTTATATGCCCCGGGACACGTGGAAGTCGTTCACCGTTCGGACCTGCGAGAAACTCCTCCGCAGCGCGCCAATCGCCACCCGCAGTTTTCAACTTATCGAGCTCGGCTGAACCTTGAAACTTGCGATCGCGGCGCTCGTAAGCGCGCACCGTGCGGGTCTTCGGGTCGCCAACGAGAACGATGTTTCGCGCGCCGATCGTGTCATTGATGACCGGCTCCTTCTCGAACGCGGCAAGCGGCCACGCCTTCGCTGCGCCCACAACGCGAATACCGAATATGTAATCTTTTCGGCGAAGATGCGCCTCGTTCCGCACGATCGCGGGAAACATCAGGTCGGGGCTGTTGAAATACTTTCGATAGACGGCACCCGAATCGTAGTTCCGGTCATGGCCAGTCTCCAAGGAGAGCGCCTTCGTGTCCGGGTGCTGCGCCCGCCATTTCGCCCAAGTCGTAATGACGACGGGACGGATCTTCAGCTCGATGCCGGAATGCAGCAGCGGGCCACTGACCGGCCGGCCGGTGAACTGGTTCCACAGGCTGTCGGTCTGCCGGTCGTACATCAGCTTGTTCGACCGGTAGAGAAACCCCGATGAACCCAGAATGAACGGCTCGCCGCGCCCCTCGACCTGTGTCTCGAACAGAATACCGGCGCCGCACAGGGTGCAGTAGGCGAGCGCGACCGGCACGCCGCCAATCGTCTCGTTGAACATCTCGTGCCACCCCATGATGCGCAACGGGTAGGCGCGTGCGTCGCCGTTGATCTCGACCCCGAACACCAGATCGTCCGGCAGCAAATAGTCGGCCTCCTCCGCCGTTTCGAGCTTGGGTTTGTCCAGAGGCGGTAAATCCGCCACGGTCACACCACCCCAGGCTATCTCCTCGAAGCGGATTTTCAGGTTCTCCGCCAGGGACCGGTCGCCGCCGAGAAAATCCATGAATTTCGGATCGATCTTCTTGTAAATGTCGAGTTTTACCCTGCGGTAGCTGGGATGCGGCTTCACTTCCGGATGGGCTTCCTGCCACAACATGGCCGATTTCCAACCGGTTACCTTCTCGCCGATCAACGCGCTGAGGGCTTCCGGGATCACTTGATTGTCGCGCCGGTAGCGCATCGCGAAAATCAACAGCGGCACGATATCGGTTTTGCCGCGGTCGAACAGCATCCGCACCGCGACGTCTTTTTGTTCCACCGTCCCCATTACGGCGAGCTTGCTCAGCGCACCGACGTCGCGGTCGTCCAGTTCGGTCGCGCGCAGCGTGCCGGCTTCGAAAACCAAAATGGCGCCAATCGCGCAAGCCGAGAAACAGCGGAGCCATCGATCCATCATGGCGTGGCGTTGTAGAGACGTTCGGCCGCTGGCGCGCGGCGACTCACCATCATGTGTGGCGAGTTGAACTGCCAATGTCAGTCGCGGAAATTGATGTACTGCAGCGGGTGGCCGATCTTCATATCCTTGATCAGCCCGATGGCCGCCTGCAGGTCGTCCCGTTTCTTGCCCGAGACGCGCAACTCGTCGCCCTGGATAGCAACCTGGACCTTCATTTTCGATCCTTTGAGAGCCTTCACGATCTTCTGCGCCAATTCGCGCTCGATGCCCTGCTTGATTGTTACCG
>CAYLTU010000391.1:0-4401 GCA_964386465.1 uncultured Rhodospirillaceae bacterium
TGCATGACGTCCTCGCCGACGTCTTGCGTGAAGTCGGGGAAGATCGGCGTGTCGACCGGGCCGGGACCGACATCGTTGACCCGGATGCCGCGTTCGAGGCCCTTGCCGGCCAGCACCATGGTGTAGAGCACGACGGCTTCCTTGGAGAAGGTGTAGGGGTCGATGTCGACGGCTTCCTCGTTCTCGGCCCACCATGCGATGCCCTTGTAGAAATCGTCGATCGTCATGAGTTCGTTCAAATGGGCGCGCCGCTTGCGCCAGTTGTTGCCGGCGATGGAGGCGACATTGACGACGGTGCCGCCATCGGCCACGCGGTCCCAAACCTTTTGCGTGAAATGGCGCAATCCGAAATAATTGATCCGCATGGTCAGGTCCGTGCCTTCGCTGTTCGGCACGCCGGCGACGTTCAGCAGGGAACTGTAGGGGCCGTCCAGCCCGGCAACCGCCGCATCGATGCTGGCGGCATCGCTCAGATCGCAGTGGTGGTGTAACACGCCGGGGTTGCCGCACGGTTTGATGTCCAGCGAAACGACCGTGTGGCCGCGTTCCAGCAGCAGCGCCGCCGTCGCCTCGCCGACGCCGGACGAACCGCCCGTCATGAGCACCGGATGCTCCATATAGTCTCTCCCCTTCGATCGTTGTTTGAGATAGTTGGGAAGTTCTATTTCGAACCGCCGTCCACCCCCACCTCGATCCTCCCCCGTCAAGGGGGAGGAGGATAAAACCTGATATGTAACCTTTATCCCTTCCCCCCTTGCGGGGGAAGGCTAGGATGGGGGGTGGAAACAATGTCGGTGAATGTTCCGCGGATCGCCAGCCGGGCGCGAAGGAACACCGCAGAATAAATAGGCAGGAGACAACATCATGGCGCGCGTAGAGGGAAAAGTTGCCATCGTCACCGGCGCGGGCACGGGCATCGGGTTCGCCGCCGCGACGCGGCTCGCCGAAGAAGGCGCGAAAGTCACGATCGCCGAGTTCGACGCCAAGACCGGCCAGGGGGCGGCCGAGGCGTTGGGTGGCGACACGCAGTTCGCGCAACACGACGTGCGGGACGAGGCGAGCTGGCAGGCGCTGATGGACAAGGTCGCTGAGACGCATGGACGGCCGGATATTTTGGTCAACAATGCCGGCATCCTGGCGACCGAGAACAACCAGCATCTCGCCGTGACGGACCTCGACCAGTGGCGCGCCGTCCAGACGGTCAATGTCGAAGGCGTCTTCCTCGGCTGCAAGTACGGCGTCGCGGCGATGACGGCCGACGGCGGCCGGGAAAAGGGCGGCGACGGCGGCGGCGCGATCGTCAACATGTCGTCGATCGCGGGCCTGATCGCCACGGCGCATCTGGTCGCCTACGGCGCGTCCAAGGGCGCGGTGCGGCAGTTGACCAAATCCGTCGCCGTCGACTGCGCCAGGCGCGGCCTCGGCATCCGCTGCAACTCGGTCCATCCCGGAATCATCGTCACCAACATGGGCAACCAGGTGATGGGTTTGGGCAACGGCAATGTCGCGGAGAACTGGAAGGCGCGGCTCGACCTGGTGCCGATGGGCGAGCCGGGGCAGGCGGTGGACGCCGCCAACTGCATCCTGTTCCTGGCCTCCGACGAAGCCCGCCATGTTACCGGCGCGGAACTGGTGGTCGACGGTGGCATGACGGTGGTGTAGGCGCAGCTTTCGCATCAGGGGAGGTTACTGGAAAATTTGAGGCCAAACCGTTTCCACCCCCCCCCATTCCTAGCCTTCCCCCGCAAGGGGGGAAGGGATAGATTCGCAGTATCAATCAATATATCTCCTCCCCCTTGATGGGGGAGAACTAAGGTGGGGGTGACGGCGGTGTCTTCGCGTATCCTCCGTAAATTATTCTAGGAGGCGACCATTCCAACCGCATTGGAGGGCCTGAAGGTCCTCGATCTTTCGACCGACTTCCCCGGTGCGTGGTGCGCGCGGTTGCTCGCGGATTCGGGCGCCGCCGTGATGGTTCGCGAACCGCATCCGCTGCGTGCCATCGCGCCGTTCGATAGCGCCGGCGCGTCGATTCCAGCGCGCGCGGCCCTCGCCAATCGCCAATCCGTCGAAATGGCGCCCGCAGACTCCGGTTGGCGGAGACTGTTCGACGAAGCCGACATCGTCGTCGATACGGCGGTGCCGAATTCAGAGGACCGTGCTTGGATCGATGGGCTGTGCATTGCGAACGAGACAGCCGTCCACGTTACCATCACGCCGCACGGCCTGACCGGCACGCGGGCGTCGTGGCCGGGCAACGAACTGACGGCGGATGCGCTGTCGGGCTGGGCCTCGGTCAACGGTCTGGAGAATCGCGAACCTTTGAAGTCGAGCGGTCACCAGCCTGCCTACCAAGCCGGCACCCTCGCGTTCGGCGCGGTGCTTTGCGCGCTGCTGCACAGGCAGGCGGGCGGCGCTGGGCAACGGATCGACGTTGCGATGGACGAGGTGCTGGCTATGAGTTTCGCGCCCGGCGTCTTGCGCAGTCTCTACAACGCCGAAGCCTGGCCGCGGCGCGAGACGGTCGATTTCACGGCGGGGCCGGTGCCGGTCAAGGACGGGTATTTCGCGCTGACCCTGACGCGGCCGCATTTCTGGGCCGGCGCCATGCGGCTGCTCGGGCTCGACGATCTGGCCGACGATCCGCGGCTGCAGACCAATCACGCGCGCGCCGACAAAGAGAACAAGAAACTATTCGTCGATCGGGTCGAAACCGCGATGAAGGAATGGACCAAGGACGATCTAATGGCCGGGCTGTCGGAAATCCCGGTGGTCGCCGGACCTGCCTACACGATGGATGAGCTCGCGACAAACCCGCAATTGGAGGCGCGCGACTTCTTCGTCGAAAATGACGGTGTCACCTATCCGGGGCCGCCTTTCAAGATGTCGCGCACGCCGTTGCGCATGCAGCCTCGGTCGATATTCGATCCGCGGGAACGGCGTCCTGAAAAGCCTGCCGGCACCGTGAAACCGTTCGGCGGCGGCCCGCTCGCTGGTTATCGCGGCGTGGTGCTGACCCAGGCCTGGGCCGGGTCGCTGGCGACCGAACTGCTCGGGCTGATGGGGGCCGAAATAATTCTGGTGGAAGCGCGCACCCGGCTCGACTCCTGGCGCGGCGTGGCGACGACGCCGATGCCGCCTGCTCTGAAAGATCGCGACAGCGCCCAGAATTCTTGGAACTGCAACGCGCTGTTCAACTCGGTCAATCTCAACAAGCAGTCCGTGACCTTGGAGCTGTCCGAACCTGAAGGCGTCGAGACCTTCAAGCGGCTGGTCGAACAGGCCGATTTCGTGGCCGAAAACTTCTCGCCTCGGGTCATGGGCAAGCTGGGCATCGCTTACGACGATCTGAAGGCGGTCAAGGAAGACATCATCCGGTGCTCGATCTCGGGCTACGGCCAGACCGGTCCGTGGTCGCCGCTGCCCGCGATCGGCGGGACGATCGAGCCGGCCTCGGGCATGTCGGCGCTGCTGGGTTACGAGGGCGGTGCGCCGATGAATTCCGGCCAGATGTATCCGGACGCGGTGGCCGGGTTATACGGCTTCGGAGCGCTTGCGCTGGCGCTCTATCACCGCGACCGCACCGGCGAGGGCCAGTTCATCGACATTTCGATGCAGGAGGCCAATTTCACTTTCATCGGCGAGCGTTGGCTGGAATACGTCTTGAACGGGACAGTGCCGGGGCCGACAGGCAACCGGCATCCGACCCATGCGCCGCACGGCATCTATCCCTGCGCGGGCGACGGCCGCTGGATCGCGATCGCGGCGGAGACGGACGCGCAATGGGAGGTGCTGTGCCGGGCCGCGGACAAACCCGGTTGGATAGAGCGGTTCGCGGGCGACCGCAAAGGCGACGAAGACGCGCTCGACGCAGAAATCGCGACCTGGACGGCCAATCGGGACCGCGATTCGCTCGCCGAAACCTTGGCCGTAGCCGGCGTTATCGCTGCGCCGGTCCTGAACGGGCTGGAGGTGGCGCACGATCCGGTGTTCCGGGAACGCGGCGCGATCCAGATGATCGACCATCCGGAGGCAGGCGCCTGGCCGCAACCGACGATCCCTTGCCATTTCTCGGCGACTCCCGCGGCGCTCACCGGCGCCGCACCGATGAAGGGCGCGCACTCCGCCGAAGTATTCGAACGGCTGCTCGGCATGGATGCGGACGAGTATGAGCGGTTGGTAGCGGCGGGCGTGACGGGGGTAGATCGTCCGTAGGCCTGAACGGTAGGTCGATAATTTTCGAGAACACCGTATCCACCTCCTACCTAACCTTCCCCCCTCGAGGGGGAAGGGATAAGTTTTCCGTACAGATCTAACAATCTCCTCCCCCTTGAGGGGGGAGGATCAAGGTGGTCCGAACCGGCGACATAGGTAACAGAGTAGACCGGAGACATGGGTAAC
>CAYLTU010000392.1:0-4398 GCA_964386465.1 uncultured Rhodospirillaceae bacterium
TGCATTCCCGGCTGCGATTCGCTGGAAAAAACCTCCGATACCGATATGACGGCCACGGTCACCGCCAAGGTCGGGCCGGTAAAAGCGAAGTTCAACGGCTCGGTCACGTTAAGCGAAATCGACCCTCCGAACGGGTACCGTATTTCTGGTGAGGGTAAAGGCGGTGCCGCGGGATTCGCGAAAGGCGGCGCGCAGGTCACGCTCAGCGATTCGAACGAAGGCGGCACCGTGCTACGGTACACCGTGGACGCCACGGTCGGCGGCAAGCTGGCGCAAATCGGGTCCCGCCTGATCGATGCCACCGCAAAGAAACTGTCCGGCGAGTTTTTCGTCGCCTTCGCCGAGCATGTCGCCGTCGAAGTGGAACCGGAAGCCGAGCCCGATGCTGAGCCGGCGCCCGCCCGGACCGAACGCAATCCCTACGGTCGGCGCTGGAAAGGCTACAGCCCGATGACCTGGATCAGCGGCGCGATATGCCTGATCCTGATTCTCGTCGCGGCTGTCAAAATAATCGTCGGCTGAACAGGACCAAGATTCCTTGACCTGACCGTCCCACGAAAGCAAACTCGGCTCGTGGGCGGCGGGATAGCTGCCGAACCCGCACGGACAAGTCAATGAACCCAGATCGGCGAACGATCCGATCGGGCCAGGGAGGGTAGCGAATGCCTGTCACCGTATCCATGACGGTGAACGGCAAGGCGGTTTCGGGGGAAGTCGAACCCCGCACCTTGCTCGTTCAATTCATCCGGGAAAACCTCAGTCTGACCGGCACGCATGTCGGTTGCGACACCAGCCAGTGCGGCGCCTGCGTCGTCGATATCGACGGCACGTCGGTGAAGAGCTGCACCGTTCTCGCCGTGCAGGCCGAAGGCGCCGACGTCAACACGATCGAAAGCCTCGCGACGGACGGCGAATTGCATCCGATGCAGGAAGCCTTCCGCCAGAATCACGGCTTGCAGTGCGGCTTCTGTACGCCGGGCATGGTGATGAGCGCGGTCGATCTCGTGAAGGAAAATCCCGACCCGAGCGAACAGGACATTCGCGAATGGCTGGAAGGCAACATCTGCCGCTGCACCGGCTATCACAACATCGTCAAATCCATAAAGGCCGGCGCGGACGCAATGCGCGGCTAACGCCCCGAACAGGGACAGGGAGAGAATGCGATGACCAGCGAGGGAATTGGCGCCTCGGTGCGCCGCACGGAAGACCAACGATTTCTTACCGGCAACGGGAACTATCTGGACGATATAAACCGCCCAGGTCAGGCCTACGCCAGCTTCGTGCGTTCGCCGCACGCTCACGCGAAAATCAACGGGATCGATACCTCGAACGCGGAAAGCGCGCCGGGCGTGCTCGCCGTCTTCACGGGCAAGGAGCTCGCCGATGACGGCATCGGCCCGCTGATCTGCGGCTGGGGGATTTCCAGCAAAAACGGCGATCCGCACAACGCGCCGGCTCATCCGGCGCTGGCCGTCGACACGGTTCGCTATGTCGGCGACGCGGTCGCCATCGTGATCGCCGATACGCTCGAGCAAGCCAAGGACGGCGCCGAGCAGGTCGCGGTCGATTACGAGGAGCGCCCGGCCGTCGCATCGCCGGCAGCCGCGCTGAGTGGCGGACCGCAGGTCCATGACGATGCGCCAGGTAACCTCTGCTACGATTGGGAGATCGGTGAAAAAGAGGCGACCGACGCGGCGTTCGAAAGCGCGGCGCACGTCACCAAGATCGAGATCGTCAACAATCGCCTGATCCCCAACGCGGTCGAGCCGCGCGCGGCGATCGGCGAGTACGACGCCGGCGGCGACCGACTGACCCTGTACACGACCAGCCAGAACCCGCATGTCACGCGTCTCGTGCTGTCGGCTTTCAACCAGGTCGCGCCCGAGCACAAGCTGCGGGTCATAGCACCCGATGTCGGCGGCGGCTTCGGTTCCAAGATCTTCATCTATGCCGAGGAGACCGTCTGCGTTTGGGCCGCACGAAAAGTTGGCCGGGCGGTGAAATGGACGGCGGCCCGTACCGAGTCGTTTCAAAGCGACGCGCACGGCCGCGACCATGTGTCGAAAGCCGAACTTGCGCTCGACGCGGACGGCAATTTTACCGGCCTTCGCGTCAACACGATCGCCAATATGGGCGCCTATCTATCGACATTCGCAACCGCGGTACCGACCTATTTGTACGCTACCCTGCTGGCCGGCCAGTACACCACGCCGGCGATCTACTGCGATGTCCAGTCGGTTTTCACCAACACCACGCCGGTCGACGCGTATCGCGGCGCGGGCCGGCCGGAAGCGACCTACATCGTCGAACGCCTGGTCGAACAGGCGGCCAAGGAAACCGGAAGAGATCCCGCCGAATTGCGGCGCCAAAACATGATCCCGGCGGACGCGTTTCCCTATCAAACGCCTGTCATCCAGCAGTACGATTGCGGTAACTACCCGGTGTCGCTGGACGAAGCGTTGAAACGCGCCGACTATGCCGGTTTCGCGCAGCGTCGCTCCGACTCGGAATCGCGGGGCAAACGCCGCGGCATCGGTTTCTCGTCCTATATCGAGGCCTGCGGCATCGCGCCTTCGGCCGCCGTCGGTGCGCTTGGCGGCGGCGTCGGTCTTTGGGAATCGGGGCAGCTACGCTTCAACCCGACCGGCAGCGTCACCATCTTCACCGGCTCGCACAGCCACGGCCAGGGCCATGAGACGACCTTTGCACAGATTGTCGCCAGCCGCCTCGGCGTACCGATTGAGAATGTCGAAGTCGTCCACGGCGACACCGACCGGGTCCTGTTCGGCATGGGCACTTACGGATCGCGTTCCGCGGCAGTGGGTGGCTCCGCCCTGTGCGTTGCGGCGGACAAGATCATCGAGAAAGGCAAGAAGATCGCCGCGCACATTCTCGAAGCGTCGGAAGACGATATCGAGTTCGCCGACGGCAACTTCACCGTCGCCGGTACCGACAAGGCGATGAACATCGGCGAAGTCGCCTTTGCGGCCTATGTCCCGCACAACTATCCCGAAGGACTGGAACCGGGCCTGAACGAAACTGCGTTCTACGATCCGCTCAACTTCTCGTTCCCCGCGGGCACGCATATCTGCGAGGTCGAAATCGATCCGGACACCGGTGCGACCGAGATCGTCAACTACACCGCTGTCGACGATTTCGGCACGGTCATCAACCCGATGATCGTCGAGGGGCAGGTCCACGGCGGCGTCGCGCAAGGCATCGGACAGGCGCTGCTGGAAGGCTGCGTTTACGACGATTCCGGTCAGCTCGTCACCGGTTCGCTCATGGACTACACCATGCCGCGCGCGGACAGCGTGCCGAGCATCGATGTCGGCATGACCGAATGCCCGTCGCCGTTGAACCCGCTCGGGGTCAAGGGCTGCGGCGAAGCCGGCGCCATCGCGGCCCCGGCGGCAACGATAAACGCGGTTGTCGATGCGCTATGGGATTTAGGCGTTCGCGATGTCCCGATGCCGGCGACCGCATCCAACGTTTGGCAAACCATCCAAGGCGCCGCTCAGGCGGCCGAGTAAGGAGGGAAGACAATGTATGAATTCGACTATAAGCGGGCCACCTCCCTTGCCGACGCGGTCAGCGCCCTGCAGGCGGCGGAAGACGGCTCGTTGCTGGCCGGCGGCCACACGCTGCTGCCGACCCTGAAGCAGCGCCTGGCGCGTCCGTCCGACCTGATCGACATCTCGCAGATCGGCGAGCTGAGCGGTATCAGCGTCGATGGCGGCACGGTGACCGTCGGGGCGACGACGACCCATGGCGAAGTCGCCGGGTCCGATGCCGTACGCGGCGCGATACCGGCCCTGGCCGATCTCGCCGGCATGATCGGCGACCCGGCGGTCCGTCACCGCGGCACCATCGGCGGCTCGATCGCCAACAACGACCCGGCTTCAGACTATCCGGGCGCTGTTCTGGGCCTGGGCGCCACGGTCGTGACCAACAGCCGGGAGATTACCGCGGACGACTACTTCCAAGGCCTGTTCGAAACGGCGTTGGCCGACGACGAGATCATCACGGCGGTCCGTTTTCCGACGCCGGAGAAGGCCTGCTACATGAAGTTCGCGCAGCCGGCGAGCCGTTTCTCGCTGGTCGGTGCCTTCGTGGCCAAGACATCGGGCGGCGTGCGCGTCGCCGTGACCGGCGCCGGACAGAACGGCGTCTTCCGCATGACCGCGATGGAACAGGCGCTCGACGCGAATTTCTCCGCCGATGCGATCGCGAACATCGCGGTGCCGGATGCCGATCTCAACTCCGACATCCATGGCAGCGCCGAATACCGTGCCCATTTGGTCGGTGTGATGGCGAAACGGGCTGTCGCCGCCTGCGGATAAGCGGCTCAATCGAGTTCGGATACGGCGAGGCGTTTCGGCGTCTCGCCGTTTTCGT
>CAYLTU010000393.1:0-3039 GCA_964386465.1 uncultured Rhodospirillaceae bacterium
ATTGTGGTTGCGGTCGAAATTCGGGAAATCGCTGCTCTGAATGTCGATCCGGATACGATGTCCTTGCAGGAACCGGTTGCCCGTCGGGTTGAGCGTAATCGTGTATTCGTAGATTTCACCGGGCTCTATGAAATCGGGTGTTTCGGTGCCGTTGCGATAGCGCGCCCGGACCAGCCCGTAGCAGAGTTCCTGCGCGAAGCCGTCCGGATGGATATCGATCAGCTTGGCGACGAAATCCGTATCGGGCGCGGAGGAGGACGCGAACAGTTTAACCTCGACCGGGCCGACGACCTCAATCGGCGTTTTCAGCGGCGCGGAGGTGTAGCTCAATATGTCCTGACGGCCGTCGAGCCGGCGTTGATCCATCGGCACTTGCTGACCTTCCATGGTGTAGATCGTCATCACGGGGTCGCGCGGATCGTAGTCATAGCGGTCGGCCGGCTCGTCGCCCGGCGGCTCGGGCGACAGCAAGCCGTCTCCGTCGTTGCCGTTGGCGTGACCGCCGCCGCGCAGATACCACGGCGTCGGCACCATGCCTTGCGGCGGCCAGGTTTCCTCGTCGCGCCATTCGTTGCGGCCCATGACGAAGATCTTCGCCCGCGGCCAACTCTCCATCTCGGTCGCTTCACCCTTGAGCCATTTGCCGAACCAGGCGTCGGCGAGGTCGAAATAGTCGCGCTCGGCGTCCGGTCCGAAATCCATCTCGCCCAGTTCGCGGTCGAGCGCCAGAGTCGTGTGACCCCAGGGGCCGACGATCAGCCGCTGGTTTTCGCGCGCGTGCGCGGTCATGGCATTCGCCGTCATGCCGGAGAAATGCTTGATCGTGCCGACCTGCTGGTCGTACCAGCCGGTCGCGCTCAACACCGGAACAGCCACGTCCTTGTGTCGCTCCTCGTGGCGGAAATGGTCCTTCACCGTATCGCGCAGCAACCGCTGCCAGTACTCACTCATGCCCGGCATGACCTGTTCCGGTAATTCCGAGATCGGCAGGAACCACAGCCATTTACTGCGGTCGCGCCCCTCCCACAGGGCGTCGGCTTCCTCCGTCGTCTTCGGCGCGCCCTTCGCCTGCGTGCGATGCGCGAAATCGGGGCTGATATTGTTGATCGTCCAGGTCATGCGGCGGCCGAGCCGGATTACCCCGCTCATGTGCCGGTCGAGATGGTTCGCGACGACCCCTTGCGCGAACATGCAGACAAGATGCGGCGGCCGGGTCGGCGCCATCTCCCACTGGGTCATGCCGCAGTAGGAATTGCCGAAGGTGCCGACCTTGCCGGTGGAGCCCGGCAGGACGGCGCACCATTCCACCGTATCGTAGCCGTCCTCGATGCAGGGATTTTCCGGATCGCTGCCCATATGCAGACGCGCTTCTCCGTCGGACTCGTAGCGGCCACGGATATCCTGAAAGACCGTGATGTAGCCACGCGCGGCCATCTCGTTGCCGATCGTCTTATGCATGTCCCGCCGTGTCTTGCCGTAGGGCGTCCGGCACAGGATGACCGGAAACTCGCCATCGGCTTTCGGTCGATAGATGTCCGCGCGCAGGATCACGCCGTCGCGCATCGCGGCTTCGGCGTTGTATTCGATGCTCACTTCGTGTCGCATGCCGGTGTTGTCTTTCGTGTCGGTGCGAATGCCCGTGACCCTGACAAAGACATCGAGACCGGTCAACCGCGGGCCACCGCTTGATCGGTTGGAGGGCGCACGCCTACACTTTCACCGTCCCGGCAAGAAGTGAGGCATCATGGATTTCGCCATCGAAGATTCCATCGAACAAAGCGCGTTCCGCGAAGAAGTACGGGCTTGGCTGAAGGACAACATTCCGGAAGGCACGGAGTACCCGGTCGATCCCGCCGACCTGACCCTGGAGCAGTACCAGCATCGCCGCGAACTGGGGCGGCGGCTCGGCGCACAGGGATGGCTCTACCCGAACATGCCGACCCAGTACGGCGGCGGCGATCTGCCGGTTGAGAAGGTTGTTATCCTGAACGAGGAAATGGGAAGGGCCGGCCTGTCGCTGCCGCCCTACTACGACGCCGGCGGGCGCATGGCGGCGCCGACGATCCTGGTCTGGGGCAGTGATGAACACAAGGACCGCTTCCTGCCGGAAATCTGCCGTGGGCAGGTCCGCACCTGGCAACTCCTGACCGAACCCGGTGCGGGATCGGACCTGGCTGGGATCAAGATGACCGCGATCCGCGACGGCGACCATTACGTCCTCAACGGACAAAAGATCTTCGTCGGCAGCAGCCACGGGGCGGAACAAAGCTGGACCGTCGTGGTCACCGACCCCGGTGGTGAGCGGCACAAGAACCTATCCTGGCTGATGATCCCGATGGATTTGCCGGGCATCACGGTGGCGCCGATGAACCTGCTGACCGCCGGCGGCGAGGGCGGCAGCGGTTGCGGGCACAAGAACACGGTCTTTTTCGACGACGTGCGCGTGCCGGCGGAAAACTTGGTCGGCGGCGAGAACAATGGCTGGAAGGTCGCGACGACCCACTTGGAAGTCGAACACGGCGGCGCCGGACGGCTTGGCGACCGCATGGTGATCCAGGAATTCATCGACTACGCCAAGGCGGACCATCACGGCCATTCGCTTCTCGACAGCGACGAAGCACGGGAAGCGCTGGTAGACCTCTATGTAGAGTCGGAGGTGACGCGTCTGTTCGGCCTGCGCAATTACTGGATGGCGCACACCAGCCAGCCACGCTCCTACGAAGGTTCGCAATTCAGCCTGCGCCGCAAGCTGAGCGGTCTCGATATCGCGGAGAAGATGCTGGAGATAGCGGGGCCCTACGCGCTGACCAACGACGAAAAATACGGTCCGCTGAACGGCGCGTTGGAACTGTACGGCCGCGAGGCGGTCACCGCACTGCATCCCGGCGCCACGACGGACATTCAACGGGTCATCATGTCGCGCCGCATCGGTATCGGCCGGCAAGACCGCGAAAAAGCCGGTACGCTGCGCTAAGGAGACGGAAAATGGATTTATCCCTTACCGAAACGCAGCAGCTTATTCAGGATTCGACACGCGAT
>CAYLTU010000393.1:3139-4354 GCA_964386465.1 uncultured Rhodospirillaceae bacterium
AATGGATTTATCCCTTACCGAAACGCAGCAGCTTATTCAGGATTCGACACGCGATTGCGTGCGCAACAGTTTCGCCAAGGAAGTCTTGCTCGACCTCGACGAAATGCCGGTGCCCATGACCGATGCGCTGTGGAATGAAGCGGCCCAACTCGGCTGGATGGGCATGGCGATCCCGGAAGAGTATGGCGGCACAGGCAACAGCCTGACCGATGTGGCGATACTGTTCGAGGAGCTCGGCCGCGGTCCGGTACCGGGACCGTTCTTCTCCTCCGGCGTACTCGGCGCGTTGACCGTATTGAACGCCGGCACCGACGATCAGAAAGCTGCCTGGTTGCCTGGCGTCGCGACTGGCGACCGTATCGTCGCGCTGGCCGTGACGGAGAAACGTTACGGTTGGTCGCCGGGCCATATCGAGATGCAAGCGACAGCCGACGGCGGCGACTACGTGCTGAACGGCACAAAACTGTTCGTGCACGACGCGGCCAGCGCCACCGACTTGCTGGTGCTCGCACGAACCGTGTCAGGCCTTTCGATGCTAAGGGTCGACGCGAACGCAGCGGGCATTTCAATCCGAGTGTTGCAGGGCTTCCTCAGCGGCGTCACCGAGGTGACGTTCGAGGGCGTCCGCGTACCCGCATCCGATCTGTTCGGCACGGAGGGTGCGGCGTGGGCCGGGTTCGATGCGGCGCTGCGCTCGGCGATCCCGATCCTGTGCGCCTACAAGGTCGGCGCCTGCCAGGCGCTGTTCGAGCTCAGCGTCGACTATTCCCGCGAACGCACCCAATTTGGCCAACCGATCGGTAAATTTCAGCGCGTGCAGGATCACATCATCCACATCGTCAATTATCTCGACGCCGCGCGCTGGACGACCAACGAAGCCTTATGGAAACTCGACACCGGCCAGGATGCGGCCAGCAGCGTGCATATGGCGAAAGCGCTCGCGTCGGACGGCTATCTGCGGGCCTGCGACTACACGCACGAGGTCCATGCCGGCATCGGCGTGATGCGCGAATACGGCCTGACCCTGCACACCAAGATGTCGCGCTCGCTGTACCATTGCCTCGGCGCGCCGAAGTACCACCGCAAACGGATGGAAGGTGCGCTGGGGCTGCTACCCGCGTGAGGAAACGAGTACAAGTTATTGGAACCGAAACCGTTACCACCCCCCATCCGGCCCGACCGGGAAGATAGGTAACAGTTTGTACCGGCGACATG
>CAYLTU010000394.1:0-4347 GCA_964386465.1 uncultured Rhodospirillaceae bacterium
CGATCGCCGTGGCCACATGCACGCCTACGATCCGTCGATGTAGCGTCGGCCTCGCGGATGCCGGGCGTTCTCGGCGTCTTCACGGGGCGGGACTGCGCCCACGACGGACTTGGCCAAATCCCGCACGATCCGCTGCCGAAGACCAGATTCGACATGAAACTGCATGCGCCGGGACGAGCGGTCGGCGATCCGGTGTTTTTGGGAAATCACATACCGCTGCCGACGGACAAGGCGCGCTATGTCGGCGAAGCGGTCGCGATGGTCGTCGCCGAAACGAAGGCCCAGGCGCTGGATGCGGCGGAAGTTGTACAGGTGGACTACGAGCCGCTCGACGCCGTGACGATTACGGCGGCGGCCGCCGAAACCGGCGCGCCGCGGCTCTGGGACCAGCTTTCGGACAATGTTTTGATCGAGACGTTTTTCGGCGATGCCACTGCCATGAATGCGGCGTTCGAGAAAGCCGATCACGTGATATCGATGGGTTTCGACATCGGCAGGGTCACCGGCGTGCCCATGGAACCGCGTTCGGCGCTGGGCGCGTACGATATGAAGACGGGCCGCTACACACTGTATGCCGGCAGTGGCGGTGTCGTGCGCCAGAAGCGTGAGATCGCGACCGTCCTCGGTACCGCTGACTCCAACATACGAGTCGTCGCCTTCGATGTCGGTGGCAACTTCGGGACCCGCAACCGGGTCTACGTCGAATTTCCGCTAGTTGCCTGGGCGGCGCGCAAGCTTGGCCGGCCGGTGAAATACACCGCGGTACGCAGCGAATCTTTCGTCAGCGATTATCAGGGGCGCGACCTGCGGATCGACCTGCACCTCGCGCTCGACCGGGATGGAACTTTTCTGGGGTTGCGCGCGTCCAATCTCAGCAACGTCGGTGCGCGATGCGTGTCTCTGTCGCCCTTGTCGAAAGGAGCGGGGATCATCACCGGGTGCTACCGGATTCCGGCAGCGCGGGTGCGTGCGCGGGCGATCTTCAGCAACACGCCGCCGACCAACGCCTATCGCAGTTCCGGCCGGCCGGAGATCATCTTCGCCGTCGAAAGGCTCGTCGATACTGCGGCGTACGAGTTCGGTTTCGATCCGATCGACCTGCGCCGCCGCAATCTGATCCGCCCGAGCGATATGCCGTACCGCAACGCGGTGGGCATGGAATACGACAGTGGCAGCTACGAGATTTGTCTCGACAAAGCGACGGTGCTCAACGATTGGAACGGTTTCGATGCGCGGCGGCAAACCGTTGAAAGCGAAGGCAAGCTCTTGGGTCGCGGTGTCTGCTGCTATGTCGAATCGTCGATCGGCTCTCCGATCGAGCAGACGGCGTTCCACGTCCGGGCGGAAGAAAAGCGGCTCGATGTGGTCATCGGCACGCAGCCCAGCGGACAGGGGCACGAGACCGCTTTCGCGCAGGTCGCGGCGGACGGGCTGGGCCTGCCGTTCGCGCAGGTCCGCATCGTGCTGGGCGACACCGATATCGTGGAGGTCGGCGGTGGCTCGCATTCGGGGCGGTCGATGCGCATGGCCGGTACCGTGATCGTTAAGGCCGTGGACAGTTTCATCGCGCAGGGCCGCCGTGTCGCGGCGCAGGTGCTGGAAGCGGCAGAAGTGGATATCGGATACGAAAATGGCCGATTTTTCGTCTCCGGAACTGACCGCGGCATGACGATGTTCGAGTTGGCAACCGAAGCGACGGCGCGTGGGTTGCCGGACGACGCACTTTCCGTTGTCGAACAAAACGAGATGCACACGCCGGTCTTCCCGAACGGGTGTCATATTTGCGAGGTCGAAGTTGATCCGGAAACGGGCCATGTCCGGATCACCCGCTACGCCGCCGTCGACGATGTCGGCCGCGCGATCAACCCGCTTATCGTGCACGGACAGACCCATGGCGGCTTGGTGCAGGGCGTCGGCCAGGCGATGTGGGAACAGTGTGTGTTCGACGATACGGGCCAGCCGCTCAGCGGCTCGCTGATGGATTACGGCATGCCGCGAGCCGACCACTTCCCGTCATTCGAAACTGAACTGCACGAGGTGCCGTCGCCGACCAACCCGCTCGGCATCAAGGCCGGAGGCGAGGGCGGGACGACGGCGGCGCTGGGCGTGATCGTCAACGCGGTCGTCGACGCGCTGCGGCCCTATGGCGTGCGCGACCTGAAGATGCCGTTGACACCGTGGAAAGTCTGGCAAGCGATCCGGGACGCGCGCGGCTAGCTGGTTTCCGGCTCGCGCACCAGCGCGCCCTGCTTGCGCAACGCCTTCTGAACTTCGGTCACGTCCAGGTTGCGCGGCGCGACGCCCGCATTCGCGCTGAGCCCTGCCGCGACACCGGCGGCGTGGCCGGTCAGCCAGCATTGCGGGATCTCGCGCATGAAGGTGTGGGTCTGCGCGTCGGTCGAGATGTGTCGGCCCGCGACCAGCAGATTGTCCGTCTTGGCCGGGACCAGTGAGCCGTAGGGCACCGAGACGTCCGGAATGTTCGGGCTGAGGCTCGGGCTGACGCCGATCTCGTCGGCGAAGATATGCCCGCTCTTGGTGCCGGGCCCGGTCATCCTGCCGGCCCCGACCAGCCGGCGGCTGTGCCGGGCGCCGAGCTGCGGCGCGGTCAGCATGATCCAGGCCTTCTCGAAGCCGGGGGCACTGTCGCGGTAGTAGTTGAGCAGTTCGACCAGGCTTTCCCGCGAGAGGATCTCCAGAGTGGTCAGATCGTCGACCTTGAGCACGTCGAAACCGGCGAAGCGCGGCCCCATGAAGACGACGACGTCGTTGCGCCAGCCGGCGAAGGGCAGGATGAAATGCCTGGTCGCCTCGCGGCCACGGCGCATGAAGTCCTTGTATTGCTGCGGGTTGGCGTCCTGCCAGTCGAACCACTTCTTGACATCGACACCGCTCAGCAGTGAGGCGGTGTTGGCGCAGTGGTGGATATCATCATCATCGATATCGCCCTCGAAGCCTTCACCGGCCTGGGAGAAGATGTCACCGTCGCCGGATGCGTCGACGACGGTCGTCGCCTTGACCGCCATGCGGCCCTGTTTGGATTCGAGTATCGCGCCGACGACTTTGCCGTCCTCGATCAAGGGGGCGGCGACCCAGCTGTGCAGCAGCAGCTCGATATTCGCGCCCAATACCAGGTTCAGCGATTCCAGCTTGAGCCATTCCGGGTCGATCATCGGCGCGTGCGTAACGGTGCCGTGGAAGGCGGCGTGGCGGCGGGTCCATTGTTGGGCCAGTTCTTCGTCGCGCGAGCCCCATTGATCCTTGGGCGGGCCGGAGATCGCGTCTTTCGGCAGCCGGTCGAGCATTTCCTCGGCGACGCCGCGGATCAGCAACTCGCCGTTCCAGTTGGTCATGCGGTCGATCCAGACCACCAGGCCGCCGGTCGACAGCCCGCCGAGATGGTTGTAGCGCTCCGCCAGGATGACGTCGGCGCCTGTACGTGCGGCGGCGATCGCGGCCGTCGTGCCGGCGGGGCCGCCGCCGACGACCAGCACGTCAGTCGTGGCGAAGACGGGGATATCGCGCGCTGGTTCTTGCACCGTGCCCAGGTCTCGCCGTTCGCGCCGCTGATACTCGTTCGACGGGTTGAAGACGCCCTTGTCTGGCGCGAAGTTGCTGTCGTTCATGGCGTCTACTCTTTCGGTTTCCTCGCCTCGATCCGACCTAGCCGGTTCGGCAGCAGCCAGTCATAGTGTGCGGCTTCGAACCCGACCTCTGCAAGATAGGTGGCGTATTCGGGGCCGCTCGGCACGTGGCCGGTGTAATGCCCTTCGCGGATGGCATGCAGATGGTAAAGAGCCGGGTCGATCGGCCCGGAACGGTTTTCGTTCAGCATGTAGCCGACGATCAGCACGGTGCCGCCCGGCGGCAGCGCGTCATAGGCATAGCCCAGCGTACGCAGCACGTCGTCGCGCAGATACCAGTGCAGCGGCGTGATGAAGGAGATCAAATCGCAATCGCTCGGATAATCGTCGCGGTCCAGGAAATTGCCCGGCGCCGCATCGATCCGGCCCTCCAAGCCGTGCTTGGCGACGAATGTGCGGGTGACCGGGACCACATTCGGATGGTCCTTCACGACGACCTGTATGCCCGGATGGCGTTCGCAGGCGGCGATGGCGTAGCACCCGGATCCGCCGGCGAAATCGAGCCATCGGCTGAAGCGCGAAAAATCGAACCGTTTGGCCAGACGGTGTGCCAGCGGGATCGAGGAGTTGTAACCGGCCTCGGTAAATTTGCGCGCCGTTTCCGGGTCGTTCAGATCGCCCTCGTACAACTTGGACGGCGGCGTCGCGGCGCTGACATTCTTCAGATTCCCGGGAAAGCCGCACCACTCGTCATACTCCGCGC
>CAYLTU010000395.1:0-4308 GCA_964386465.1 uncultured Rhodospirillaceae bacterium
AACCGCGAATACGTTCGCCGTCGAAGGATGTTTTCCAACCGTCTTTCGCGCGTTTGTGTTCAATGACATCGTAAAAGAAATTGAGGATGTCTTCCGGCGACATACCGGTCGCTTCTTCCGGCGCCAGCGCTACGCCTTCGCGCGCCAACTCCTCACGGCGCGCCTGTGTCTCATCGCTGTCCAGAGCCAGGAGCAAGGTGGTCGCCGGCAGTTTGCGACGACGGTCTATGCGAACATAGGCGAGATCCTTGGCGTCAAACTCAAAATCGAGCCAGGAGCCGCGATAGGGGATAACCCGGGCGGCATGCAGAAATTTACCAGAAGAATGGGTCTTGCCTTTGTCGTGGTCGAAAAAGACGCCCGGCGAGCGGTGCATCTGGCTGACGATGACCCGTTCCGTGCCGTTGACGATGAACGTGCCGTTCGGCGTCATGAGCGGCATGTCGCCCATATAGACATCCTGTTCCTTGATGTCGCGGATCGACTTGGCGCCGGTTTCCTCGTCCACGTCCCATACGACAAGGCGCAGCGTCACTTTCAGCGGCGCCCCGTATGTCATGCCACGCTGCTGGCACTCCTCGACGTCGTATTTCGGTGCTTCCAGTTCGTAACGAACAAACTCCAACTGCGAGCGTTCCGAGAAGTCCCGGATCGGAAAAACCGATTTGAACACTTCTTCGAGACGTGAACTCTCGTCTTCGCGCTGCAAAAGAAATGTATCGTAAGAGGCCTTCTGGACCTCGATAAGATTGGGCAGAGGGGCTACCTCCGCGATCCGACCGAAGCTTTTCCGAATACGTTTCCGAGCCGTGAACGACTTCGCCATAATCTATCCTCGCCTTACTGACTTATGCATCCGGCGTCCGCGCGTTAGAAACGCACGTCACCAGCACGCCGAGGGGCATCGCCGAACGGCGCGCCCCTCGCCACTTCTTTAGGCCCTTTGGTTCTACTTGAGCTCAACCGTAGCGCCTGCTTCCTCGAGCTTTTTCTTCAGTTCTTCGCCTTCGTCCTTGGTAACGCCTTCCTTCACTGCTTTCGGCGCGCCTTCGACCAAATCCTTGGCTTCTTTCAGACCCAGGCCCGTCATCGCACGGACTTCCTTGATGACGTTGATCTTCTTCTCACCGTACGAGGCGAGGATGAGGTCGAACTCGGTCTGTTCCTCCGCCGCTTCAACAGCATCTGCCGCAACCGCGGCGACCGCGACCGGCGCCGCTGCCGAAACGCCCCATTTCTCTTCGAGTATTTTCGACAGGTCGGCGGCTTCGAGAACCGTCAACGCCGACAGGTCCTCCGCAATTTTTTCCAAATCAGGCATTTTTTTAACTCCTAGGCTTGAATTTCTCGGTTTTCGCTTTCGCGTCGTTACATCATTCCGTGTTGCCATAGGCACTGAAGACACGGGCAAGCTGCCCCGCCGGCGCGTTCAACACGCCCACGATCTTGCCGGCCGGTGCCTGTAGCAGGCCCACGATCTTGCCGCGCAGTTCATCAAGTGACGGAAGTTTCGCCAAAGCCTTGACGTCATCGACGTCCAGTACTTTATCGCCCAACGCGCCGCCGACGATGGTCAGCTTATCGTTCTTGTTGGCGAACTCGACGGCTACCTTCGCGGCAGCCACCGGATCGTCCGACACGGCGATCGCCGTCGGCCCCGTAAAGGAGTCGATCAGCGTCTCGAACTTCGTCCCTTGCAACGCGATTTTGGCCAACCGGTTTTTGGTCACCCGAAAACTGGCGCCTTTCTCGCGCATTTCACTGCGAAGCGCGGTCACTTCCTGAACCGTCAACCCGGATTGCTGGGTTACGACGAGCAGGTTCGTGTCCTCGAAGGTCTGATGCAATTCAGCAACAAGCGCTTCTTTTCGTGATCGGTCCACGCTTTGTCTCCGATCGTTTGGCCGCCCTCTCGCGAGAAACGGCCGTTTCAGGATGAACGCGGCGCAACGAATTGCCGCATCCGACTATCCTGTCCGAGAGGTTCAAGCCCGTCCGGCAGCGCCGTGTTGACTCTCAACCTCCTGTCTCATGCAGGCCGGTTCCCCAATTAAACCGCCGGTTAAAGCGGCGCCTGCAGTCTCGGACAGTTTGCGACGCGCCGATATTCCGGCTTGCCGCAACAACGCGGGCGGCGATGCCACCCGACGAATTCGCTTAGGCAGCGTCCGTCGCGCTGCCGATATCCACCGTCACACCTGGGCCCATGGTGGAGGAAACAGAAACCTTCTTGATATAGGTGCCTTTCGCGCCACTGGGCTTGGCGGTGGAAATCGCCTTTACGAAGGCCCGCAGGTTTTCGGACAACTGTTCCTCCGAAAAACTCGCCTTGCCGATACCGGCATGGATGACCCCGGCTTTCTCCGCGCGGAAGGTGACCTCACCGCCTTTGGCGGCCTTGACCGCCGTTTCGACGTCCGGCGTCACCGTCCCTAGCTTCGGGTTCGGCATCAGGCCACGCGGGCCGAGCACCTTACCAAGCCGGCCGACGACCGCCATCATATCCGGTGTCGCGACGCAGCGGTCGAAATCCATTTCTCCGCCCTGGATACGTTCGGCCAAATCCTCGGCGCCCACAATATCGGCGCCGGCGGCTTTCGCTTCCTCGGCCTTGTCGCCCTTCGCGAAGACCGCCACGCGGACCGTCTTGCCGGTGCCGTGCGGCAATTGCACGACGCCGCGCACCTGCTGGTCGGCGTGGCGCGGATCGATACCGAGATTCATCGAGACTTCCACCGTCTCGTCGAATTTCGCGCTGGCGCAGCCCTTCAGCGCCTTCACCGCATCCTCGACCGGAAAGTGTTTTCCCGGCTCGAGCTTGTCGGCCATGTCCTTACGACGTTTGCTGTTTTTCGCGCTCATATTCCCTACCCCGCCACTTCAAGGCCCATCGAACGGGCCGAACCCGCGATGATCTTCATGGCCGCTTCGACATCGTTCGCATTGAGATCCACCATCTTCGCCTCGGCGATCTCGCGGAGTTGCGCCTGAGTTACGGTGCCAACGACTTCACGTCCCGGCTCGTTCGCGCCCTTTTCCAGGCCCGCCGCCTTGCGCAGGAAAAAGGCCGCCGGCGGTGTCTTGGAGATGAAAGAGAACGAGCGATCGCCATAGGCCGTGATGACCACCGGAATCGGCGTACCCTGCTCCATATTCTGTGTGTGCGCGTTGAACGCTTTGCAGAATTCCATGATGTTCAAGCCGGCCTGACCCAGCGCCGGACCTACCGGCGGCGAAGGGTTGGCCTGTCCGGCCGGAATTTCCAGCTTGATATAGCCTTTGATCTTCTTTGCCATGTTCCACCTTTCAAATTCGGCCGCGCGGTACGGTGCTGGCTCACCTCCCGCACGATTGCACTAAAGTTTCTTCACTAAAGTTTCTCGACCTGGGCGTATTCCAGATCGACGGGCGTGGCCCGTCCAAAGATCGAGACCGATACCTTGAGCCTCGCCTTGTCTTCGTCGACGTCCTCGACATAGCCATTGAATGACTGGAAGGGTCCGTCGCTGACCCGCACCTGTTCGCCGATATCGAAGGTGACGGAAGGTTTCGGCCGTTCCACGCCTTCTTTTACCTGATGCAGGATGCGCTGCGCTTCGGCATCGGAGATCGGCGAAGGTTTGCCGCCGCTGCCGAGGAATCCGGTGACCTTCGAGGTATTCATGATGAGATGCCACGACTCGTCTGTCATTTCCATATTGACGAGGATGTAGCCCGGGAAGAATTTGCGCTCGCTGCTCACCTTCGAGCCGCGGCGCATCTCCACGACCTCTTCCGTCGGGACAAGCACTTCGTCGACGAGGTCTTCCATGCCCTTTATCTGGGCCTGCTCCTCAATCGACTGCGCGACCTTCTTCTCGAAGCCGGAATAGACGTGCACGACATACCAACGATTCGCCATGGCTAACCTCCGAGTCCGAGAATTTGCTGTACGCCGAGCGAGATAATCTGATCGACGACGAGGAAGAACAGCGCTGCCAGCGTCACCATGACGAAAACCATCGCCGTGGTAATTCCAGTCTCCTTCCGGGAGGGCCAAGTCACCTTGCTGACTTCCTGGCGCACCTGACGCATGAACAGTGCTGGGTTCGTCTTCGCCATCTCGTTTAAGTCCGAGTTCCAGATTGCATGAGTACAAGCTCGTTAGGTATGGCAGGGGCACTAGGGCTCGAACCCAGGACCTTCGGTTTTGGAGACCGACGCTCTACCAACTGAGCTATACCCCTAAGTTTGACCAAAGTGTGACAGCACGCCTATTCGACGATGCTTGCGACGACGCCGGCGCCGACGGTGCGGCCGCCTTCGCGG
>CAYLTU010000396.1:0-4279 GCA_964386465.1 uncultured Rhodospirillaceae bacterium
CCTTCGCGAAGGTCTTGCCGGAAAAGGCGATGGGCGCCTTCTCGCACTGGTGCAATCCCAACCTCGGCGGGCTCGACGATGCGACGGGTGAGCCCTTCGTGGTCTACGACCTGATCTTCGCCGGTTATGGCGGCCGGGCGCATGGCGACGGCGTGGAAGCGCTGAGCCCGGTGATGAACTGCGCCAACATCCCGATCGAAGTGCAGGAAACGCAAAATCCGATCCGCGTCCATCGCTTCGAAATGATCCCGGATTCCGCGGGCGCCGGGAAGTACCGCGGCGGATGCGGTGTGCGCAAGGACGTGGAGTTGCTGAACAGCACCGCGACACTGTCCCTGCTCAGCGATCGGCACCGCTTCCAACCCTACGGCCTGTTCGGCGGACAGCCCGGACAGTTGGCCGAGACGATCCTCAATCCGGACGGCAACGCCGAACCGCTCGGATCCAAGGAGATGCGGGAGCTGAAACGGGGCGACGTGGTCAGCTATCGGCTGGCCGGCGCGGGCGGTTACGGCGATCCGGCGGAGCGCGACTCGGCCGCGGTGCGCGACGATGTGGCCGACGGCTATGTCAGCGCTCGTGCGGCGGCCGAAACCTACGGTGTGGACGTCGATTAAGCCGCTCGGTACTCTGAAGGACGGCTTGAATCGGACGAAAGGGAGTGAGCCATGCCGTCAGTCCTAACCGCCGACCAAGTGAAGGCCTACCACGAGGACGGGTACACCATCGCCCGCAACCTTTTCTCGTCCGGGGAAACCGACCTGCCGCGCCGCGCCATGGAGGAAGATCCCAAGGTCGCGGCCCATTCGCTGATCCGCCCCGACGCCGAAGGCGGCGGCACGCGCATCTCGCTGTGGAACCGCGCCGGCGACAGCGTCTACGGCCTCGCGGCACGCTGCGAACGTATCGTGGATACGGCCGAGCAACTGATCGGCGAACCGGTCTATCATTTTCAGTCGAAACTGACCGCCAAGGACCCTTTCGGCGGCGGCGCCTGGGAATGGCACCAGGATTACGGCTACTGGTACTACAACGGATGTTTGCGGCCGGACATGCTGAGCATGATGATCGCCCTCGATCGTTCCGATCGGAACAATGGCTGCCTGCAGGTCATCAAAGGCTCGCACAAGCTGGGGCGCATCGACCACCTTCAGGTCAGCGAAAAACAGAATTCGGCCGACCCGGCGAGGATGGAGCACATCATCGAACAGAACGAGCTCGTATATTGCGAACTCGACCCCGGCGACGTGATGATTTTTCATGGCAACGTACTGCACCGTTCCGACCAGAACCGCTCGGCGAACCGGCGGTGGACGCTGATCGTCTGCTACAACGCGGTCAGCAACGACACGATCACCAAGACGGACGACCGCTATTACGTGCCGCTCGACAAGGTCGGCGACGATGCGATCCTCGCGGCGGGGCTGAAGTTCGCGTCCGGCGACGACGAGCATTTCGCAAGCCAGGCCTATGTGCCCGAGGCGAAGAAGGCGTCCTGATCGAAGGTTTCCGGTAACCTCATGACCGCTCCCGATCATCTGGCCCGCTTCAGCCTCGCGGGGCAAACAGCCCTGGTGACCGGCGCGGGTCGCGGCCTCGGCTGGGAGATCGCCAAGGCCATGGCCGAGGCCGGCGCCGATGTGTTGATCAATGGGCGCGACACCGAAACCTTGGACGATCGCGTCGCTGAACTTACCGAAGCCGGATTGTCGGCGGCGGCGGCGAATTTCGATATCGCTGACCGTGCGGCGCGCGACGCCTGGATCGTCAGCCATGGCGAGCCGATCGAAATCCTGGTCAACAATGTCGGCATGCGCAATCGCAAGAAGTTAACGGAAACGACTCCCGAGGCGTTTTCGGAAATGCTCGACGTCAATTTGACCGCGGCGTTCGGGATGGCGCGCGCGATAGCGCCCGGCATGGCGGGGGGCGGCAGGGGTGCCATCGTCAACGTCACCTCAATCGCGGGACCGTTCGCGCGCGCGGGCGACATCGCCTACACGGCGGCGAAGGGCGGGCTGGAAGCGCTGACCCGCGCGCTGGCGGTCGAGCTCGGCCGTGACGGGGTGCGCTGCAACGGTATCGCGCCGGGCTTTTTCGCGACCGAGACCAACCGGGCGATGGTCGACAACCCCGCGGTCGCCGAATCCCTGCAACGCCGCGTGCCGCTGCGCCGCTGGGGCCAGCCGCCGGAGATCGCGGGCGCGGCGGTGTTCCTCGCTTCGCCGGCCGCGTCCTATATCAACGGCCAGATCCTGACGGTTGATGGCGGCATGACGGCGTCGTTTTAAGCGCGGTCGCTTAGCGGAATTCAATGTCATGGTTTAGATACTGGCTTCCATGCCATCGCCAATGCGGAAACGACTGAGCCAAATGCCATAACCGCGAATGCCCAAAACCAGGCCACTGGTTCGTCGCGACCGCCGCCCAGGTCGACCGCAAACCCGACGGCAAGAGGACCAAGGAAACCAAATGTGAAACCGACCATGCCAAACAGGGCCAGAGCCGCCGCCCGCGTTCCTCCCGTCGAAGCCGCCACGACGCCGCCCGCGATGGCACCGACATCGCCATAGCTTGTAACGCTGTGGACCAAGAGCAGGGCAAGAACGAAAACATAGGGTCCGGACGCCTGCCAACCAAGCGCGCCGCAAACCAAGACAGACGCAAGCGATACCGCGAAAATGACAGGCTTTCGACCCCATCTGCCCCCCAGCTCCGCTATGGCGAGGTTCAACGGTACGGCGATAACCACGGATAGCGCGGCAACCGTAGTCGGATTCCACTCCGGCGCGGTACCCTCGTTTAGCGCCGCGTTGTAAGCCAGGAACGGAACGAACCAAACACGGACGGCGAAAACCTCCCAGAGATTGCCGGCGTACGCGATGACATAGCGAACAATCTCCGCATCCCGGAGCGCCACTCTGAAATCGGGAAACAACCGGCGCGACCGAGCTTCGTTGCCATCCAACGGTGGACCGATCAAAAGAAGTGTCGGCAGGGTCAGTAAGGCTCCGATGCCAGCCGCCACAAACGCGGCCTCCCACCCCAGGGACCTCGAAAGCAGACCAGCGACCATGAACGAACCCCCGCTGCCGACTGCAAAGGCGCCCGTGTAATAAGCGCTGGCACGGGTTTGTGATTCACCGACCAAACGGTCTGCAAGCATTTTCATACCGACGATATGAATGCCGGCAAAGCCGATGCCAGCGGTAAACCGCAATGCCAGCACCCACCAGAACCCCTCGGCGAATAGCGCAACGCAAAAGGAAGCAACCGCGCTGATCAGTGCCGCGACTGCATAGACAATGCGCCCATCCATCCGGTTCGCAGCGCCGGTCAGGAAAGGCAGCGCGACGGCGTAGCCCACGAAATATATTCCGCCGAGCCATCCAATTCGCGAAGCGTTCATTTCCCATAGAACCGCCAATTCCACGGAGAGCGCGGGAACCGCCACAATCGGCAACTGGCCAAGCATGAGGCCCACCGACATCGCAACTGTAATTAAAACCGGTGATCGACTTACCAATTCGCTGTCATGCGGTGTCGCAATCCCTTTATTTTAATGTTTTCAATCGGTTGATTTCTGTCTGATGGTCATGCAGTCAAACGCAGGAACAATAAAGCCAGGGCGCGAAATTCGCGAATGCCGATTGGCTCCGCAGAAACAATTCCATTGAAGACGAACCATGTTTCCACGTCCGCCGCCATTCCAAGCGGCGCTGCCGGTTTCGCATGTTGAGCCAACTCGGGTTCGAGGATTACAGGAATCCTTCCGCCAAGCTACCGTCCCCCCTCGAGTGTGCGACGGGGGCGCTCCAACGGTATCGCGCCGGGCTATTTCGCGACGGAGACCAACCGGGCGTTGGTCGACAATCCGGCAGTCGCTGAATTCCTGCGCAGCCGCGTGCCGCTGCGACGCTGGGGCCAGCCTCCGGAGATTGCCGGCGCGGCCGTGTTCCTGGCATCGCCGGCCGCGTCCTACATCAACGGCCAGATCCTCACCGTCGACGGTGGCATGACAGCGTCGTTTTAAGGCGCGGGCCGAACGTTCCGGGTACGGAACTAACAGCCCCCGAGACTAAATGATGCGGCTATACGTTACTGTAAAATTTGGGCTGTGAATTGTGAAACGCACTCTACCTGTCGAGCGTCTTGGCAACCCGAAATCCGACGTGGGAATATTTGGTTGTAGGAGGGTTGCTGTGCCGGTTTGCCGAGCGTAAATAGTCGGTCGTGAAGAATACGGATTTTCAGGCCAATTGCGCGAATTTCGGCGTCT
>CAYLTU010000397.1:0-4276 GCA_964386465.1 uncultured Rhodospirillaceae bacterium
AAACTAAGTAGTTTCGCCGCCGGGCAAAAAGCGGCGGTGCGCACCGACAGTCGCCGGCTCGATCTCAGCCCATTCGGCGAATTCCGTTAACAAGGCCTCATCCGACAAAAGATGATCGAGTATGCCGCCCTGGAATGCGGGATCCTGCGCGCGTGCGCGAATGTCCGACGGCCCGGCGCCGCTTTGCGCTAAAAACCGGCCAATTCGATCCGGCTCCTGCGCAATGAAAATCAGGGCCCTAGCCGCCAGATCGCGAGCGCTTGCATCGTCCGTCATTGCGTACCTCTTTCTAAAACGACCGCCCGCCCCGATTCCAAATGCCAGTTCGCCGTGTACACCAACCCATCGACGCGACCGTGAACCATTCCCTATGCTAATCGCCTCAACTAGGACAGCGAGACGACGATGGCATGGAATCCGCAGCAATATTTGGCATTCGCCGCACCGCGGCTGCAACCCGCAATCGACCTGCTCGCGAGGATTCCACTCGATAGCCCGCGCTCCGTTGTCGATCTCGGCTGCGGGCCCGGCAACGTAACCCCGCTTCTCCAGAAGCGCTGGCCGACGGCCGATATACTCGGACTCGACAATTCGGACGAAATGCTTTCGCGAGCGCGGGAGGCCGTCCCCGACGTGAAGTTCGACAAGGTCGATGTGTCGGCCTGGACCCCAGCGCGCAAGTTCGACGTCATTTTCTCCAACGCGGCGCTGCAATGGATCGAAGGGCACGACGCGCTGTTCCCGCACATCGCGGCGCAGGTGTCGCCCGGCGGCGTCCTCGCCATCCAGATCCCACGCAATTTCGAGGCGCCTTCGCATAGCCTTATGCTCGACGTCGTCCGCGAGGGGCCGTGGCGGGCGCTTTTGGAGCCGGTATGGATCGCCGTGCCCACGCAGCCGCCGGCCTTTTACTACAACCTGCTCGAACCGCTCGCGCGCGATCTCCAGATATGGGAAACGGAATACCTCCAGATTCTCGACGGAGAGAACCCGGTCGCCGAATACACCAAGGGGACCTGGCTGACCCGATTCCTCAATCCGCTGGATGAGCCCTGGCGCAGCGAATTCGAGGCGCTTTACCGCAGCCGTATCGCGGCCGCCTACCCGCACGAAGCGAACGGCAAGACCCTGTTCCCGTTCCGCCGCCAGTTCATCCTAGCGTCGTTCTGAACCCACAAGGAATACCGCCCATGAAAATACTCGTCCTCGACGGCGACGGCATCGGCCCGGAAATCTCGAACGCGACGGTGCGCGCCGTCGACGCGCTTAATCATCGCCTCAATCTCGGGCTCGAAGTCACGCGCGCCGAATCGGGGCTCAGCAGCCTTGAGAAGAATGGCGTTACCCTGACGGAAGAGGTCATGGCGCAGGCCGAAGATGCGGACGGTGTCATCCTGGGACCGACCCATTCGATGGTTTACCCGCCGGCGGAGGAAGGCGGTATCAACCTGTCGCCCTGGTTCCGCAAGACCTTCGACCTCTACGCCAACATTCGCCCGGCGCGGGCCCGTCCGGGTATCCCGGCGCTGGCCCCGGACATCGACATGGTGATGGTCCGCGAAAATACCGAAGGTTTCTACGCCGATCGTTCGATGTTCCAGGGCTCCGGTGAGTTTCTGGCGACGGAAGATGTCGCGCTGGCGGTCCGCAAGATTACGCGGGCCGCGTCCGAACGGATCACCGAAGCGGCCTGCAGACTGGCCATGACGCGAAAACGCAAACTGACCATCGTGCACAAACGCAACGTCCTGAAAGTGTCCGACGGCCTGTTCACCGATACCGCCCACGCGGTCGCCGCGAAATATGACGGCCTTGAAGTCGACGAGGTCATCGTCGACGCGATGGCGGCGCTGCTCGTTCGCCAGCCCGCGGCGTTCGACGTGGTCGTCACCACGAACATGTTTGGCGATATCCTGTCCGATCTCAGCGCCGAACTGTCGGGCGGCCTCGGCCTTGGCCCTTCGATCAATGCCGGAACCGATCACGCGATCGCGCAGGCGGCGCACGGCTCCGCCCCCGACATCGCGGGCAGGAATATCGCCAACCCGACGGCGTTGATGCTGTCAGCGGGAATGCTCCTCGACTGGCTCGGCGAAAGGCATGGACGCGAAGATCTCGCCGACGCCGCACAACGTTTAAGCGAAGCCGTCGACGCGCAGTTGTCGGGCGAATCGGGACGCACCGCGGACCTGGGCGGTGCGTTGGGGACCGACGCGTTCGGCGATGCCGTGGCGGAACGTATCGCGGGCTAGCGCAATTATTTTTGCCGGGTCGGGAATTATTTTACGGTGCGAAACAACCGACGCGGACATCAACCCGTTGAAAATCCCCAAGAATCCCAATTCCCGGAAATATCACCAACATTTTGGCAAAACTTACCATATGTGGAGTGTTAATCTTTTGTTAACGCTTCATTTAGTAGGTTCCGACTAACAATTCGAACACGCGCCACATCACGTATTACACGTTGAAAATCGGATCAGGGGCCGAAATGCCAGAGGTGAAACGTCAAACAGGGTCGACGGAGAGGCCTTATGCCGCCTAGGGGGCGGCGGGAGACCGCGACGTATCGCGGTTCGTCCGGCGCCTACTATGGATTTACCGTTTTTTCGCTCGATTCGACGTTGCCGCGCGCCGCCGGCGTCTACGCCATGGCGCGGCGCGTCGTCGGTCCCGGTACCTGGGAAATTCTACTCATAGGCGAAACCGCGAATTTCGTGGATGCGTTATCGGATGGGAACACCGACGCGCTCGGCGAAGCCCGCCGGCGCGGCGCGACGCATGTGTTGCTTTATGTATCGCCAATTGCGACGGCGCGCCGCCGCGAGGCCGCGCACGACCTTTGGCGGAATATCCGCTCGCCGCTGGTCAGCTGGGATCACGAAGAAATCCTGCGCCACGCTTAACGATTAACGCAAAATCAGGTCAGTTCCTTACGGTAGAATACGCGGGCGAACCCCGCTTCCTCGCCGCGTCCCAATTCCACGTAACCCAGCCGTGGATAGAAACCGAGATTCTCCGTCATATGCCGGTTCGTATAAAGCTCGATCACCGCGATCCCGGCGCGGCGCGCTTCGTCTTCCGCGAACGCCAGGAGGTCCCGGCCAAGCCCCGAGCCCTGCAGTGACGGGAACACCGCGACGTTTTCGATGTGGAGGTGGTCGTCGCGAGGGTACAGCACGATATAGCCCAATACCCGTTCGCCCTCGACACAGACATGGACCTGGCGGTCGTCGATTTGGGCGGCGAAATCCGCGACCATAGGCGCCGGCTTCTTGCCGATCCGCGGCACGTAAAGCGCGTAGGCCTCTTCCGCACAGCGCCGGATCGCGGCCAAATCGGTCGCAACGGCAAGCCTGATCGTCCGCGCCGAATTGGCCATGCCAGTCCTCCGGCCCTATCCGCCCAGGGTCTTGGGCAGCATGACCTTCGTGACGATGAAGCGTAACCGCTTGTCGTCGCAGTCCAGCAACTTCGAGCGCAGGTCCAAAAAGACGCGTCCGGCCGCCGTGTCGCGCCAGAACCAACGTTGCGTGTCGCCGCTGGAGCGCCGGCCCGGCTGCGCGGTTCCAGCCTCGGAATAATAGGCCATGATGTCGGTAATAGCGTTCTTGAAAGCCGCCGATTGCGCCCGTCCCGCATCGTCCGTCGGCACGCTATCGAGAAACGATGCGGCAAACCGGGCGGCTTCCGGAACCGCCATCCCGCTCACCCCAACGAGCGTGCGCCCGCGGCGGTCTTTCGATAACTGATACCACGGCGCCAGCGTCTCGATCTCGTGCAATAACGCCGCGACGGGTCCGGTATCGTCGCCGGGCGGCGGGGGGAAACTGACCGGACAGACCCAACCGGTATCGTCTTCGGCCATCGGGCCGGGCGCATCGTCCGGAAAATCCGCCAGCACGACCGGCCCATCGGAAGAAACGAGCAGCGACAGCGCATCGCCGATCACCCTGCGCTGGAAGGTCGGTTCGCCCGGCGACCCGAACGGCCGTCCCAGTTCGAACGGCACCCACAGCGCGCGCGGCGCGCGCATCGCCTCGGCGTGTTCCCGCACCAGCGCGATTGTCGTCGTCGCGATCCCCTCGTCTTCGAAATAATGAGCCAGCCCGCACACGGCGCGCGTGCAGTTCGGTCAGACCGGCGACAGCAAAACCGCGTTGACCTTGTCCTCCCGCATCATTCCGGCGAGCGCCCGCGCGCTGCCCTCGAGCTGGGCCGGATCGGTGGCGCCCATAAAGGAATAATGGAACTCCGCGACCGATCCGATCTCGCC